>JAUXOC010000031.1 GCA_030682495.1 Alphaproteobacteria bacterium | reverse complement strand
GCCATAGCATCCAGATCGAAATCAACCGCGCCCTGTATATGAACGAAAAAACGCTGCGGCGGCTGCCGCGCGCCGCGCGTTTGCAGGACGATCTGCAAGGCACACTCGAAAGCTTCCGCAGCTATTGCGACGCAGCATTGACGCCGAAGCAAAAACCCGCCGCAAAGCGCCGCCCCCCGCAGGTTTAGTCTTTGACTCTGCTACCGCGCGCGCGTAGCCTTGAGCCACACTCAACCATCACAAGCGATACGCCATGACGGACAAACCCTCCGGCCTGAAAAAACTTTGGAATATTCTGAGCGGCAAACATCCGCTGGAAAATCCGGACGGCACCGTGACCACGCGGCACGGGCGGCACATCATCCCTTATCGCATCACAGTCAACAATCAAGGCGCGGTCGGCAGCAACCTGCCCGCTGTATTGGCGCAGCCGCGTGTGCATGAATTGATGGCGCAGATGCAGCCGCTGGTCGACAGTGCCGCAGCCGCCGACAAATTCGTGCTGGATGAAACCACGGGCGATTTCTTTCTCAAAAGCGAAGTGCGCAAACGCGGCGCGGCCAAGGCGCGGCCGCTCGGCCAAATTGATGTGGCGACAGAAAAAGATCTTTTTATCCTCGCCGCCGAAGAAGTAACCCTGTGCCGCAGCTTTGGCCCGCGCGCGCCGCAACAGAGCCCCCTGCGCGATGGCATGACCGGCAAAACTTTGCCGCGCCAGCTGCCACCCCCGCCCGTACCGCCGCGTCCGCCGCGCCGGAAATAGCCGCAAGGCCTTTAACAGAGTCGCTTGACTTTGTTATGTAAACATGCAATACTCCTGCCGTTCCCTTCACTTGCCAGACGGCCAAGGACAGCACCGCGTGACCACACCCGATACCCCGACCAGCCCGAATGCCCCAGCCACCCGCGAAACGCCGGTGATGATCGCGATTGGCGGCCTGTCGGGCAGTGGCAAGACGACGCTGGCGTATATCTTGTCGCGCCATCTGCCCAATACCGTGGTGCTGGATTCCGATGTTTTGCGCAAACGCATGCACGGCCACCATCCCTTGGCGCCGCTGCCGGATGCCGTTTACCACCCCACCCTGACCGCGCAGTTTATCGACTATGCCCGCCGCACCGCCGCGCAGCATATGGCAGAGGGTAAAAACGTTATTGTGACAGGGCTTTTTACCGATGCGCAAAGCCGTACCGGCCAAAAAGCGACCGCCGAAAATGCGGGCGGGCATTTTATCGGTCTTTACCTCGACATTCCTGCGGCCAAGCTGTTCAAGCGTGTGGCCGGCCGCCGCGACAACCCATCGGATGCGCGCGTCGATACACTGCGCAAGCAGATCCGCGCCAACCCGTCCCAGCCCGGCGCGGACGAAGGCTGGCATGTGCTGCGCGCCGACAAAGGCATCGACCGCACGCTGCAACGCGCCCTCAGCGTCATCCGCCAGCAAGGCGCCACCCCGCGCGCCGTGGCGCGGCCGTGGAAGCCTTTCTAAATCATCAGCTTAGTGCCTATTTTCGGCGCGACCTCTGCTTGACATAGTTTCCAGATTGTCGTAAAAACAGCGATACCCTCGAAAGCTGGAGATTCCCGCTGCATGCAAGACTGGCCGCCAGAAACGCAGAGCCCACAACCGACAACCGCACAGCGCCTGCTGGCCGCGATTGCCGTGGATGACCATGCCGCGTTTTATGCGGTGCTGCCTGACGCCCGCAGCGACATCAACAGCGGCAAAGGCCAGTTCCTGCGCGCCGCGGCCGAAGCGGGCAATATGCTGCTGATGAAAGAATTGACCTTGGCCGGCGCTGATATTTCCTATGCCGCCGCTGAAGCAGACCGCGAACGCAGCACCATCCGCAAAAAAACCTATTGGGATGACGAGACCGACGACATCGTTACAAGGTTCAACAGCCGTGACGACGAAGCGCGCTACAACCGGCTTGGCCAGACGGTTTCTACTTTGCAGCAATTTCAAAAAACCTATACCCAGCACATCGCCCCCGCCGAAGCCCTGAAGCTGCAAGAACGCATTCTGGCCGAGATCGAAGCGCTGAAGCTGGAAATCACGGAAATGCGCGATGGCAAGCCGCTGGAAAAACCCGCGCTGCGCCCGCACAGCGCCAAAAATATACCCCCGAAAAACGCGCAGGGGTGATGCATGTATAGCAACGGCCAAAAGTTCAACCGTATCGCCGCACCGGACCGCGCCGAAACAGGCAAGCTGAACGCCCGCATGTATGCGGCGATTGCACAGGACGACCAGCGCGCACTCGAAGCTGCACTGGAAAGCGGCGCGAACCCCGATGCAGACGATGGCAAGGCACTGCGGCTTTGCGCCAGCACCGATAAATACCTGCTGGCCAAAACCCTCATGCTCGCGGGGGGCGACATCGGTTATGCCCTTATGCAGGCGCGGCGCGAAAACGACGCCATCCCCCGCCGCACCGATGTGGGCATGATCCTGACATTCAGCACCCCCGTGACCGAAGAAGGCAAAAAACGCGAAGTGGCCTTGGCGCGCGAAATATCCAAACTGGAGAGCTTTCAGAAATCCTTCCTCGACAGCTCCCTGCCGATGGAGCAGATGAACCTGCTGCGTGAAATCCGCGCCGCGCAATACGACCTTGCCCGCCGCATGGATACGATGGAAAAAACCCTGCGCGAGATTGACAGCCCCAAACCGCTCGACAAAAAGCCCGCCCGCGGCCAGCCCGCCGCCGCCCGCCTCAAACGCGGCGGCGCCTAGGCGCAAAACCCCGCCGCAGCCCCTTGATATGTCTATGTAAACTGAAAATTAACTATACTTGGCGTTAAATATCAAGGTAGGTTATAATTGAGATATCAATGGTAAGGAGCGATAACGCATGTCCAGTCTGTTGAAGAGTACCGCCGTCGGCCGCCGCAGCGAAGCGGATGCCAGTGAGATTCTGAGCGCCTATATTGCACAGGCGCCGGCTATGGTTCTCAACCATACAGCCGAAGTGGCACCCGCCGTTGGCCAGGCTCCGAAAGGGACCGCTGCCGGCGACCAGTTCGAGCCGAAGTGATAAGACTGCCGCACGTATCCGGGGGGATCGTGCGGTTTTGATTTTGAAGGGGAGTCCTCGCCATGGCCGAAGGCACGAGTCCGGTCGTACCGGAATATGAAGTCTTCAAGAATGAACGCGACGCGCTCGCCTTTTTCTTCTACAAGCACCCGACGCTCGACGGCAACCCCGAAGAGGGGCCGTTCTGGTTTTCTATCCGCGACGGCCGCATCACCGCCGGCACAGAATCCCACCACGCCATTTTCGAAGACGTCAACCAGAACATCCTCGACACCGCCCGCCAGCGCGGCGTTATCATGCTCGTCGAATTCGAAAACCAGCAACCCGTCCGCTGCACGCCGTGCTATCTGTCGGATAGTTTTTGATTTGCACGATTGAATGGCAGGCACCCTTAATCATAAGCACTTCCTGCTCGTCGATTTCGAGAACATTCACAAGATTGACAATCCTGGAGGCATTCACGGCGCCTATCACATCATTATTTTTCTTGGCTCAAAGCAGTCAGCATTATCTGTCGAGTTTATCCAGAAATGCCAGCCTCTCGGAGCGCGGCTTGAGTGGCGCAAGTTCAACGAGAGCGGCAATAACGCGCTCGATTTTCTGATTGCTTACGAAGTTGGCAGAATCACAGAAAAATATCCGAACGCTATTTGTACGATCCTCTCCAAAGACAAAGGCTTCGGCCCCCTCGCCCGCCATATCCCCGATAAATGCCGCCATGTTTCAGATGTGAACGCGCTCAAAACCTCTCCGGAAAAATAGCGACAGCCGCAAACCCCTAATAAGCCTTCAACGTCGCCATAAAAAAGGCGCAGGCGAGGGCGGTGTTGTCTACGGCGGTTTGTGTTTCCAGCGCATAGGTTTTGCGGGAGGTGAATGACCAGAAATTTGTGGTCTCGCGGAACTGCGCGACTTCTGCGCCGCTGCGGCGCAAAGTCGCGCGGAAAATAAAGCGCGCGGTCAGTTCAATTTCATAGTTTTCACCGCCAAGACTGAACGACGACAGCTGCCCTGCCGGCAGCTGCGCCGTGAAGCGTGGCGTTTGCGCGGCATCCAGAAAATCAACCTCGTAATCTGTCGATAGCCAGCCGCCGCGCGTAATGCGGCGCACCAGCGTATACGTCTCGCGCGCCGTAACGATTTGAGGGAACGATGCGGGGCGGCCTGAAAATGTTACGTCGCCGGGACGTTTGCCCGGTAACCACAGCCCCTGCCCGCGATCTATGCGGATATCTTCGCCGCCCGGCAGATCAGACAGCACATAACTGCCCGGAGATTCCCGCGCTGCTTTGAACGTGCCGCTCACTCGCGCGGAGCTTCCGTTTCCATGGCGCGCAGATCCAGCCCCCATTTGCGGTTATCGGGCTGAAGACGGATGGCTTCCTGATAATCGGCGCGCGCTTCGGCGAATTTTTTCAGGCTGCGCAGCGCCGTGGCGCGTGTGTGATACGACTCTGCGTCTTGCGCATCCGCCAAAATTCTGACGCTGGCGCGCGCCACGACAAATTCAAGATCGGCGGCACCTTGGCCTGCGCCCAGTTGTTCTTTGAGGATGCCGCGCGCGTTATGCGCGGGTAAATCATCGGGCACGGCGGCGATCAGCGCGTCATAGGCTTTGATGGCTTCTACGGCGGCGGCTTCTTCTTTCGCGCGATCACCGTCAAGCTGTGCCTTCATCACATCCAGCATGCGCAGGGCGGCGGTCTGGCGCAGCGCCTGAAGGGATGCGTAATACGCCGGATCGACCGCAGGCGACTCCGCCCGCAGCGCTGACACCTGAAGCGGCATCAGAAAACCAAACAGAGCGGCGGACAGCAGCAGGCAGAACGGCAAGCGGCGGCGGGTCATGAAAAATCTCCTGATCGGATGATAAAACGCGGCGGAGCGCCGTGTAAACGCGGCGGGGCGCGGTATTTCATTCTAGCAGCACACCCTAAAAACATCATTAACCACGCGGCTTAACCACATTTTAAGCCTTATGTATAATAATAAAGCTGACGCAAAAGAATATGCGTATGGGGGACATATGCTTTTTTCAGGCCATCCGGAAATCTTCAGGGGCGCGTTCAACCAGAGCGCCGCCGATTTAAAAATCGCGCAACTGACGCAAGATATGACGCAGGCTTTTTACCGGCGCGAACACGATACCATCAATCTGCTGAGCGCGAAGGGCGCGAAATTTACGCCCGAAATGCTGCATGCAGCGGTGGGCTTTCGCGATCATCACCTGACGGATAAATGTTTGCAGGCCGGCATCATCCCCGATGAAGACCTTGTAAAAACCGCTGTGGGACACAAGGATGCACCGCTGACCGCGATGCTGATCCAGCGCATCACACCGACGCGCGCGCTGAAAACATACATCGAAAGCTATGGCACAGATGCGGTAAAAAAAGCCGCTGCCTCCGCGCTGTTGCGCACAGCGCCCGAGCCGTAAATATCCTCACGGCGAAGCCGTAAATATCCTCACGGCGGAGCCGTAAATACCATCCTGCATACCGCCGCCGAGATGGCCGCGCGCGTTTCATAAAGCACCCGCCCTACTACATATACGCAGAAAATTTTTGCGACACACAAAATTTTGATGACAAGCGAATCGGTTTGACGTACAGTCTTGTTAAGGGTTTCTTAACGGGAGTGTCTGGATGGATCTCATCAGACTTAGTGTTCTACCCAGCGCTTGCGGCGCCGATCAACTTGCCAAACTGGTGATCGCCAGCCCCGCCACCCGCATCGTCAAAAGCTACGCCGCCTCCCCATGGGAGGTTTTTTTGTGCCCGGAGCAGGCGCAGCGCATATCCATTCACTACCACCGGCCTGAACGCCACAACAGCAAGGGGAGAAGCTGACGCATGGGGAAAAAATCGAAAGTCGCTGCCTATAAATCGAACCGCGCGCCCAAAGAAGAAAACGTGCGCCATATCTTCGCAGGAAACGACTGGGATCCTCTGGGGGGCTTTAAACCGGATACAGAACAGGCCTATGTAAAGAATGTCCAGCCGCGCAGCGAAGGCCAAAAAGCGCTGATGGAGGCGATCAACACGCATAACCTCGTCCTCGCCCTTGGCCCTGCGGGCTCCGGCAAGACATACCTTGCCATCGCGGCGGCGGTCGAGGCCTTTACCAAAGGCAAAGTTGACCGCATCATCCTGTCACGTCCCGCCGTGGAGGCCGGTGAAAAAATCGGCTTCCTGCCCGGCGATCTGCAAGACAAGATGGCGCCGTATCTGCGGCCGCTTTATGACGCGCTCAACGACCGCATGGGGCTGAAACGCCTCAAGCAGCATATCGACAGCGGCGAAATTGAAATCGCCCCCATCGGTTACATGCGCGGGCGTACACTCAACAACGCCTTTGTCGTCATCGACGAAGCGCAGAACTGCACCTATAGCCAGATCAAAATGATCGTCAGCCGCCTCGGCTGGAACGCAACCATGGTGATCACGGGCGATCCGGACCAGTCCGACCTGCTCGACGGCATTTCCGGTCTGAAAGATATGTCAGAGAAACTCGGCACAGTCGAAGGCATCTCCGTACAGAAACTGCGCGACAAAGACATCGTGCGCCACCCGCTGGTTGCGAAAATGCTGGAAGTGATCTGATCTCGTCCTAGGCCCTTTTAACGCACAGTTACTCGGCACTACGAAGGCACCTTGAGAACTTGAAGCCCGGCCCTCAAAAGCCGGGCTTTTTTTCATGCGCGCGGCGGGGTAAAATAAACCCCACGCGAAAAAGGAGCCGATATGACAACCGAATTTATCACCCCCCGCCCTGATGTACGTATTGCCTATCACCGTTTTACGGGTGCATCGAAGACCTTGCCGGGCGTGGTTTTTTGTGGCGGGTTCCGCTCGGATATGACGGGGACCAAGGCGATGTTTCTGGAAGACCACTGCCGCGCACATGAACAGTCTTTTGTGCGGTTCGACTATACCGGCCACGGCCAATCCAGCGGAAAATTCGAAGACGGCACCATCGGCAGCTGGTTTCAAGATGCGGTGGATATTTTCGACACGCTGACTGACGGGCCGCAGATTGTTGTCGGCTCATCGATGGGCGGCTGGATTGCGTTGCTACTCGCCCGCGCGCGCAAAGCGCGTATGGCCGGGCTGATCGGCCTTGCCCCTGCGCCCGATTTCACCGAAGACGTCTATACCCGCGAATTCGGCGAGGAAGAGCGGCATCACCTTGCCGCCAAGGGCGTGGTTTATATGCCGAGCGCCTATGGCGAGCCCTATCCGCTGACCGCCGCGCTTTTTGCCGACGGGCGCAACCACCTGCTGCTCAAAGACCGCATCGATTTGCCCTGCCCCGTGCGGCTGATCCACGGCAAACACGACCCCGATGTGCCGTGGCAAAAAAGCGAACATATTTTGCGCCAGCTGATCTGCCCCGATGCCGATGTTTTGTGGATTGCGGATGGCGACCACCGCCTGTCGCGCCCCGAAGACCTGCGGATTCTGGGCGATACGGTCGATACGCTGTCGAACCGTCACCGCCTCGGCAAGGTCGCGGAGGGCTGAGGTAAAATATTGTCCTGACAGGGTTTTCCGGCGCGCGCTGGTAAAAATTGCCATAAGCGCGCATAATATTCCGATCATGACAGAGCGCAAAAAAATCAGTCTGAATTTCAAACCCGCCGCCGAAGCGGTCGTCACTGAATATTTGCCGGACGGCGGCTATATCTGCCGTCTTGATGGCAAATATCATGCGCTGGGCAAGCCCGCGATCAAAAACGCGCAGGGCGGCGAGCAGTGGTACGAATACGGCCAGCGCCACCGCATCGGCGCCCCCGCGATGTCGTCGCCCGATGGTCACGAAGAATATTGCGAACGCGGTGTCACCCACCGCTTAGACGGCTATGCGCGCAAATTCCCGAACGGCACAAAACACTGGGTACAAAACAACCTGCTACACAGAGGCGACGGCCCCGCCATCGAAGACGCCACCGGCGCAAATACGGCCTATTTCCTGCACGGACAAACACCGACGCCCGCGCAAATGACCGAGATTCTCGAACGCCAGCACGCCCGTGAAAAACGCGAACGCGAAGAAATCGCGATCAAACCTCTCGGCCAGATCCGCAAACGCACACGCGGCGCAGAGCCTGCCTGAGCTTCAGAAATAAAACGGACGACAAACACCTGTAGCGTGCATGGCATGCATAGCAGAGGATATTGAGCTGCTAAGGCGCGCGGCGGCGGATGGTGAGGGGTTTGGCGACAACCACATCTTGTTGCAAGGTGCCGAGCGCGGCACGGGCTTCTTTGTCGTGGGCAATATCGCGCAGCGTGGCGGCATTGAAAATATCGCGGAGGACGGCGGCTTTTTGTTTTTTATCCGTATCCGTTTTAAAAAGTCCGCCGACGGCGCAAATCACATCGACCGGCGCATTCGCGTTGTGGTCCCACTGATACCGCGCCGCACCGGCATCTACCAGCACAGCCACGGTTTTTTCATCACCGCGCTCCGATGCGATGTGCAGCGGCGTTTGACCTTGCAGAGCTTCGCGCAGGTTCATATCGGCTTTGTGGCGGATCAAAAGCGCGGCCATTTTTGCCTGCCCGTTCAGAACGGCGTGGTGCAAGGGGCGCCAGTTGTCTTCGGCTTCGATATCGACATCGGCACCGGCGGCCAGCAGCGCTTCGGCCACTTCAATATGCCCCGCGCCTGCCGCGGCGTAAAGCGGCGCGTCCTTGACGGTTTCAATGCCGGTATTGATATCGACGCGCGCATTGACGTCTGCGCCCGCCGCAATCAGTTTTTTGACTTTGCCCAGATGGCCGATTTCGGCGTAATGCAGCAGCGCGAAATCGGGGTCGTCTTTTTCGATCTGCGCCCAGCGCTGGGCTTCTTTGCGAGCTTGCTGCGGCGTCATGGCTTCCTCCGCCGTGGGCGCACTTGCGCTGGCCGCACAAGAGGCAAATCGCGCTGCAGCTCTCCGGCCTGATCAAGAGCGCGCACATAGGCGGCTGCGGCATCTTGGTGTGTTTTTTCTGCGGCGGCGCGCGCGGCGCGGTCATCTGCAAATATTTTTTGAATCTCTATCTTGATTTCGGCCTTTTCCGGTGCGCCCTTGCCGCATTGATCGCAAATGGTTTCTTCGGCGGTTTTGCCTTCCGCGTCGCGCAGCGTCTGGTCAGCGCCCAGCGCCATCAGCGTTTTGACCGTTTCCATCCGGGCCAGCCGGGTCGCTTTATGCAGCGGAGTATGATTGAAAATATCTTCGCGCGCATTCAGGTTTGCGCCCGCTTCGTGCAGGCATTTCACCATATCCGGCCAGCCGTTTGTCGCCGCATTCAGCAGCGGCGTGAAGCCGTCGTCCGACGGTTTATCGACCTGTGCTCCGGCAGCAATCAACCGCCGCGCAATATCGACATGCCCCGCCGAGGCTGCGGCGCAGAGCGGTGTTTCCATGACCGTATCGACGGTAATGTCGATCATCACCTCGGCGTTCGGGTCAACGCCTGCGACCAGCAGTGCATCAACCTTGGCCAGATCACCTGCGGCACTGTATTCGACCAGCGCGCGCGGCGGGTTGGTTTTTTCCCATGCCGCGCGCATTTGGGCGGCCTTTTTGTCACGGCGCAGGGCGGCTTTGAAAAAACGTTTCATGCGAATACCCCTTATGCCGCACGGCGGCGAGACTTCGCGCCGTTATTGCCGGGGCGGGATTTGCCGCCGTTATCGTTTGGTCCGGCTTTGCCCTTTTCTGTCTTCAAACGCAGCGGAAAAATTGTGACGTCGGCGGCGAGCACAGAAAGATCAGCCGTCTGCAGCGCGGCGCGCGCCTGCTGCGCCTGATGAAAAAGATCGAGGATATCACCGTGCCGCTGCGTACGCGCGCGGGCGCTCAGGGCATCGGCGGGGTTGTTGCAGCAGACATCCTGCGCGCGCAAACCGAAACGGTCACGCAAAGAAACATCCGCACCCGCGTCCAGCAGTATTTTGACGACAGCGGCGTGCCCTTTGTCTGCGGCCATATGCAGCGCGGTTTCAGATTTGTAATCGCGTGCATTGACGTCTGCACCGTGCGACATCAGCAGCGCCGCCGCCTCGGCCTGACCGCTCAGCGCCGCCGACATGAGGGCACGGTGACGTGTCTTGATCTCCGCAGGGCAAAGATCGGCGGCGAGCCCTGCTTCATCCAGCAGCCACGCCAAGACCGCCATCTGCCCGCGCCCCGCTGCCGCATGCAGCGCGGTTGTGCACAAAGACGCCATCGGGCCTTCCAGCGCCGCGGCAGGGTCAGCCCCTGCCGCAACCATCGCCTTGACCGCCGGCAGATCGCCCGCGCCCGCCTCGTCATGCAAACGGCGCAGCGCCTGCTGCTGCGTGGCAGCGGCGGGGTTTTGCGGCGCGCCCAGCGGTGCGGCGGTATGATGAAAAGCGCGTTTCAAACGGCGGCCTTTCGCAAAAAGAGGAACATGCCGCATATGCTAGGCGCGCCTTACATATATGTAAAGCGATTGTTTTTCTTTAATATCAGATACTTGAGATATTCTTAATCAGGCGATTTGTAATTAAAGCCATCGCCGCCGCGCCCGCCGCGAATGGCGAAGATGATGCGGAAGAGCAGATAGAGCACGACCGCAGGGATCAGGATCACCACCGGCCCCGGCCATGCGGCGATTTTATCCCAGTTCGAAAAAACCGATTTGAGATGCGGCAACATGTCGTTATAGGAGGCCTTGTGAATATCCGTCCACAAATCCTTGAACGGGCGGATGTGGAATCTGCTTTTGATAAACCATTGATAGCAGATATCAAAGAGCGTAACGCCCGCCGCCAGCGCGGCAAGAATTCTGCTCAGGGTACGCAGGAACAATAGCATTGGTTATTTTCCATCCGTCTTGTCGTTGAGGACGTCTTCGGCGGCGCCGATCACATCGGCCCAGCTCATGGGGGCGCGTCCATTGGTTTTATCAGCAATAATTTTGGCGGCCTTCGCTTCGCGTTCCTGCGATGATTCTGCCGGATCTGCAGGCGGCACGGGCGGCAAGTCTGCCATCGCAGGCGCTTCCCACGGCGGCGGCGCGGCAGGTTGCAGCGGACTTGCCGGTGCAGGTTCTTGCGGCAACGGCTGTGCTTCGGTTTGTACCGATGGCGGCGCAACAGGTGCAGCGGGCGGTGCAACAGGCGCGCTTTGCACCGGTGCGGCTGCGGCGGGCGCATTCTCGATCGGCACGGCGCCGATGACTTCCCCCCAGCTCAGCGGTGCGCCCAGTTTGGCGCTGGCTGCGGCCTTGGCGGCTTCTGGTGGCGGCGCGGCGGGTGCAGCGCCCGCAACCGCAGGCGCATCCGCTTCCGGCCCCAAAACATCGGCCCAGGAAACAGGTTTCTTTTCTTCCGTCAATGGCGGGTCGCGGCGCATGGGCATGGCCGGTACGTCATCGTCGCTGGCGCCGATAACCTGCATCCAGTTGAGCGGGCCGGTAGCGGTCTTGGCCGCGACCTGCTCGGCAGCAACGCGCTCGCCTTCCGGATCCGGCTCAGGCATCGGTGGAATGTCTTCTGCTTCGGGTCTGGCATCGCTCGGCTTGATGGTTTCATGCGCTTCGGCCACAGCGGCGACAGAGCCCACGCCGCATTCGATGAGCGTTGCACCGGCCTGTTTCGCTTCGGCAAAGCCCGCCGCCATCGCCTCGATGTCGCGGTTGGGGCGGGTCGCTTCGGCTGCCGCATCCCATTTCGGATTGCGCAGGCGGCGCAGGATGCCATCGACAAGGCGCAGGTTATCCAGCGCTTCTTCGGCCGGCGGCGGGATCGGCAGGAAACGCTGCACGCGCATCGCCTTGGCATGGCCGATGTCGGAATTATAAACCTGAATTTCGTTGACGTTTTTACCAAAGGCACAAACAGCGCGCCCCTCGGTAAAGCCGCGCAAGCCGTCATACGACGCGCGCGCGCGCTGCTGGATGCTGGCGTTGGACGAGTCCATATAGCTGTTGCCGCTGTTACCCTGCGGGCCGCCGCGCTGGAAACCGGAGACCTCGGTCACCAGCGTGGTGCCGACGGTTTTTTCAAAGAAGTCTTTGGTCTGGGTCGGATCTTCCAGCTTGCCGAACAATTTAATGTTACAGTTCGCGGTGATCGAACGTGCTTCTTCTTTCACGCGTTTTTCAAGCGCGGGCAAATCCTGACCGGCGAAAACGAGCGAGAAGCCGAGCGAACGGGCCTGCGCCGCCATGACCGCCATACCTTGGGAGGTATAGTAGCCGACCTCGTCAAAGATCGCGATAAAGGGTGTAGAAGAGTTTGTCGGCTTGTTTTCAATCGCCGTTTCGGTGGTGCCTTCGACCGAGCTGCCGAGCGTCGCCCCCATCATCCCCTTCAGGGTCGAGGCGATGATTTTACCAAGGTTGGCGGTTTCATCGCTGGATTTTTCCAACGCCGGAATAAGAACGACCAGAATGCGACGCTGCAGAACAACGTCCATCATATCGACGTCGGCGGCCTGCGTATCGAAGATGAAGCCGTAGTCATCGCCGAGCGACTGCATCGAGCGGGTGAACTGCATCGCCAGATAGCCGTGCTGCTGGTTCGCCGTAGACGTGTCCGGCATGCTGCCGTCCGGCCCCTGCTTTTCGTTACCGCTATCATCGAAATGCGAGTCGTTATAACCCGGCACCTCGTTGAGGTAACCCTTGACCGCGGCGCGGATATGCTCCGGCACTGTTGTATCGCGCGACAGCTTAATGACCGCCTTGAAGGTCAGGAACTGGCGGATAACACCGATTGACAGCGGAATGTTCTGCACTTCGCGTTTGTAGACAAGGCACGGCATGAGCGCGGAGACGAGCGCGACCGCGCGCTCTTTCCACATCGCGTTGTCGCCTTCGGAATCCGGCATCAGGCTCACCAGCATGTTGGTCAGGTAAGAGGCGGAGCCGGAGGAGAACGGGTTCAGCGTGTTTGACGCGACAAGCGCGCCCGAGGCACTGTTGCCGGTCATATAGTTCATAATCAAAAGATCGTCGTCACGGCCAAAGCGGCGCGCCATGGCCGACAGCGTCGACCACAAATCCGTATCCGCTTTACCATCGATGTAAATAAAGCCCGACGACCAGCAAAGCGCATTACAGGCATAGGATTTGAGACCATAGGTCTTACCCGAACCGGTCGTACCAAGATAAAGACAATGTGTACGGGCGTCCGAGTTGGTGAACCATACCTCTTCGCCCGTTTCCTTGTCGTTGCCAAGATAAAGAATACCGTCAGCCATGCCCTTGGAGCCATCAGGGCGCACGTTGTTGGGATCTTTGCGCAGCGAGCTTTTAGGCAGCTTGAACGGCAGCACCACCGGACGCGTCATCAGCCACCAGAAGTATATCAAACCCATAAACAGGATCAGATCGGCGAAATGCGCCACAGACACATCAACGAAAATCGCCACGCAGGCCATGCCGTAGACCATGACGGCGGTAAACGGGTCTTTGGCACTGTCGGCCGTACGCACAGACCACGGGCGGGCGTCCCGGAGGATCTGTTCGTGTTTAAACTCGTATTTGGCTTTTACTGCCACGCTTGATGCGCTCCCTTAACCCTGTCGCCGTTACCTGAAAAACTCGTCTGCCGGTACAGCCGTGCCCGGCGCAACGATGGGTGCATCACCGGGGTTGATCGCAGAGATCAACTGCCCCGTTTTATCGCTCAGAAACAAGCCTGCCAAAATCATCAGTGTCACAAAGATGGCGACCAGCCACAAAAACAGCTTGAGCAGCCATTTGAAGAAACCGCCTTTTTTGACAGGCGCCGCCGCCGGTGCTGCAGCAGCGCCAGACGTCACAGCCGCCGGCGCCGAGGTAGACGGCGGCCCCATCATCGCATGCATGACGGCCTGAAGCGCTGCCGTGCCATCGTCACGTGTCGTGAAGAGGGCAACGTCTTCTTCGCCGCCCTGTGTGATCATGACCAGACGGAAACGCCCCGCATCACTGCGCAGCTCCAGCGTGGCCGTGTTCAGCTTCGCCATGTCGGCGCGCCAGACTTTGGGCGGTTCTGCATTCATGAAAGACGCCACCAGCGCCTGATCCACGACACGGGCGTCCACTTGCGCTGCTGCTGTACTTGCCGTCATGTTATGTCCTGCTCCTTGCTGCTCTTATTTCTTCCAGTAATTTGTGCCGCCGGCTTTTTTATCCAGCTGCGGGATCGACCTTCCGCCGATCTTCATATAGGCCTCGAAGCCCTTGATCACTTCCTCGAAACGCGGGGTCGGGATGCGCTGGCCTGCGATCATTTCGTTGGTGTAATGCACAAGCGCGCCCGCTGCCTCGGCGTGATAGGATTTGCGGCCAAGGTTGTTGAGCGGATACCAAAGAGTACGATCATGCCCGCGCAGCCAGACGAATTGCGCCGGCGCCAGAACCCCGCCCTCTTCACGCGCGCGCTGCAAACTGCGCAGCATGGCCGTGGTTTCATAGGCGTGCTGGTCGGCGTATTTCTGAAGCGCGCCGCCGACTTTGGGGTCTTTCACGATTTTGCGGATTGCGGAGACGAGCTTGGACGAAGGCTTAAAGCCGCCATCGGCGCTCCAGCACAGCGACATCGCATTGAGCAAATCATCGCTCTGCTTGCGCTTGCGCACATGTTTGAGCGCAAACGCCGCATAAAGCCCCTGCATATGCAGCGGCAGCTTGGACGGCCCTTGCCAGCGTTTGCCCAGCTGCAGCGCCAGCGCCTGATAGGCGCGGCCGGTATCGATGCGTCCGGCGCTATAGCCGACCTGATGATAGGCAATCCATTCTTCGGGCGACAGCGCCTCTGAAAACATCGGCAGCTGCGCCGGCACGGGTTGCCCCGGCGCGCGGAACGGCAGCTTGCGCGGATCAAATTTCAAAAACGGGGCGATGGTCGGGAAAGATTTCGCCTGTTCCTGCATCAGCATTTCGAGGCCCATGCGGCGGCGGTAATAGGTGCCCGGCCCCTTGAACATGACAATCAGCGCCAAAATACCCAGCGCGCCCATGATAAAATAGCGCAGCGGCAAAACCGCAAGGCTCGTCATGATACTGATGGCTTTGAAATCGATATCGGTATCCGGATTCGCGCGCGGCAGCCATTTGCGCCAGATGCCGACCTTGGCCGTATCCCCATACTTCGGGATGCTCACCTCGTCGCTGTAGATGAACGAGACAAGATTTAGCTGCAACCAGCGGATCCAGCGCAGCGCGCTTTTCAGCTCAACCTGAAACAGGTACCAAATAATGAAGAGGACGCCGCCAATAACAAAGGCGGCGAAGAACGTCATCAGAAAGTCTTCGTGCGGACTTTTTTGCTGGGACACCTGTCAGCTTCTCCCTAATCCCTGTAACCCGACGTCTATATTAGGCAGCCCGAAAAAAAAATCCTATCCTTTTCAGCAGGATTCGTCGGCCGTCTTTCAGATTACACGTTTTTGGTTGAAAAATTTTAAACGGCTCTGTAGTTATGGTGCGGATCGGAAGGGTTTGCACATATTCTGTAAAAACCCCTCCCCGCGCCGGCGTAGCACAGCGGTAGTGCAGCGGTTTTGTAAACCGAAGGTCGGGAGTTCAATCCTCTCCGCCGGCACCATTTTAAATCAGAGACTTATCCTCCCGATGGATGAAAAATATCTGGTCGCCTGCGCGCGCTATGTTGAAATGAACCCCGTGCGCGCCCGGCTTGCGGCCAAGCCCGAAGAATGGCGATGGTCGAGCGCCCGGGCGCATCTCGGCATGGTTGCAGATGAACTCGTCGATGCCGCCGCGATGGCTCCTTTTGTTTCTGACTGGGCGGCGTTTCTGGCCGAGGCGCTGGACAATGAAGAATACGAGAAAATTCGCGCGGGTGAGCGTACAGGCAGGCCACTCGGTTCATCTGCTTTCGTCCAAAAACTCGAAGACCACCTCAAACGGCCTCTCGCGCGTCAAAAGCCCGGGCGAAAAGCGAAGACGCAACCGGCGTGATCGCCTGTGGTTTTGATAATCGATTGATATAGGTGTGTGTCCCCGGATATCCGATATTTGTCCCCCGATATTGTCCCCCGATATTGATATCTTAAAAGTTTTTTTTCTTTTCAGACTTATTGTTGTGGTTGAGTTTTTCTCTGTACTCTTGGTTCATTCTTTGAATTGAAAAATAAATTAGCAGGCAACCTGCGGCCATTACGACGTATGACGAATATCCGAATATCTTTGAAAGGAGCTGGTATCTCTCATACAACTCCCCCTCCATCCCCAGAGTGCC
>JAUXOC010000029.1 GCA_030682495.1 Alphaproteobacteria bacterium | reverse complement strand
AGGCTCCGTATACCTTTTTGGGAAGAAAATATCCCCCCTAAGCCAAGGGCTTTGGCTGGTAATGACATCCTGAGAAAAAACAGCTTGCTGAATATCTTCCGGCAATCCCTGAAAGAGCTTCAAAATATCGTGACCATCACGACCACGGGGAGGCTCTTTGTTCAGCAGGCGGTAAACTTCTTTAAGGTAAAGCTCAATCGAGAACGACAAGCACACAATGCTTGGCCCCATTACCGCGAGCGTGGCGGTGTCATAGCTTTCTTCTAATGTCTTGTATGCCTTAAAAAAATCATCGGCCTGCATTCTTATCCTGAAAGACATTCACGCCCGCTTTCTTTTACCAAACTGGCCTTCAATAACCTTTCCGTTCGCCACGCCCTCCAGATAATCCGCCCATTGCTGCATCATAATGATCCGCTCATCAATAAACTGCGCCCGATCATAGGCGCGGTCTATTTTGCTTTTGTGGGCATGGGCGAGCTGGCGGTCTACAACCTCATGACGGTAGCCCAGCCGTTCCTTGATCGTGGACATGGCCAGCGCCCGGAAGCCGTGACCTGTCATGCGGCCTTTATATCCCATGCGCCCGATTGCGAAGAGGATGGTGTTATTGCTCATCGGCTCTTGGGGACTGATCTGGCCGGGGAAGACATAGGGGGTGTTGATATGCCCTGTTTCTTCCTTTTGCTCTTTCAGGATTGCTATGGCCTGTTTTGAGAGAGGGACGAGGTGGGGCTTGCCCATTTTCATACGTTCGCCGGGAATTTCCCACATGCCGTTTTTCAGGTCAAATTCATCCCATGTGGCTTCTATCAGCTCGGTGGTTCGGGTGAAGGTGAGCATTAAAAGGCGCATGGCGCGGCGGGTGCGGGCAAACAGGCGGGCATCGTTCTTTTCCAGTACGCTCAGAAATTCCGGCATTTCCTTTATGTCGAGCGCGGCAAAATGCTTGGTTTTCCCGGTTTTGAGTGCGCCCTTTAAATCCCCCGTTACTTCGCGCTTGCATTTGCCCGTTGCTATCCCGTAGCGGAAAATCTGGCCGCAAATCTGCTTTACGCGGGTGGCTACGTCCAGAGCGCCGCGCTTTTCGATCTTGCGCAGTACGCTATTCAGAAGCTCTGGCGGCTCAATCTCGGATATGGGGCGGGAGCCGATATAGGGGAAGATGTCGATTTCCAACCGCCGCATTACGTTGACAACATGTTTGGGTGTCCATTTCCCTTTCTGGTTCTCATGCCATTCCAGCGCCACGGCGCGGAAGGTGTTTCTGGCTACACGCTCGGCCTCTTTGCGGTTTTCCTTCTTGGTGGCGCTAGGGTCTTTTCCGGCGGCGAGGAGCTTCTTGGCTTTGTTGCGGGCTTCACGGGCATCGGCCAGCGTGATCACGGGGTAGACACCCAGCGCCATGAGCTTTTCCTTACCCAGAAAGTAGTATTTCAAGCGCCAGTATTTGGCGCCGTCCGGCTGCACCAATAGGTATAGACCGCCGCCATCGGCAAGCTTTTGCGGCTTCTTTTGTGCCTTTGTATTGCGGCATATTTTGTCGTTTAGCTTCATCAGATACCCCTAAGCCTCCAGATACCCCTACAGATACCCCTAAAGATTTTGGACATGGTTGAACATACCAGAATCTTACAGGATAGAAAAACCCCTGTAAATCGCGCATTTTTTGGGGCTTTCCGGTCTTTATGGGACGTTTTTGGATGTCTTTGGAGGGGAGTATTGGAGCGGGTGACGGGAATCGAACCCGCACAGCTAGCTTGGAAGGCTAGAACTCTACCGTTGAGCTACACCCGCGCTTGACGGTTGCACCATAGCGCGGGGCGGGGGCGGTTGTCCAGATGTGCGGCGGGGGCGGCGGTTAAATTGTTGAACAGGCTCATTAAAATGCGCGCATATTGAATATACATAAGCGAAGTGTTATAATCGGAGCGTTAGATTTTAGACGAATGTTCAACGGTTTAGCGGCTCCGGTGCGAGGTCTTCGCAGGGGGCGGCGGCCTGTAAAGAACAAGAAAAAACAAGAATAAAAACAGACTAAAAAACAAAACAAAACAAAAAACGATACCGGCAAAAACGGTGTCAAAGGGTGTGAACAAATGACGACAGCGGCGGACGATAACGGCACGGGTGTGATCGAAGCGGGCGAATACCAGCTTTACAGCGGTCTTGATAAAGTTTTTGGCGAAACGCAGATGCTATCGACAACGAGCGGGATCAAAAACCGCCTTGGTCTTTTGGTGATTGAGATGGACCAGTCGCTGCGCGCTTTTGAAGCGGGCGACAAAACCGCCGCGCTTGGCCACCACGAAAAAATGCTGGGCTATTACAGCGCCGTTATCCGCGAAACAGATACGCTGGGCGGCCGCAGCGAACAGGCGAAGGCCGAAGGTGCACTGAACGTCGCACCCGATGTACGCGTGCTGCTCACAACGCTGATGGCGACCGATGCGATCGTCAAGGGAACAGAGAACATTCCGGCAGACAAAAACCCTTGGGCCAAAACACTGGATGCCGTATCGGAAGCCTATAAACAACAGCGTGCCGCAGAGATTGCCAAGATCACACTGGCGCCCGCTGGCGCACCGCTGAGCGTACCGGCCAAGACGGAAAAAAGCGCATTTATCGAGAAGATTGTTCTGGGCGGCGACGGCACCCCCGCCAGCCGTTTTGCCTTGGCCGAGTTTGAACCGCCGAAGGAAACTGTCTGGACGCGCCGCGAATATAAAAATCTTTCCATCGTGCTGGAGGGCATACGCAAGAGCGCCCTCGACAGTACCGCGCGCGTGCAGGCGACGGTGGCTCTGTCCTGCCTGAAAGCCGTCAACAACCGCGAGATTGATCTGCTGGCACGTCAGCGCGGCCGTAAGCCGGCTGAAGACGCCGAAGCCGCGAAGGATGTGAAGGAATATGCCGGACGCCTTGCCGAATACGTCGGCAAGCTGAAGGGCAATGGCGCGGTGCAGGACGGCATGAAGGCCAACCTGAAGCGTTTTGCGCCGGCGGCGCAGACGGCGGCAGAGGGGCTGAAAAAGACGCTCGGCAAGGGCAGCGGGATTCTCTCCCGTGCGTTCCGTTTTGCGATGGTCGTGGGCGCGCGCCTGATCGGCCCGGGACAGGGACAAAAACCGGCTCTTTCGGCGCAAAAGCCGCAGGATCCGCAGAGCCATTAACCTTTGGCGATCTTCCATAAATCCGTGCTTGACGGGCTTCGGGCGCTCTGGTACACCCATGGGCATGATTGCAAATGCAGCGATATATCTGGCGATGATCGCCACCATGTCTCTCGCCTGGGTCGCTCCCGGTTGGTGGCGTTAAGCCATTCATTCCTCTATGGCGGTTTTCGGCCCGCCTGACCCTGCCGGATTTCATACATATCGCGATTGCATTCAAAAACCGGAGCCAGATCATGTCCCGCGTCTATCACGCACAAAACCCGAACCATCTTTTTACCAGCCGCCTTGAAATCGAAACCCATCTGCTTGCCAAAATTCACGCCTCGCAAGGCGGGAAGACGGGCACGGAGCTGGAGCTTTTCGTCACCACACCCGAAGGCCGCCCGCCGAGCTTTGACCAGATCGAAATGCTGCTGGAAAATATCGCGCAGTCTTTTAATGGCGCAGAGCTGACGCAGGAAAAAGGCCGTATCATCGGGCTTAACTTGCCGGGCATCGGCGATATCTCGCTGGAGCCGGGCGGGCAGGTGGAGCTATCGACCAAGCCCTGCAAGGATATGGCGGAGCTTGAAGTTTGCAACCGCGCGCTCCGCGATCTTCTGGAGCGCGCCTGTGCTTTTCAAGGCCTGCATGCCGAAGGCGCGGGGCACAAGCCGGAATTTCTGCAAGCAGAAGACATGCCGCGCAGCCGCTTTCATGCCTATTACGATTACTGCCATGAACAATACGGCAAGAAAGCGCAGCCGCTGATCGACACAATGAAATCCTGCTGCGGACTGCAGGTGAATGTCGATCCGATGGGCGATAAATTTCATGAAATCTACCGCGCGCTGTTGCTGACCGATGTGGCCGAAAGTTTTGCCACGCGCAGCGAACGGCAAAAACGCCTGCACGACACCTATGCCAGCGTTGCGCCGGAACAAATGACGCCGCTGTTCGACGCGCTGGATGCGCGCGACAACGAAACCACCGTGCGCCATATGGTCGACCGTCTGCTGACGCTGCGCGTCCCTTTTGTGCCCGATAGCGGCGCAGAGGAAGGATTCCGCCACGCGCGCGCGGTCTTTGGCAAGACGATGACGGTCGGCGATTTTCTGGCCGCGGGCACATTGACGACCGAAATTCTCGACAATGCGCTCAGCCTGCAGCTGACCATGCCGAACCTGCGCCGCCACGGTGTTTTGGAGACGCGCGCACCGGATAGCATCGATGACGTGGACGCGCTCATGAAAACCGCGGCGCAATATCACCGCATGACCTATGACGATGCCGCGCGCGGCGCGCTGCTGACCGGCTTTGCGGGCATCGATGCCGACCGCCTGCGCGTGGCCTTCCAGACCCGCTTTGATATGGATGCAAAAACGCTGATGGCCTTTGATATCGGTGGCGGCAAGACAGTGGGCGATCTGGTGACGGCTGTGCGCGCCCCGCAAGCAGAGCTTGCGAATACCAATACGCAAGCAGAGCTTGCGAATACCAATACGCAAGCGGTGCCTGCCAATACGAACGAAACTGCGCCTGTCGCCGCCGCCAAAAAACGCAGCCAGCCGCAGCAGGGGGGATGAATGAAAACCATGATTGCCGCCGCGCTGATCTTGGCGTTTTTGCTGTTTTTCGCCCCCGCGCAGGCGCAGGAAAACCGTATGCCTGCACATCCGGCGCCGCGCGTGGACAGCCAGAGTCTTATGGCGCGGCCTGATATGAAAGATGAAGAAATCCTTGACTGGGCAACACAGGCCGCCGTCGCCAGCATGACTTTTGGCCACCGGGATTATCAGGGGCGCCTGAAAACCGCCGCCGGATATTTTACCAAGGCGGGCTGGGATAAATTCGCGGAGGGGCTGGTCAGCGTCCAATTTCTCGATATCGTGGTGGCGCAGAAAATCACGCTGATCGCCGCACCGGCGGGGCAGGGGGCGATTATTCAGCAAGGCCTCGTTGATGATGCCTATGCCTGGCATGTGATTTTGCCCATCGCGCTCTATCACAGCAGCGAAGACGGCGCGGAAAAGCGCCAGCGCATGAACCTCAGCCTGCTGATTACGCGCAGCAGCCAGAACAAAGACGGCCGCGGCATCAATGATTGGGCGCAGGTTGCGGCGGAATAATTTTTAAAGGTGCGTAACATGAAAAGTGATTTTAACCAGCTGGCCGCGCGCGCCGGCATGACGCCGGACGATTTACGGGCACTCACAGGCCATGCCGCGCCGCGTTAAAGCGCTCAGCGCGGCTCTGCGCGCATAAAATATAACGCAGCTCTGCGCGCGTAGAATAGAGCGCGGATTTTTTGCGCGGCTAAAAAATTTCCCGAAAACAAAACCCCCGCAGCATCGGCTGGCGGGGGTTTTGTTTTGCCGGAGCCATCGTGTTTCGCAGCGGCAGAGCCGCCGTGTTTAACGGTGGCGCGGGTTATGGTGACGCGGCGGCGCATGGCGCGGGTTGTGGTGGCGCGGCGGCGGTGCGTAATAGCGGTGATCGTTGCGGTAGTTGTGGTTATTATTGATCGCTTCGTGCGCGATGTAGATCAGGCCGACGGCGGCAATCACATCGACCGCATTCGGACGGTAGACGGGCTGGACGTGGCGGTTGTAGTCGCGGACGCGGTAATGAACGGCGGCATCCAGATGCGCGGCGTTTTGCATGGCGGCGTTGAACTGGCCTTGCGCGTTAAAATTGTCGAGGTTATAGGCGCGCACGACCGTGGCTGTGCCGTTATTGTTCAGGTTGTATTCAAGCCCGACGTGGTTGCCGGTGCGGTGCACGATGCCGGAGGTAAAGCCCTTGCCCGCACCCGGATAAATCGTGGTGACGCCGAGCGCCTGTGCCACGTCGTTGATATCACGCTGGCTGACATAGGCGCTGGAAGCTTGCGGCGCGTAGATGGCTGTGGTGTTGTGATATACCGGCGGGTATACGGGTACAGTCTGTGCCTGTGCGGGGGCGGTCAGGCCGACGGCCAGCGCAAAGGCGGCGGTCAGGGAAGCAAGTTGCTTTTTCATACGGGGGCTCCGATGTCTGTTGATTGCCATATTTACTACCTTTTGCCCCGTTTTTTGTCAAGCGGAGCCGGATCGCGGGCAGGGCATTTCTGCTTGACATAAGGTAAAAACGGGGTAAGATGGGGTATCCTTTTACCGTAAACTGTGGTGAACCGCTTTTTAGACAGGAAACCGCCGCCGCATGGCCAAGAGAAAAGAGCCTTGGGACGTACCCGCGCTGGACGAGCCGGAATTGCTGGCGCGCGCCTTCCGCATCAAACAGGTGCGCAAGGCCAGCGACGACAAGCTGCATTTTATCTCCTCCCCCCATCTTGACCGCACCGCGCCCGACAAAGGCGCCGATGTGACCGAAGCGCATGTGCAGGAAGAGGCCAAGGGGCTGAAGCTGGTGGCCACGGTTGTCACCATCCACCGCTCCGTCATGCCGTCGTTTTTTATGCCGAGGGTCAAAGATATTCTGGCGCAGGTGCCGCCGGAGTATCTGGATCAGGTCACGGCCTATTCGACCGAAAGCGACGACAGCAAACCAAATGCCGACCGCCCCAATTATCACCGCGGCGTGACGAAGTTCTATACCGGTAAATTGCCAGATCATATCACCGCCCAGCCGGTGGTGCTGATGGGCAAGATGCACCGCCCGCCCGAACCGCCGCCGGAGCCGCAGGATATTCCGGTGCTGTCCCCTGTTAATGTCCGTTCGCGGGTCAATCGCCCGCCCGCGCCCTGAGAGGGCGCAAGGAAAGGAAAACCCCATGACCAAGCCGCATAAGTCAGAGGTCGAGCAAGAGCTTAAAATCTCCCTTTCCGTTGAAGACCTTGAAAAGGTTTTTAAAGAATTTGCATCTGAAGTCGGCAAAGGCGATATCGAACATAAATACCTGCCCCGCGCCTATTTCGATACGCCCGATCTGGAGATGTACGATGCCGGCGTCTCGGTCCGCGTACAGTATAAGCCGGGCAAAAAAGGCAAGCTGGGCAGCCACGAACAGACCGTCAAATTCGAACTGCCGCCCAATCCCGCCAAGGTGGCGGACGCGCTCTATCGCAAAGAATGCAAAGACTTGGTTGAAGGTGCTCAACCAAATTTAGAGATTGTGCACGATACGGACGCAGCTGAAAAAATAAAACCATTTAAAAGCAAAAGTCTGAAGCATATTTTTACAGCAGCAATTGAGCGCCGCTATTTCAATGTCGAGGCCGGAAAAGGCAAGGAATGGGGCGAGGTGGAGCTGGCTTTTGACGTCGGTGAAATTTCCCTGCCCGATACGGGCGAGAGCCAGAAATTCGCCGAGATTGAAATCGAGGTCAAAGACGGCAGCCCCGAAGCCATCACCAAAATCCGTGACCGCATTTTTAAAATCGCCCCTTCCGCCCAAATTCAGGCCGATGCCAAATCGGTGCAGGGGAGCAAGATGTATCGTGATGCGGTGAAGGCGAAAAAGATCAAGCCGACTTAACAGCTTACTGCCTTAGGGGGATGTGTCCATAAGGGTTTGCTTCATTTTTTGGTAGAGTATTTCCTGTTCCGGCGTGCGGGGGCCGTCAAGGCCGAGGGCGCGGGCGTTGTCTTCCAGAATTTGCGTCCGTTCTTCGGCGCTCAGGGTTTTGCGTAAATCGGGGTCCAGCTGTTTAAGCTGGCGCCGGTTGCTCTGCTCCAGCTCTTCCTGTGCGGCCTTTTGGGCGGCGAGGGCATGTGCCTGACGTTTTTCAAAGGCGGTATCGATCAGGGCATTCAGGTCTTCCGCGCGGCTGCGATCGTCTCCTGTGCATTTCGGGAAACGCTGTACGGTATTCAGAATATCGCGCGCACGGTCAAGCGGCAGTCGGGGGTCGTTCTCGATCGCGGCGGTCAAAGCTGACAATCCATCCCCGCAAAGGGCAGCAAGGCCAAAGCTGGCACCGGTCGCCGCATCACTGTCTTGCAGCAGGGCGAGCAGCGCGGGGGCGTCTGTCGCATTCAGTCTTTCCGAGAGCTTGTCGAGCGATCTGAATGTATAGCCGTAACCGCGGGGGCCGAAAGTTTTGGCGCTTTTGACGATTTTATACACAGCGTCCTGACTGCGCGGCGCATCGGCCAGCGCGGCAAAGGAAAAAACCGAAAGAAAAAAGAGATAAACGCCAAACCTCAGGTAATTTCCGAGCAAAATCATACCTCGCAAAGATAAATGTTTCACATGAAATATTTATATTAAATATATGATTTAAGGGGTTTTGTAAACGGGGTGACGCGGGGGCTGCACGTTGCGGCCGCGAACCTCGATGGCGCCATCGGTGGACAGGCGCACATTCTCGCCGGTGGTGCCGGTAATGCGGATTGCCGGATCGGGGTCGTCATATTTGAGGCCGTCGACGATGGTTTTCGTTTTGCGGCAGAAGTTGCTATAGCCATAACTGCCATTCATTTTATAGCAATAGCCGGGGCCGCGTGATGTTTTCGTATGGGTGACCAGCGGGACGTTCACACGCAGGCTGGCATCGTTGCCGACCTTGCCGTTGACGGTCAGCTCGCCGTTGTAAACGATAATAGAGGCTTTTTCCGGAATGTCGCCCTCGATGGTAAGCGCGCCGGTGACGCGGTAGCTGCGCCCGGATTCCAGAAAGCTGGCGCGCAGGGTGGTATGCGTCTGCTCGGGTCCGCCGGTGAAGACCTGTTCCTGCCGGACGCTGCCCTTCAGCTCGTCGCGCTCGGCGCCGTGGCCGATGTTATAATTACGGCTGTCGCAGCCCGTCAGCAGGGCAGTGGCGGCAACGGTGGCAAAAGCGATTTTCAGCGCACGCTTCATGATTTATCCCTCTATATACGGCTTTTTTTATAATGGGCTTTGATTTGATGGGTTAAGATTGTATTAAGTTTACATAAAAGTCAATCAATCGCCGGTTATTTGTTATTTTTCAAAATCTTAAAATCTCAAGGGCTGAATTTTTTGCCTGAAACGGGAGCCGAGTCTCTGGAAAGCATACGCAGGTCAGGCACCGAAACGGGGCGGCACAGCGCGGCGGGGGGGCCAGATGGGGGCTGGCGGAGACGCTATTTGTTCAGCATTCGGCGTAATTTGGCGAAATATGCTTATTTTTTCCTTTGCAAAAAAAAGCCGCTGATATATAAATCTGCCATCGTTATCCTCCCCTCATAATATAAATCCTCGCAAATCCGGCCTCCGGAAACGAGGGGTCGCGGGAGGAAAACGGCGCATAAGGTCAAGGCTCTAGGAGCGTAGCTCAATTGGTAGAGTACCGGTCTCCAAAACCGGGTGTTGTGGGTTCGAGTCCCTCCGCTCCTGCCATCCTTCGGATTTGACCCGCGCGCCGGACGGCAACAACCCCGAAAAGGGGGCGTGTCCGCAAGCAATGCGCGCGCGCAACAACAGGATTGACCGGATCATGAAAAAGATTATCCAGTTCGGACGCGAGGTAAAGCAGGAAGGCCAGAAAGTCACCTGGCCCCAGCGCAAGGAAACCCTGATGACGACCTTTGTGGTTTTTCTGATGGTGCTCGCCTTCGCCCTGATGCTGATGATGGCGGACTGGATCATCTCTTCGACGGTTAAATTTATTCTCTCGCTGGCGCATTAAGCGCGCTGGCTGTAACGACTTACTGGGTATTGGCAAAGGACAACATACATCATGGCAAAGCGTTGGTACGTTCTGCACGTTTATTCCGGCTTTGAAAAGAAAGTCGCTTCTTCCATTCTTGAAACCGCTGCAAAGCGCAACCTTTCTGAATCGATCGAAGAAGTCATGGTGCCGACCGAAGAAGTCATCGAAGTGCGCCGCGGCCAAAAGGTCAATGCCGAGCGCAAATTCTTCCCCGGCTACGTTCTTGTCAAAATGGACATGAACGACGAAGCCTGGCACCTTGTCAAAAACACGCCCAAAGTCACGGGTTTCCTTGGCGCGGCCGGTACCAAGCCGCAGCCGATTTCCGAAGCGGAAGCGCAGCGTCTGCTGAAACAGATGGTCGATGGCGCCGAGCGTCCGCGTCCGTCGATTTCCTACGAGACCGGCGAACAGGTTAAAGTTTGCGATGGCCCCTTCAATTCCTTCAACGGCACGGTCGAAGAAGTGGACGAAGGCAAATCGCGTCTCAAGGTTCTTGTTTCTATTTTTGGCCGCTCCACGCCGGTCGAACTGGATTTCAGCCAGGTCGAAAAAGTTTAATTTCACGGAAGGCGACAGGCTTTTATTCACCGTAAAAGCCGTATGTAATGCTAGATTTTTCTTGGGCTGCTGATCCCACGGCTTGGGCCGGTTTTCTCACCCTTGTTCTGCTCGAGCTGGTGCTCGGGATAGACAATCTGGTTTTTATTGCCATCTTGGCCGACAAGCTGCCGCAAAAGCAGCGGGACAAGGCGCGCAAGCTGGGGCTTGCGCTGGCGCTTTTCTTCCGTCTCGCGCTGCTGGCTTCCATCGCCTGGATTGCAGGCTTGACCGCACCGCTGATTGCGCCTTTCGGACAGGAATTCTCCGGCCGCGATATCATCCTGCTTGCCGGCGGTTTTTTCCTGATCTACAAGGCCACCACGGAAATTCACCACAGGCTCGAAGGCGCTGGACATGCGAAAACCAGCAGTGACGGCAAGGCAAAATTCTGGCCGGTGATTGCGCAGATTTTGCTGCTGGATCTTGTCTTCTCTCTCGATTCCGTCATTACTGCCGTCGGCATGGTCAATCATCTGTCGATGATGGTGGCGGCTGTTGTCATTGCGATGATGATTATGATTGCGGCCAGCCGTCCGCTGTCCGAATTTGTCGGCAAACACCCGACGGTCGTCATGCTCTGCCTTGGCTTTTTGCTGATGATCGGTTTTGCGCTGGTCGCGGAATCCTTCGGGCATCATATTCCGAAGGGCTATCTCTATGCGGCGATCGGCTTCTCGATTGCGGTCGAGGCCTTCAACCTGATCGCGCAGGCGAAGCTGAAAAAACGCGTCGTCGAAAAAGCAGATACGCGCGAAGAGGCTGAGGAAATCATCCTCAAGGTCCTCGGCGGTCGCGCCGGCGATTTGCATGCCGACCCGCAAGAAGCAACACTGCTGCTGGAAGAGGCGATGAAATCGCATCTGATCACGCCGGCGGAAAAAGAACTGTTGCGCGGTGTGCTCAACCTTTCCGGCCGGCCGGTGCATACGATCATGACGCCGCGCATCGACCTTGAATATATCGACATTCAGGACACAACCGCCGAGATTTTCGCCGAGGTCAAGGCGATGAACCGCTCGCATATTCTGGTGTCCGACGGCGAGATGGACAATGTCATGGGCATTCTGCGCCGCGACGATTTTCTGGTCGCCTGCCTCAATACCGATAATCAGGCGCTGACGTCCAAGATTTTGCACGAACCGCTTTTGGTGCAAAAACGTACATCGGTGCTGGTGCTTTTGGAAATTTTCCGCAAGCAGCCGGTCGGTATTGCCGTTGTCATCGATGAATTCGGCAGCGTCGAGGGGGTGATTACCCACGTCGATCTGCTTGAAGCCATCGCGGGCGAATTCCCCGATATGGACGCGCCCGGCGAAATGCTGATCGCGCCGCAAGACGACGGCAGCTATCTGATTGATGGCATGGCGTCGATTTACGACGTGCGCACACGCCTTGGCGTGGATTACCAGCCCGATGGCCGCTTTGCCACCATCGCGGGGCTGGTTTTGCACGAACTCGGACGCTTCCCGCAGCAGGGCGACAGCATGCCGTGGTGCGGCTATGCCTTGCACGTCGAAAAAATGGATGGCCGCCGCATCGACAAAATCCGCGTCGTCAAAATCGGCGATACGCCGGAAGGCGAAAGCGGTACGGCCTAGCCGGCTTTTTGTTGTACGTATCCGTTTTTTGCGCTTAGCCTGTTTATTGGGATATTTTGTGAAGTAATGTTAAGACATTTCATCTCTTTTATATTCGCCTGTTTCGCTTTCTTGTGCATTTCGGGCTGTATCGCCAGCACCGAGAGGTTCAGCTACAAGATTGTTGTCACAATCTCCACGCCCGAGGGGGACAAAGTGGGCGGCGCTGTACGAGAGGCTTCGATGTACAGAGAGCGAAGCATTTTGCCTGATCAGGGCACCGGCTCTTATCGGATTCTGAAAGGCGAGGCTGCCGCTATTGATCTGGGCACAAGAGGCGTTTTATTTGCTTTGATGGGCGAACGCGAGCCTTGGATTGCATTTCTCGCGATAGATCCAGCTCATAATAAGTGGGGGCCCAACATAGACACTATGATACAAAGATATGGCTATCCGCCTTTGGTAATCTTTAAAGATTTAGAGGATGCGAACACGATTGTCAGCGTCGATGGGCGTGATCTGGAGAAAGCGTTTGGCGAAGGTGTTTTTCTGAAATCGATTGCCTACGTGCGGACCAAAGATCGGGTTGAATTCGGACAAATTGATAAATGGTTACCGTGGCTTTCAGGACAAAAAAACAGCTTAGCAGGCAAGGATATTGGCGTTTCTGGCGACAGAGAAAGCACGGAACAGCCAAAGAATAGATTCCCTGTGGGAGCCTTCACAAAAAATATGAAATAGTCCCCGCAGCAGGCTTCAGGAAGGCTTGGGCAGACGGCTGAGCCGCGTCTTGACGGCTTCGGGGGCGCGGGCGTCTATCTTTTTCAGGGCGGCGTCCCAGTCGATGCCGGGGGCGATGGTTTCAATTTTGCCGACATGGTCGATGTATCCTTTGCTTATTGTGCTTTGGAAGACGCGCGCCGCGATATAAAACGTAGCGGAATTTTCGGGTGCGGTGGACAGAATGGCAAAAAGATTTTCAAGCTTTTGCTCCAGGGGATGTTTTGGTGCCTCTGTCTCCATCGTGTTATACATTCTGTCGCGCTCGGCGAGATAGAAGTCGCAGGCAAGGCTTCCACAGTCTTGGGCACTGAGGCCGTATTTGGCGGCATGGTCTGCTGTCAAGCGCAGTTGTGCGGCAGGCGTGAGGGTGGCCAATGTGCCCGTATCGCTGTAAGCAAGCAGCGCGTCTATCGCCGTTGTCGTCAGGTGTGTATAGCTCCCGTGCGCCCAGCTATCAAAGGTGCGCATCATGGCCAGCTCGGCGATTTCCTCGCGCGAGAGGGTGCCGCGCTGGATGCCGCGCAGCACAGCAAAGGTATCGGCAACCGTTTCTCCGCGATTAAACTGAGCGATCGTCTCCCCATAGTGCGCGACGGATAAAGTGCCCTCTCTTTTGGGTGGACGTTTTTCGAGAGCGCTCAAACCGCCAGGCGCAACGATATGCCCCAGCTCGTGGTCGAAAATGAATTGCTGTGAAGAGTGCATCGGAAAATGCATTGCAGTCGGATGATCTGCACCGCTGAAAACCAGCAGAAAATCATCTGTTTCCGACTTGGTCAGAACCATAAAGCCATTTCGCAGCGCGTTATTTTCGGTCTCCATCACAAAGTTTTCGCGCAGCGGCAGCGGATGTTTCCGGATGGCCGGATGTGTCTCCGCCCATTTGACAAGATATTGCCTGCCGGCGGGCGTCGAAAGATCGGCAAAGGTGGTTTTCGCCGTTTCCTTGGGGAAATCGCGGCGTGCCTCGGCCACGGCTTTTTTAAAGCTGAAACGGAGATTTGTCGGCGGTTGTTTCGGCGGCATTGGTTTCCTTTAAATCTTCAGCGGCGTCACCGCCTGTTTGATTTGGGCCATGAAGCCGGTTTCTTGCGGCTTTGACAGGTCTTGCGATTGCAGCGCTTTGACGCCGCCGATGTCGCGGCCACCCGCGCGCTGCGCAAGGGTGTCTTTGACGTGCTGCCAGTGTTCGTTTTTATTGTCGAAGCTGATGGTCTGCCCTGCGTATTTGACGGTGCCGGTTTCAAGCGCGTTATTGAGGATGCGCGCGGCGATGTAAAACGTGGCGCTGTCCGGTTTGCTGGACAGGCAGATATAAGACAGTTCGTGCAGCCGGTGTTCGACCGCATCGGCGATCAACCCGTCTTGCTGCGCAGCCATACCGGCGCGGCGCACCTTGAGGAAGGCGCTTTCGGTCTTGCTGTCCATTTCAAATACGGCGGCATGTTTTTGCGCGATCTTGACGATCTCTTTGGCCGAAAGGGAGAGGAAGTCGATATTTTTGGGGTTGATGGCCATGGCGTCCAGCGACATGGACGTCAGGTGCGTCAAATCACCGGTGACCAGCATTGAATGGCCGCGGTCGTTCGATTTGGCGATGATGTCTTTTTTGTCGACCACACCCTGTTGCAGCGAACGCATCATGGCGAAGGTATCGGCGGCGTGTTCGCGGTATTCGGTCGACTTGCTTGAATCGCCTGCAATGCATTCCGGCACCACCAGATGTCCAAGTTCGTGGTTGAACACGAAAAACGCGCTTTTGTCTTTTTCGCCTTCAAAGCCCCATTTTTCCGGCGCGCGGTCTACAGGTACGGCCAGCAGTCTGTGGCCGGTGCTTTTGCTTTCGCGCACGAAGGCGCTCTGGCTTTTGAGGTGTGTCATCATGGAGTCGAACTGCGTCTGGTTCAACCCTTCCTCCTGCGCCCATTTCAGCAGCTTGTCTGCAGCATCGGGGGCGGAGGTATCAATGAAGGTGACGCCCTCGGTTTCCTTGGGATAGTCGCGCTGCGCCTCGGCCACCGCTTCGGAAAAGTTGAAATATTTTGACGGCGGGCTCATATGGACAGCCCCGTAAAGCGGCTTTTGATGGCGGCGAGGATGCCTTCTTCTTTCGGACGCGTCAGATCGGGTGATTGCAGCGCGTTTTGCGCGCCGATGTCGCGGCCGCCCGCGCGCTGGGTCACGTTTTGCAGCACGTTCTGCCAATGCGGATTTTGGGCGTCGATTTTGAAGGTGTCATCCAGATATTTCATGCCGCCGTTTTTAATCGCGCCGGTCAGAATGCGCGCGGCAAGGTAAAACAACATCGACGAGGGTTTGCTGTTCATGCAGATAGTTGTGAGGGCATGCAGGCGCAGCTCGGCGCGGTCCTGGGTGCAGAGACCTTCGTCGTGGCGCGTCTGTTGGCCGATTTTGGCAACGTCGTTGAGCGGGTTATAGCTTTTGTAGGTGTTTTCAAAAGCTGTCGCATGTTTTTCGGCCAGCCGGATGACCTGCTGTGGTGACAACGCCTGATAATCAATATTTTTCGGGTTGATGACGATGGCATCGAGAGACATCGACGTCAGGTGGTCAATCCCGCTATACAGCAAAAACCCGGCATCGCGCTGCGCGGCCACGGCCTGTATATCGCTTTTTTGCAGTGTGCCGCGGCGCAGGCCGCGCAAAACGGCAAAGCTGTCGGCGACATGTTCGGTATAATCGGCGGCCAGATGATTGCCCATCCCCTTGCCGGAGACGATATGTCCCAGTTCATGGTCAAAAGTCAGCTGGTTGGATTTGTCCGGATCACCGGCGAAAGTCGGTGTCGGTTTATGCGGAAACATCATGAGCACCGTGCCGCCTTTGTGGCCGGACAGGGACAGCGGGCGCTCCCGCTCCGCATAGGGCGCAATGTGGCTCCATTCGATTGTGCGCAGGCCTTCCTTGCGCGCCCAGTTGTAAAGCTGTTCGGCGGCGTCAGGGTCGCTGCCATTGATAAAGGTGGTATCGGCCGTTTCTTCGGGAAATTCCGCACGCGCTTCGGCCACGGCACGGTCGAAATCGAACCCTGCCTTGCTCTCCGAAGCTGTCGTCTTGCCCGCGGCCATGCCGAAACCCTTGCAAAATATTCATAATCATTATACGAGTGCTTATCTTAGCAAGAGGTTAAGGCCCGTGGCAAAGGTTGCCGTTGTGGCGGGGGCTTTTTTCGATAAAAACCGCTTTTTTTCTTGCAATTCAGGGATTCGGCGGTATATTGGCGCGCCGATGAAGACCCGTATGGGTTTCGTCGGTATCGTTCTGTGGGAGGCCACGGCAATAAAGTCCATTGTCAGCCGCACCACAACCCTTTGAAACATAAAGGATATATATAATGGCAAAGAAAATCCAGAGCTATATCAAGCTGGTCGTTCCAGCTGGTAAAGCCAACCCCTCTCCGCCGATCGGTCCGGCTCTCGGCCAGGCCGGCGTCAACATCATGGAATTCTGCAAAGGTTTCAACGCCCAGACACAGGGCATGGAACCCGGCATGCCGATTCCCTGCGTGATTACGGTTTACGCTGACCGCTCCTTCACCTTCGTCATGAAAACCCCGCCGGCGAGCTACTACCTCGTCAAGGCCGCCAAGCTGGAAAAAGGCTCGGGCGCTGCGGGTAAAGAAGCGAACGTCGGTAAAGTGACGACCACGCAGCTGCGTGAAATCGCCACGGCAAAATTGCAAGACATGAATGCCGCGAACGTCGACTCTGCGATGAAATCCATCGCCGGTACCGCGCGTTCTATGGGCATCGAAGTGGTGGAGGGCTGATATCATGGCTAAAAAAGAAACCAAAACAAAAGCCAAGTCGCGTTTCCCCAAGCGTCTGCGCAGCCTGCGCGAAGAGCTGGATACAACCAAAGCCTGGTCGCTGGAAGAAGCTGTTTCGTTCCTGAAAAAGAACGCCACCGCGAAATTCGATGAAACCATCGAACTGGCCGTCAACCTCGGCGTCGATACCAAGCAGTCGGACCAGAACGTCCGCGGCATGGTCGTGCTCCCGCACGGTACCGGCAAAACCATTCGCGTTGCTGTTTTCGCCCGCGGCCCCAAAGCCGAAGAAGCGAAAAAAGCCGGTGCGGATGTTGTCGGTGACGAAGACCTCGCTGCCATGATCCAGAAAGGCGACATGCCTTTCGAGCGCGTCATCGCGACGCCGGACATGATGGGCGTTGTCGGTAAGCTTGGTCAGGTACTCGGCCCCAAAGGCCTGATGCCGAACCCGAAGCTTGGCACGGTCACCATGGACGTCACCGCTGCGATCAAAGCAGCGAAGGGCGGTTCGGTTGAATACCGCGCGCAAAAAGAAGGCATCGTCCACGTCGGCGTGGGCAAAGCCAGCTTTGATGAAAAACAAATCGTCGAGAACATCCGCGCCCTGATGGACGCGGTTTTGAAGGCGAAGCCGCCGACCTCTAAAGGTAACTACCTGAAGAGAGCGGCGCTGACCTCGACTATGGGCCCCGGCCTCAAACTGGACCTGTCCAGCCTGAGCGGCAAAGCGGCCTAAGAGATACCTCCGCCGCTGTGCGCAAGCGCGGCGGCGGGGGCGAACTACCGTCCGAGACTACCGGTCCCCGCAAGGGGGTAAATCGGAAACCATCGCAAGAGGTAACCGGGCCTGTACAGACGAAGTCGACAAGAATTTTAACAGTACCTGTTATGGCTTGAGCTTCGGGACGGAACCACCAGCGGATTGCCGCGCAAACTTTTGAACTTGGTACTTTGCGGCAATCCAAGTGCAACCCGGCCGGGTTTGTTTTCTACCGAAAGCAGGCTCGCCATAACTAAAAGACGGAGAACTCCGTGGATCGTGCACAAAAAGCAGAAGCTGTTGCCCAGCTGCAGGAATCGCTGACGGAAGTTGAATCCATCGTCATCACCCAGAATGCGGGTCTGACGGCGGCACAAGCTTCCGAACTGCGTGTCCAAATGCGTAATGCGGGCGTCAGTTTCAAAGTATCCAAAAACCGCCTCGTTTTGCGGGCTTTGCAAGGTACGCGCTTTGAAGGTATCGGCCCCATGCTGAAAGGCCCTGTTGGCATTGCAACCTCGAAAGATCCGGTTGCTGCTGCCAAAATCGCCGCGACGTTTGCCAAAACCAATGACAAGTTGATCATTATTGGCGGCGCGCTCGGTGACAAAGTCCTCGACTTTGCGGGCGTGGATGCGCTGTCGAAACTGCCGTCGCTTGATGAAATGCGTGCAATGCTGCTGGCGCTCTTCCAAACGCCCGCAACCCGCCTTGCAACGCTGTCGCAAGCGCCTGCTTCGCAGCTGGCCCGTGTCCTCAAGGCGTATGCCGACAAAGGCTGATAAACAGTCGGTTCGGATACCCAACACATAAACGGTACTTGATACAAAACACCTTTAAGGAGAACTAAAATGGCTGATCTAGCTAAACTCGTAGAAGACCTTTCGAAACTGACCGTTCTGGAAGCTGCTGAGCTGTCCAAACTGCTGGAAGAGAAGTGGGGCGTTTCCGCTGCTGCTCCCGTTGCTGTTGCCGCTGTTGGCGCTGCGCCGGCTGCTGAAGCCAAAACCGAATTCGATGTCGTTCTGGCTGCTGCCGGCGAAAAGAAAATCGAAGTCATCAAAATCGTTCGCGAAGTGACGGGCCTGGGCCTGAAAGAAGCGAAAGATCTGGTTGAAGCTGCGCCGAAATCTGTGAAGCAGGGCGCAACCAAAACCGAAGCTGACGAGCTGAAGAAAAAGCTCGAAGACGTCGGCGCGAAGGTCGAGCTGAAGTAATCACAGATCGTGATTATTTCGCACGCACAAGCTGCATGAAGCGTGGCGGCAGGGAATTTTTCCTGCCGCCCCTTCTGCTATCTTGAGCCAAGCAAAAGCGTACGGAGCTATCCCGCCTTTTTGTTTTGCTGAAGATAACAGACGACAAGATCTAAGAGACGGTTATTCGGTTGAATTGGTATCCGTCTCTGGTTTACCGGGGCTCCCCCGGTTTTTGATGAGCAACGTAAAGAAATACGGGCACACATACCATGAGCGCAAAAAAATCCATTCGTTCCCTCACTGACAGCAAAAGCTTCACCGGCCGCAAACGCATCCGCCGCAGCTTCGGTAAAATTCCCGAAGTGTGTGAAATGCCGAACCTGATCGAAGTTCAGCGTAATTCCTACGAAAAATTCCTGCAGCGCGACGTGCGCGCGGAAACCCGCCTGATGGAAGGCCTGCAAGAAGTTTTCTCCAGCGTCTTCCCGATCAAGGATTTCTCCGGCCGTGCCGAAATCGACTTCGTGAAATACGAACTGGAAGAGCCGAAATACGACGTGGAAGAATGCCAACAGCGTTCCATGACCTATGCCGCGCCGCTGCGCGTCACGCTGCGTCTGTCCACCTTCGACATCGATGAAGATTCCGGCCTGCGCACCATCCGCGACATCAAAGAACAGGATGTCTACATGGTCGACATGCCGCTGATGACCGACAACGGTACGTTTGTCGTGAACGGCACCGAGCGCGTGATCGTTTCGCAAATGCACCGTTCCCCCGGCGTGTTCTTTGACCACGACGGCGGCAAGACGCACTCTTCGGGCAAATATCTGTTTGCCGCGCGCGTTATTCCGTACCGCGGTTCCTGGCTGGATTTTGAATTCGACGCCAAAGACATCATGTACGTCCGTATCGACCGCCGCCGCAAACTGCCGGTGACGACGTTCCTGCTCGCGCTGGACAGCGACGAGTCCGCGAAATACCGCGAACGCCAGATCAAGGCGGGCAAGCCGGTTGACGTCACGAAAATTCAGGGTCTGTCGAAAGAAGACATCCTGCACAGCTTCTACGACATCATTTCGTATGAAAAAACCAAAGAAGGCTGGAAAACCGGCTTTGTTGGCGAACGTTTCCGCGGCGTGAAGCTGAAATACGACCTGATTGACGCCAAGGGCGGCAAGGTAAAAGTACCTGCCGGCACCAAAATCACGGCACGTCAGGCGCGCAAGCTGGAAGAAGACGGTCTGAAAGAAATCCTGATCCAGTCTGAAGAACTCGTTGGCGCCTATATCGCCCGCAACGTCATGGACGAAAAAACCGGCGAAGTCGCTTTTGAAGCCGGTGACGAGATTGACGGCAAGAGCCTCGACAAAGTCGAAAAACTCGGCCTCAAGACGATCGAGACGCTGGCGGTTGACCATATCAACGTCGGCGCCTATATCCGCAACACCATGGCCGCAGACAAATGCCGCAACCGTGAAGACGCGCTGGTCGATATCTACCGCGTCATGCGCCCCGGCGAGCCGCCGACACTGGAGAGCGCAGATGCGATGTTCCGCGGTCTGTTCTTCGATTTCGAACGCTATGACCTGTCGCCCGTTGGCCGCGTCAAAATGAACGCCCGTCTGGATTTCCAGACCGACGATCAGGTACGTGTCCTGCGCAAAGACGACATCATGGCGATCCTCAACATCCTCGTCGATCTGAAAGACGGCCGCGGGGAAGTGGATGACATCGACCACCTGGGCAACCGCCGTGTCCGCTCTGTGGGCGAGCTGATGGAAAACCAGTGCCGCGTCGGCCTGATGCGTATGGAGCGCGCGATCCGCGAGCGTATGTCGTCTGTCGATATCGACACCGCCATGCCGCATGACCTTATCAACGCAAAACCGGCGGCTGCGGCTGTGCGTGAATTCTTCGGCTCTTCGCAGCTGTCGCAGTTTATGGACCAGACCAACCCGCTGAGCGAGATCACCCACAAACGCCGTATGTCGGCGCTGGGCCCAGGCGGTCTGACGCGCGAGCGCGCCGGCTTCGAAGTCCGCGACGTTCACCCGACCCACTATGGCCGCATCTGCCCGATTGAAACGCCGGAAGGCCCGAACATCGGTCTGATTAACTCGCTGTCTACCTATGCCCGCATCAACCAGTACGGCTTCATCGAAAGCCCGTACCGCAAGATCGTGAACGGCAAAGTCACCGACGAAGTCGTTTACATGTCGGCGATGGAAGAAGGCAAATACACGATCGCGCAGGCGAACGCAGAACTGGACGAAAAAGCCCAGTTCATCAGCGACCTCGTATCCTGCCGCAAGGGCGGCGACTATATCCTGTCGCCGAGAGACCAGATCGACCTGATCGACGTTTCGCCCAAGCAGATCGTTTCCGTTGCCGCCGCGCTGATCCCGTTCCTCGAGAACGACGATGCAAACCGCGCGCTGATGGGCTCGAACATGCAACGTCAGGCCGTGCCGCTGCTGCGCAGCGATGCGCCGTTGGTGGGTACGGGGATGGAAGGTGCGGTTGCACGCGATTCCGGCGCCGCCATCACGGCAGTGCGTCCGGGTATCGTCAACCAGGTTGACGCTGACCGCATCGTTATCCACGCAACCGAAGAAAAAGACAGCTCCAAGTCTACGGTTGATATCTACAAGCTGAAAAAGTTCTCCCGCTCCAACCAGTCGACCTGCATCACGCAGCGCCCGCTGGTCAAAGTCGGTGACCGTATCGAAGCCGGCGATATCATCGGCGATGGTCCTTCGACCGAACTGGGTGAACTGGCTCTCGGCCGTAACGTGCTGGTCGCGTTTATGCCGTGGAATGGCTACAACTTCGAGGATTCGATCCTGATTTCCGAACGCATCGCCGCGGACGACGTTTTCACGTCGATCCACATCGATGAATTCGACGTCATGGCGCGTGACACGAAGCTGGGTCAGGAAGAAATCACCCGCGACATCCCAAACGTCGGCGAGGAAGGCCTCAAGCACCTCGACGAAGCCGGCATCGTTTACATCGGCGCCGAAGTCAAAGCGGGCGATATCCTTGTCGGTAAAGTCACCCCCAAAGGTGAATCGCCGATGACGCCGGAAGAAAAACTCTTGCGCGCCATCTTCGGTGAGAAAGCTTCCGACGTGAAAGACACGTCCCTGCGTGTGCCCCCGGGCATCAACGGAACGATTGTTGACGTGCGCGTCTTCTCCCGCCGCGGCGTGGACAAAGACCAGCGTGCGCTGTCGATTGAACGTGCAGAGATTGAACGTCTTGCCAAAGATCGCGACGACGAACGCCGCATTTACGAGCGTGGTTTCTACAACCGCGTGAAAGAAGTGCTGATCGGTAAAACCATCGTCAAACCGGTCGAAGGTCTCAAAAAAGGCGACAAGCTGACGGCAGAAATGCTGGAACCGGTGCGCCGTGCCGAATGGCGCGACATTGTTGTCGATGACGAAAAAACCATGTCCGACATCGAAAGCATGGGTCAGACGTTTGACCGCGCGATCGAAGACCTCAACCAGCGTTTTGAAAACAAGGTTGAAAAGCTTCAGCGCGGCGACGAACTGCTGCCCGGTGTCATGAAAACCGTCAAGGTCTTCATCGCCGTCAAACGCAAACTGCAGCCCGGTGACAAAATGGCCGGCCGTCACGGTAACAAAGGCGTGGTCTCCAAGATTATGCCGATTGAAAACATGCCGTTCCTCGAAGATGGCACCACGGTTGATATCGTGCTGAACCCGCTGGGTGTTCCGTCGCGTATGAACGTGGGCCAGATCCTCGAGACGCACCTGGGCTGGGCTTCCGCCCGCCTTGGCAAGCAGATCGGCGAGCTGGTTGACGTCTGGCACCGCAGCGCGGTCGGCGAGCGTGACAAGGTTGAAAAAGACCTGCACGCCAAGCTGAAAACGGTCTACGGCGACAAGACATATAAAGAGGACGTCGCAACGCTGAAACTGCCCGAGCTGATCGAGATGTGTGAAAACATCCGCGGCGGTGTGCCGATGGCAACGCCGGTCTTTGACGGCGCGGTCGAGGCGGACATCAACGTTCTGCTTGAAGCTGCCGGTCTCAACACCTCCGGTCAGGTGCGCCTGATCGACGGTCGTACGGGCGAATACTTCGAACGTCAAGTGACGGTCGGTTACAAGTACATCCTGAAGCTGCACCACCTTGTCGACGACAAGATCCACGCACGCTCCATCGGTCCTTATTCTCTGGTAACGCAGCAGCCTCTCGGCGGTAAAGCCCAGTTCGGCGGCCAGCGTTTCGGCGAGATGGAGGTCTGGGCGCTGCAGGCATACGGTGCGGCCTATACGCTGCAGGAAATGCTTACCGTCAAGTCGGACGACGTCGCAGGCCGTACCAAGGCCTACGAATCCATCGTTCGCGGCGACGACACGTTCGAGATCGGTATCCCCGAATCTTTCAACGTCCTTATCAAGGAATTGCGCTCGCTGGGTCTGAACGTCGACCTGAAGCAAACCGCAACCAACTGATTGAACAGAGAATTGGAGAACCACCATGAATGAAGTCATGAATCTTTTCGGTCAGGTTAGCGGCGCGCAAGGCTTCGACCAGATCCGCATTTCCATCGCCAGCCCCGAACAGGTGCTGTCGTGGTCTTACGGCGAGATCAAGAAACCGGAAACAATCAACTACCGCAC
>JAUXOC010000025.1 GCA_030682495.1 Alphaproteobacteria bacterium | reverse complement strand
TATGGATGACGTCTTCGCCTTCCAAAAGGCCGGTGATTTCGGTGACGCCGTTTGCCAGCGCGCCAAACATCAGGGCGCGGTGCGAAATAGATTTATCACCGGGTACGCGCGCGGTGCCGGAAAGGGGGGATTGCAGTGGATGTGAAACAAGACTTGTCATGCGCCCCAGCATAAAATACCCCGCAGGAAAATGCCACGGGAATGGCGGTGGAGCGGGTAAGGGGCCAGTGCGCTAAAAAGCCCCTCTTGGTTATCAGAGTTAAAACGCATAAAATTCAGAAACATTTCGATAAGGCAACTTACGTTATCCCCGCGTCGGCTGGGAGCTGGCCGCCTGCGCAGAGCGCAGGCCTTTAGCGGTTTCGCCGGATGCCCGTCTGCGTGGGCAGGCGCGCCCTTCATCCTTCAGGACAGGCGGCGATATACGGACATGTTTTTTTGCGGCGCCAAAAAATACGTTTTCGTATTTTGCTTATACTCCAAAATTATACGAAGGTTTGAAGCATGGGTACGACCGCAGACAGAGTGCGCCAGCGCATGGCCGAATTGGATATAACACAAGACCGCCTCGCCGGGCTGTGCGGTACAACACAACCCTCCATCTATAGGCTCCTCAGCGGGCAGATAAGAAACCCGCATTACATCTACGAACTGGCGAAAGCCTTGGAAACAAGCGTCAAATGGCTGAAAACCGGCGTATCTGATGCCGAATATCCCGCACCGCCGACGTTGCCGGGCGGACTTTCCGATGCGCCGCGCACCGCGCAGGCCGGGAAAATTCCGGTATGGGGGACTATCGACGCGCAGGGCGGCGACCGCTATTCGTTCAATAGCGAAGAAACGCCGATCGACTGGATTACTCCCCTGCCTGCCCAGCTCACGGATAAAGACGCTTTTGCCATGGCGATCGGCCATACCAGCATGGAGCCGATGTTTTATGCCGGATGGATCGCCTGCATACATACGCGCAAGCCGGTTATCAGGGGAAAACCTGTGGCGATCTGGCTTAAAAACGGCGAGGGACTGCTAAAAATCTATCAGGGTGATGATGGCGAGTATTGCCTTCTCAAGCAGCTCAACCCCGAAAAAACACTGAAAATAAAAAAATCGGCCATATATAAAATCATGCCCGTCGTCGGAACGATCTTGTAGGGGAGCCGTCTTGTGCTCGCCCTCCTGCGCAAATGCCCGGTCAGCCGGCAATTTATGCCGCCGCAACAAAAATACGATTACGTATTTTTTAAGTTGTTTATTATACAAATTTGTATAATCTGGCTCCCGTCAGCATCGATAGGAGAGCATGAGTCCATTGACCTATACATTACCCAAAAAATACCAAAACATGACCGAGGCCGACATTCAGGCGGCGCTGGCGGACAGGCACGATAGCCAGATCATTCAGGAACTCGCCAGCCTGATGGAGCTTTACGCAAAGCAGATCAAAAACCTTGTGCGGGCGGGTGAAAATCCCGAAACGGCCTTGAAGCCGCAGTCCTGTGCGCTCGAGGATATGGCGCTCAGGATGGTCGTGGATGCCGCGAGGCCTGCCGCTGCCAAAAAAGTCTAGCCGCATGCAGGATGTAACGCTGGCCTTTCCGAGGGCCTGCCCGGAATTCGCGCGTCTGTCGGAAGAGGAAGTCTGGGCGGCGCTGCTAGAGAGCGACGACAGTCGGGTCACGGTGGAAGTGACCCGTCTGGTCTGCGGCTTCTGGGTGCAGTGGCGCGGCTATTTGCGCGGAGCCGGCCTGTCCAGCCTGCCGCCGGAACTCCTGCATATCGCCACCCGCTGCCCGATCGAACGCGTGGCAGTGGTCATCATGATCGGCTATCTCGAATCCGAAACGGGCGGCGTGGCGGGCATCACACGGCATTGAAACCGTCTGAGCAAAGCGGCGCGGGCTGCATCGGTTGTTATTTCGCCACGCACCACACGCATCAGGTCTTCTATTGTCTCCGGCGGAACCGTCAAACCTTCAATCCGCTGAGCCGCAATCGCGTACTCTGCGTTTTCCAGTCGTTGTTGTGTCGTGTTTGCTGGTTTCATTTTCACTTTCATTTACATCTCTAATTTAGCACATTTCCGGGTGGAAATTGATGCGATGTTTGGGGTGTCTTGATGAAGAAATTCCTGCGCAGGACAGGGCAGCTACATGTAAAGCCTTGTAAAATAATGAAAGAGTAAAATCAGGCGTTTTTGTCTTCGATGACCTTGAGCGTCGTGTTCTGCGCCATCGTGCGGTTATGGTTGATGACGTATTCGCGCATCTGGTCTTGCGGCAGGGGCTTGGTGTATTTGAAACCCTGCACTTCGTCGCAGCCTTCGGCTTTCAGGAACTCTTCGTGTTCGACCGTCTCCACCCCTTCGGCGATGACTTTCAGGTTCAGGCTGTGACCAAGGGTGATAATGGTCTTGGCGATCATGCGGTCGTCGTTATTGATGAGCGCGTTTCGGATAAACGACTGGTCAATTTTCAGACGGTCAATCGGGAACTGGCGCAGATAGCTCAGGGACGAATAGCCCGTGCCGAAATCGTCAACTGCCAGCTCGACACCCAGCTGGTGCAGCTGGTTAAGGATGTCGATAGCGACCTGCATGTTTTCCATGAAGACGCTTTCGGTGACTTCCAGCTCCAGCCATTTGGGGTCAAGGCCGCTTTCTTTCAGCGCCTGCGCTGTCAAGGCAACGATGTCGGCACGGTGAAACTGCACGCCCGAAATATTCACCGCCATGCGGAACGGCGGCAGGCCTTTATCCTGCCACTGTTTGTTGATCTTGCAGGCGGTCTTTAAAACCCATTCGCCGATTGGCACAATCAGGCCGGATTGTTCTGCCACGGGAATGAAATCGGCGGGGGAGATAAAGCGGCCGCCTTCTTTGCTGTTGTCGGGGCACCACCAGCGCAAAAGAGCTTCCGCGCCAATCAGCTGGCCGCTGCGCAAATCGAACTGCGGGTGGAAATGCAGGCGCAGCTGGTTTTCTTCCAGCGCCATGCGCAAATCGCGCAGCATCTGGAAACGCTGCTGGACGGCAAGGTCGAAGTCTTCGGAATAATAGCGCACTGTGTCGCGGCCTTCTTCCTTGGCGCGGTTCAGGGCGATGTCGGCGTTTTTCAGGATCTGGCGGGCTTCCATGCCATCGTCGGGGCTATGGGCAACGCCGATCGAGACGCGCACCTGAAAGCGTTCATGCAGAATGCTGACGGGCTCTGCCATCGCATTGAAAATCTGGTCGACCAGCGTGGCGGTATCCGAATGCTCTTCTTTCAAAACAACCATGGCGGTAAACTCGTCGGCACTGGCGCGCGAAATCAGCGAGCCCGCGGGCAGCGCCTTGACCAGACGCTTGCCGATGGCTTCCAGCAGCTTGTCGCCAAATTCGTGACCCATGGTGTCGTTGATGTCTTTGAAATGGTCAAGGTCAATGGCAAAGACCGCAAGGCGGCGCTCTTCCTCGGCCACGCGGTGGCGGATGTTGTCGTCGAGCTTTTCGAGAAAGAAGGTGCGGTTGGGCAGGCCGGTCAGGTTATCGTAATAGGCAAGTTTGTGGATTTTATCTTCGGCCTGCGACCGGAGCTTGCGCAGGTTATGCGCGTTTTGCCGTATCAGGTCGTTGGCGATGCGCAGCGCCATGCCAATTTCATCGCGGGTTTCGCGGCGCGGGCGGCGCACATCCGGCTTTTCGGGGTTTTGCGCGGCGCTCAGCAGGTTGTTGCGCAAGACCATCACCGGCTCCAAAAGCCATTGACCCAGCACCAGCATCAAAACGCTCGTCACAAAGCCCGACAGCAGCATGATGATGAGAATAGACTGCTGGATATGCTGGTTGATCTGCGGCGCGATTCCCGCGGTATAAAGTTTGACGGCGATATGATAAGGCCTGCGGATTTCGTGCGAACGTAAAACGACCTCATAAAATCGGTTGCTTGCGCTTAGCTGCTGCAAGGTGGCATCGGTGCTTGCGCTGGGGCGCAGGACGACGGTTTCGCCATAGACCTGAATAAGATTATAATCGAGCCCGTAGATCGAAATGCCGCTGATCATCGTCTCGCTGAACAGCCGGTCAGCGGCTTCCTGCGTCAACGGGGCGGTCAGCTGGTTGTCGCTATCGCCGAGCGAGGAGATAACAAAGACGCGCGCCAATTGGCGCATTTCGTGCAGCTTCTGGGTTTTGAAATCACTGGCCGTCACGACCAGCACAACCGCTTGCACGGTCAGGATGGTCAGAAATACGGTGATGGTGATGCGCCAGCTGATCTTGCTGCGCCAGATACGCGCAGGGCTGGCCAGATGATCCCACAAAGATGCGGATCTGAACTGGTCGCGGAACGAGCCCGAGAGGGACCCGCCGGTTTTGACAACCGGCTTCTGCGCGCTATTTTGGTCTGTCAATCGTGAACCCCTGTGCCCGACGTATATTGCAGCCTTTGATTTCTGCCGTCTCTGACCATTCCGGAAGGAATGCGGCAGTTATTTAAAATTGTAGATAATTTCGCTTAATAAATCATGTAGCGTCTTGTTTTATGTATAAAAACCTTTACGTTTTAGTCTCTATCGTGTTGTTTTTAATACATATTGTTTATTTCACGTACAGCAAGTGTGTACGGGCGCGGTAACGTGCCCCGTCTCTGTGATGGTTGATTCTATCAAGGTTTCAGTGAAGCGCACAGGCCTGCCTGCGGCACCGGTCTTCACGGTGATTTCATCTTCCCACATCACAACCTGCCCGCGCAGAATCGTGCCGGTGCACCAGCCGGTGACCTGCATGCCGTCATAAGGCGTCCAGCCGCATTTGCTTTTGATCCAGCGGTCGGTGATTTTGCGCTGCGCCTTCAGATCGACGATGGCGAAATCGGCGTCATATCCGGCGGCGATGCGACCCTTGCCGCAAATGCCGTAAACACGCTGCGGCCCGTGCGCCAGCAAATCGACCAGCCGCATCAGGCTCAAACGGCCTGCATTCACGTGATCCAGCATCACAGGCAGCATCGTCTGCACGCCGGGCATGCCGCTGGGCGATGATGGATAGGTTTTTGATTTTTCGTCCAGCGTATGCGGTGCATGGTCGGAGCCGAGTGTGTCCACCGTCCCGTCATGGATCGCCGCCCAGAGCGCATCGCGGTGTTCGCGGCTGCGGATCGGCGGGTTCATCTGCGCGCGCGTCCCCAGCCGCTCGTAGCAGTCCGGCGCGAACAATGTCAGGTGCTGCGGCGTGGTTTCAACGCTGGCAATGTCCTTATGCGCCTGCAAATAGGCCATTTCATCAGCGCTGGTGGTATGCAGGAAATGCAGCCGGCGGCCGCTTTTCCGTCCCAGCGCTACCGCGCGTTTGACGGCGCGCAGTGCGCATTCGGCATCGCGCCATTCGGGGTGGGTTTTGACGTCTGCGCTGTCTGCGGCGATATGTTTGCGTTCGATCAGCCGCGCCTCGTCTTCCGCATGCAGGCACAGGCGGCGGGTGCCGGATTGTAAAATACGCAGGATAACATCGTCTTCGGCAGCGAGCAGCGCGCCTGTCGATGATCCCATAAAAACCTTCACGCCGCTGCAGCCGGGCAAGCGCTCCAGCTCGGCCAGATCATGTGCATTGCCATCGCAGCCGCCAATGTAAAAACCGTAATCGCAAAAAGCGCGGCCGTCGGCGCGCGCCATTTTATCGCGGTGGGTTTCGGCGGTGATGGTCAGTGGCTCGGTATTGGGCATTTCAAAAATCGTGGTGACGCCGCCGGCGATAGCGGCCAGCGTGCCGGTGGCAATGTCTTCCTTATGGGTCAGTCCGGGTTCGCGGAAATGGACATGGCTGTCGATGACGCCGGGCAGGATATGCAGGTTTGTGCAGTCAATATCCTGCGTGGCGGTCGCGGTGGTCAGGCCGCCGATGGCAGCGATGCGCCCGTCCGTCACGCCGATGGATACCTGCGCCTCGCCATGCGGCAGGCAGACGGTGCCGTTTCTGAGAATGAGGTCGAAATTTTGTGCCATAAAGGGACTCATTTTTATAAAAAAACCTGCTATTGTCATACACGCTTAACAAAGGTGTTTCCAATGGAGTTTTTGCAAAATATCGGCGCGAACCATCCGCCCGTGGAAGAGGCCGAGGTCAAGGTCGATCTGCGTGGTATGGAAAAACCGGACGCGCTGGAAAAGCTCGACCATATCGTCAAATATTGCAAACGCTCTTCGGCGAAAACGCTCTATGTCACGTTTGAGCCCGCACGGCCGGGTGCAGGCGAAACGTTGTTTCAGCCGGTGGCGCGCTATTTCAAATTTGAAAAATACAACGGCTATGTTGCCAATGCCGTGCCGGTCATGCGCGAAGACAGCGGCGGATTTTTCGTGACGTTTAAACTTTAAGGCGACGACTTGTATGGCGATTTACCTCCACAATACCCTGACGCGGCAAAAAGAAGAGTTCCACCCGATCGATCCGGCGAAGGTACGTCTCTATGCCTGCGGCCCGACGGTGTACAACTACGCGCATATCGGGAATGCCCGTCCGGCGGTCGTTTTTGATTTGCTGGCGCGGCTTTTGCGTCATACTTATGGCGCAGACCATGTGGTCTATACGCGCAACATCACGGACATCGACGATAAAATTATTCAGGCCGCCAAAGACAGCGGCGAGGAAATCTCGGCGATTACCGAAAGATTCTCCCAAATCTACAACGCTGATATGGGCGCGCTCGGTGTTGAGCTGCCTGACCACCAACCGCGCGCGACAGACTATATCCCGCAGATGATCGATATGATCGAAAAGCTCATCAAGGCCGAACACGCCTATGCCGCCGAAGGCCACGTGCTGTTTCATGTGCCGTCGTGGCCGGAATACGGCGGGTTGTCGCGCCGCAGCCGTGACGATCTGATCGCGGGCGCGCGCGTCGAAGTGGCGCCCTACAAAAAAGACCCCGCCGATTTTATCCTGTGGAAACCATCCGATGCCGAGCAGCCGGGCTGGGACAGTCCATGGGGGCGCGGTCGCCCGGGCTGGCATCTTGAATGCTCCGCCATGAACGCGAGCATCAACGGCGCACATTTCGACATTCATGCTGGCGGCGAAGATCTGATTTTTCCGCATCACGAAAACGAGATTGCCCAGAGCACCTGCGCGCATGACGGCGAAAAATACGTCAATTACTGGCTGCACAACGGGCATTTGATGGTCGAAGGGCAAAAGATGTCGAAATCGCTCGGCAATTTTTTGCTGGTGCATGATCTGGTGAAAGAATATCCGCCCGAAGCGCTGCGGCTTGTGCTGCTGTCGGCGCATTACCGCCAGCCGTTTGATTTTACGCGCGCGGGTGTCGATCAGGCGAAAAAAACGCTCGACCGCTACTATGGTTTTCTGCGCGATGCCGCCGATGTGCCGGATGTTCCCGCGCAATTGCCGCAAGCTTTCATTGCCGCGCTGGAGGACGATCTCAATACGCCCAAGGCGCTCGCCGAGCTGGCGCAGATCGCCAAAGGTTTCGGCGCAGATAAATCCCGCGCCAAGGCGGAATTGCTGGCCGCAGGCAAGCTGCTTGGCCTTTTGCAGCAAGACCCGCAGGCGTGGTTTCAGGGCAGATATGGTATAGAAATCAGCGGCGCAAGATTCCAGATCGCTGCTGCGGAAGTCGAGTTAAGAATTGAAGAGCGCAAAGCCGCCCGTGCAGAAAAAAACTTCGCCGAATCTGACCGCATCCGCGATGCGCTGGCGGCGCAAGGCATTATCATCGAAGACAGCCCGCAGGGCACGACATGGAGACGTCAATGACCACAAAGCATCCTGAAATTTTTCTGGTTCCTGCCGATATGGCGCAAATTGCCTGCAATGGCGGCGGCGGTGCGCTTGGTCACCCCAAAGTCTATTACACCTTTCATCATCAGGACGAAGTGACCTGCGGCTATTGCGACCGCCTGTTCACCAAGACGCCGCAAGACGGCGCGGTTGTCTATCAAAAAGCCGCCGCCCGCGCGTGACATCGACGCCCGATCAAATGCTGGAAGATCCAGCACTGGCGCTGGTGTATAACCGCCGCTTGCTCGACCTTGCTGCCGGTGCTGAAACGCCACACCGACTGGACAGGCCGCAATTGACCGCCCGCGCCGTCAGCCCCATCTGCGGCAGTGATATCACGGTTGATCTCGATGTCGGCCCCGATGGCCGTGTGACGGCTTTCGGTTTTGAGGTCAAAGCCTGCGCACTGACCAAATCCGCTGTGTCCGTGATGCGCGCCGCCATCATCGGCAAGACGCGCGCCGAAATCGCAGCGGCAGGGCAGAGCCTCGAAGACATGCTGGATGGCAAAGAGGTGCGGCCTGCAGGCGATTGGGCGGCGCTTGAAATCCTGTCGCCGGTGCGCGATTACCCTGCGCGCCACAATTCGATTTTGCTGCCCTTCGAGGCGGTGGATAAAGCCTTTTCACAAAAAGAATAGAAAGATTATTCCCCATGAACCCCAAAACATTTGACGCCGAGCGCAAAGCGGCTTTTGCCGAAATCCAGTCAGCTTTCACCAAGAAAATGGACGAACTGGCGAAAGAGGGTGTCAAATACACAGATCAAAGCAAAATGTCCCTGCCCGAAATTGTCGAGGTGCAGGAAAAGTACCGCTGGACGCCGGCGGTGCTGGCGGCTGCGATTGATTTGAAAGCGGACAAGCCGCTCAAGGATATTTTCGCGCGCGTCAGCAAACGTTATCAGCCGCCCGCAGGCTTTCCGCGCAAGCCCGCACCGAATGGCCCCGCCGAAGATATGCAGCGCCCCGCCGCGCAAAGCGGCCGCGACAGCGCCTTTGCCGATATCCGCAAGATGCTGGACGTGGCCGAGCGCGATTTCGACCTGACTTATCAGCCGCTCAGCCGCGACCATGCGGAATATTTCCTCAAAAAACATCCGATCGGCGACCAGCATATCCGCTTCGCGCACAAAGAAAACCAGCGGCATTTTATGAAAGAATCGATCAAAGACGTGCGCGCGCTGCTCGACGGTCTACAAAACCCGCCGACCGCAACGCCCAGACCGCCGCAGCCCTAAGCGCTTATTTGTAAAAGACAATTGCCACCGCTTGCCTTTCTGGCGGCGGCGCGTATATGATGGTATATGGATATATGCCGCAGCTGCCGAACATCGGGGCCGGCGGTGCCCGCTCGCTTGACGTAAGGAGCCTTTGGCATGAGCAGACGACTTTCTCTTTTTGACAGCCCGTTTTTGCTGGGGTTTGACCAGTTTGAACGCGCGCTTGACCGTGCGGCGCGCGCCTCCAGCGAAGGCTATCCGCCCTATAACATCGAACAGATCGGCGAGACGCAGATCAGAATCACCATCGCCGTTGCAGGATTTTCGATGGATGATCTCTCGGTGCAGCTGGAACAGAACCAGCTGGTTATCCGCGGCAAGCGGCTGGGCGAAGAAGAAGAGGGGCGCGTGTTTTTGCACCGCGGGATTGCAACGCGGCAGTTCCAGCGCGCTTTTATCCTCAGCGAGGATATCGAGGTTGTCGGCGCGCAGCTGGATAACGGTCTTTTGAATGTCGATCTGCGCCGCATTTTGCCGGAGACCACGGTGCAGACGATCCGCATCACCTCGGCCAAGGATGCAAAGAAAAGTCAGACGATTGATGTGCAAAGCGATGCCACAGACGCTGGAAAAGCGCGCGACTGAAACGATATAAATAAAAGTGCCCGGCAAAAGGGCGCGGTAAAAGGAGGCTCCCCATGACCAGCAATCCCGTGGAAAGCGGCAAGATCCAGCTGATCGATATGACGCAGAACGACCTGCGCGAATTGGGCATGGAAGAAGTCGGCTATGTCCGCAAATACAGCGTCAAGGGAAAACCCGCCTGGGTTCTGCATGCCGCCGACGGCACAGCACTGGCCGTGCAGGAAAACATGCCTGCGCTACAGGCCAGCCTGCAACACCACGATCTCGATATCGTATCGGTGCATTAATCTTCGTTGAGAATCTTATCTGCTATCAGGCAGCCTGAGAGCTTGCCCATTCAGTCAAAATGGCAGACAGCGTTTCCGTTTCTGCCGAGGCGCGGATGGCGTCGCAGGTTTTGCTGTCTTTCAGAAAACGCGAAATCTGCGCCAGCATTTTAAGGTGCTGCGTCGTTTTGCTTTCGGCGGGGGCGAGCAGCATAAAGATAATGTCCACAGGCAGACTATCGATAGCATCATAATCGACGGGCGTTTCGAGACGTACCAGAACGCCGTACATGCGCTCGGCGCCAGCGATTTTGATGTGCGGAATAGCCACGCCCTGACCAATGCCGGTCGAGCCGATGCGTTCGCGGTCCAAAAGCGCGCCCAGCAAGTCGTCAGCATGGCCGCCGATTTGCGCGGCGATTTCTTCCGCAATTGCGCGAAAGGCCTTTTTCTTGCTGGTCGCCTCGAGGGCGGGAATAATCAAATCTGCCGTAATCATAACATGTTTCCGCCGATGCAAATAACGCGTCACCGCGAATGGGTGCGGTGCGCGTTATAAATCCCTGCAATCCGGGGGGTGTGTGTCCTCTTACCTCTATAGAAAAGCCTTTTTGTTTTTGTCTGCTTTTCGTTTTGTTGCCTTTGGTCTTATTTTTTTACACCGCTGGGATCGACCCAGCCGATGTTGCCGTCTTTGCGGCGATAGACCATGTTGTATCCGCCATGTGCGGGGTTTTTAAACATCAGTGCCGGCAGATCGCCCAGTTCCAGCCGCATAACAGCATCACTAACGGCCAGCGTCGGAATCTGCGTTTGCAGCTCGGCGATGATCGCGGGTTCGTCGCCGCCTTCCGGCTGCTCGTCTTCGTTGGCCTGAAACGTGGTATAGGCCGCGCTCAACAGCTCCGCCGTGTCTTCGTGGCGGTGATGGTCGCGCAGTTTGTCCTTGTAGCGGCCGAGACGCGTTGCGACGCGTTTTGACGCTTCGTCGAAGGCCGGATACGGATCATCCGCTTCGAATTGCGCTTCAAGGATCATGCCTTTGCCGACATGGATCGAAATGTCTGCTTTATAGCGGTGATTTTTTTCCTTGGTGAAGGTGACTGTCGCTTCCACGGGGTTGTTGAAATATTTGCCGGTGGTATGCGTCAGGTTGGAACGCACATGCTCGCGCAGCGCGTCCCCCACATCGAGGTGCTTGCCTTTGACTGTCAGTTGCATTCTTTGAGAACCTTGCTGTTGCAATTTACGAATCCGGCCAGAACGTAGCGCGGACGGGGATTTAAAGCCATAATTTAATTATAGGCATTGATTGGTAAAGTCAAGGTTAAGGCCGCGCAAACATCTATTTATTTATTTAAAAACAAAGATTTAGCCGTTCTTGAGGCGGCGGCGCTGAACCGAAGAAGGAATCTTCATGGCCTCGCGGTATTTGGCCACCGTGCGCCGCGCGATGTCGATGCCATCGGTCTTGAGCGCCGCCATCAGATCATCGTCCGACAGAATCGCTTCGGGCTTCTCGGCATCGGTCAGCGTCTTGATGCGCGCCTTGATCGCCTCGGACGACCATGTGGCACTGCCGTCGGTCGAGGCGACGCCGCTGGTGAAGAAATATTTCAGCTCGAACACGCCGCGCGGTGTGCCGATGTATTTGCCGGTGGTGACGCGGCTGACCGTGCTTTCGTGCATGCCAATTGCGGTTGCGACATCTTTGAGCACCAGCGGTTTCAGGTATTCGACACCATACAGAAAAAACGCTTCCTGCTGCACGATGATGTCTGTGGCAACCTTCAGGATGGTTTCGGCGCGTTGTTCCAGCGCGCGCACCAGCCAGTTCGCCGAATTGATTTGCGTGCTCAGGTATTCTTTGTCTTTCTGTCCTGTTGCGTTTCTGGTGATTTCGGCATGGTAGGTACGGTTGACCAGCACGCGCGGCAGGGTGTCGCTGTTCAGCTCCACCGCCCAGCCGCCGCCGCGTGATTTGGGCAGCGGCTTCATCAGCACATCCGGCACAACGGTTTGCGAGATAAAACGGTCAAAAGCCAGCCCCGGCTTGGGGTTCAGCGTTTTGATCTCGGCAATCATATCGCGCAGGTCTTCCTCGTCCACTTCGCAAACCGTGCGCAGTTTTTTAAGATCATGTGCGCCCAGCAGGTCAAGGTTTCCGAGCAGTTTTTCCATCGCGGGGTCGAGCCTGTCGCGCTCCCGCAATTGCAGCGCAAGACATTCGCTCAAGCTGCGTGCGAACAAACCGGCGGGGTCAAGGCGCTGCAGTATATCGAGTACAGCCTCGACCCGTGCCAGATTTGTGCCCAGCCGCTCGGCCAGTGCGGACAGGTCGGCGCGGATATATCCGGCTTCGTCCAGATAATCGCCCAGCACGCGCGCGATGGCGCGGTCGCCCGCACTGTCGAACTCCAGCTGGATTTGCTCTTCCAGGTGGTCACGCAGAGTGACTTCCTTGGCCATGGTATTTTCAAGGCTGTAATCGGGGTCGTCGAATTTCAGACTGCCGCCGCTGCCAACGCTTGCAAAACTGTCGGTCGCAAAAGCGTCATAGCCGCCTTCCTGCGGGGCCATATCGCCGCCGGTAAAGACGTTGTCGAAATCGGTATCCAGCGGGCGGTCTTCTGCACCGGCGCGGTCGGCGGCAAAGGCGTCGTTTTGCTCTGTGCTGTGGGCGGTGATGATCTCGCCATCGCCGGGGCGGGCGTTTTCCTGATCGTCGATGCTGCCCTCGGCAGACCCTTGCGTACCGTCGTCTTTTTCCAGCAGCGGATTTTTTTCAATCTCCGCTTCAAGGTATTCGGCCAGCTCGACGTTCGACATTTGCAGCAGTTTGATCGCCTGCTGCAGTTGCGGCGTCATGGTCAGGGTTTGCCCCTGACGGATGTCCAAACGCTGGTTGATCGACATGTTTGTTTCCTGCCCCTGCTCCCTGTCTTTTAATATAGCAGGCAGCGGGCACAGTGTCACGCACCGGCGGCGATGTTCGGGAAATGACGCAGGGGGCGCGTGGGTTCAGAGGCTGAATTTCTCGCCCAGATAAACGCGGCGCACGTCCTTGTGATTGACGATGTCTTCGGGCTTGCCTTCCATCAACACCTGCCCGCCGTGCAAAATATAGGCGCGGTCGACAATATCCAGCGTGTCGCGCACGTTGTGGTCGGTAATCAGCACACCAATATTGCGGTCTTTCAGGTGTTTGACGAGATCGCGGATTTCAGCGACAGCGATCGGGTCGATCCCCGCCAGCGGTTCGTCCAGCAGAATGAACTGCGGATGTGTGGCTAGTGCGCGGGCGATTTCAACGCGCCGCCGCTCCCCGCCGGACAAAGCAACAGACGGGGTCAGGCGCAGATGGGTGATGGAAAATTCTGCCAGCAGTTCTTCCAGCATATGCTCGCGGCGGTGACGGTCTTCTTCGACCGCCTGCAAAACGGCGCGGATATTGTCTTCGACATTGAGGCCACGGAAGATCGAAGATTCCTGCGGCAGATAGCTAATGCCCAGCCGCGCGCGGCGATACATCGGCAGGCCGGTGATGTCTTTACCGTCCAGTTTGATGATACCGCTGTCGGGGTCGATGAGGCCTGTGACGATATAAAAACAGGTGGTCTTGCCCGCACCGTTGGGGCCGAGAAGCCCGACGGCCTCCCCGCGTTTGACGTTCAAGGACACGTCACGCAGCACGGGGCGGCGCTTATAACGCTTCATGAGGTGTTCGACCGAAAGGCCGCTTTGCACCAGCTTCGGCTCACGACGTGCGGGTTTTTTCTTGTCTTCGCTCATGGCTGGGCGGCTTCCGGTTCTTTTTTCTTGGGATAGAATACACCGCGGACGCGTCCGTCGCCTACAGGATTTGCAGGGGGCTGCGCGACGCCATCGACAATCAGCGCGGGGCGGACAGGCGCGGCAGGGGTATCGGCAAACAGCTTGCTGATGCCGGTTTTCAGATCCACCTCGGCGCGGGTGCCCTCCAGCCAGTTGTCACCTTGCAAAAGACGGACGCGGCCGCGCAGGGTAGCTTTGCCGGCGGCAACGTCATAGACACCGCTGTCACCTGTCACGGTTTCGCGCGCGGTTTTAACGGTCAGCGGTGTGTCGGCAACGATACGTTGCAGGTCGATTTTGCCGGTGGCATCAGGGGCGAAGAAAGCCGAGAGGTTATCGGCGCTCAAACTATCCGTGCCGCGCTGCGCGGTGGCTTTGCCGATGGCGGTCAGGCGGTTCTGGTTTGTGTTAAACTCGATTTTATCACGCGCGGTCAGGCTTTCCGACGGGGTCTCGATTTTCAGATTGCCGCCCGTCAGCGTGGCGATGCCGGTCGCAAGGTCGTAGACGGCGCGCTCGCCGTGGCCGGTATAGGGCGGGGAAGAGATTTCGACTCTCCCGCTGGCGACAAGTCTTTCGATGTTTGATCCGATGCCGCTGCGGGTTCCGCCTGCACCATCCCCGCCGCTGTAGTGCGCGCTCAGGGTATCGCTTCGGACCTGCATCGTGCCCTGACGCGCAATCGCATTACCGTGCGCCGTATAGGTTTTTTTTGTGCGGTCCCATTCCAGCGTTTTATCGGCAAAGATTTCGACGGGGGCATCGCTTGCTGTGGGGGGGGCGGTGCCTTGTGCGCGCCCGTCCGCGGGCATCGCCGCTGTGAAAACTGTTAGCAGGGTTATGACGGCAAAAAAGTGCTTCATCCGCCACCGCCTTTGCGGCCAAGCCCGTGCAGCGTCACATGGACAGGACCGGAAAATATAATGGTATCGCCGCCGTTTTGTATATCCATGCCTCCTGCTTTCAGCAGCGCGGCAGGGCCTTGCAGGGCAACGGGCTTTTGCGTTGCGCCGGCGCGGGTTTTTAAAATGACGTTCATATCCTGCATGTGCAGCTCATAGCCGTCATCATGAAAAATCGTCACGCCGTCCGACAGATACAGTGATCCGGCTTCGTTGTCATACAATCCTTTTGCGGCATGCATCGCGAGCCACTTGTTGTCGTCAAGCGCGATATCCGCGCGCGGTTTTTCAAGGCTCATGCTGTTGGGCGCGCTCATGTCGCGGCGCGCGTGTTCGGCTGTGACGGTATAGGGGCGACCTTGTGCATCCGCGCCCTGATATTTTGCCTGTAGCATATCAATCTCGCCGGGGACGGTTTTTTCTTCGGCAGGCAGTTCGGTGATGTTCAGTGGTTGCTGCCCGTTGCCGCCTGACAGGCGCATGATAACGATGCCGACAATCACCAGGGCACAAAGTGGCAACGTCAGCCGTGCGACGCGCACAAACCAGCTATAGCCCGCGCCCAGCTTTGTGCTGCGGCTGGCGCGCGCGGGGTCAAATCCGCGCAGGCGCTGTTTTGGTCCTTGTGGTGTGTCAGAGGTCACGTAAATCTCACGCGAAACCGGCGCGCAGGCAATCATGCAGGTGCAGAAGGCCAACGGGTTTTTGCGTCTCGTCAACGACAATCAGCGTCGTGATCTTGCGGAACGTGTTTTTAAGGTCGTTCATCACAGCCATCGCTTCGGCCACCAGCATATCAGGCGCGCCCGTGCGGGGTGTAAGGCTCATGACGTCTTTGGCGGTTTTGCTGGTGATGCTTTCATCCAGCAAATGGCGGCGCAAGTCACCATCGGTAATCAGGCCGCTCAAAACGCCGTTTGCATCGACGAGGGCGATGCAGCCAAAACCTTTGTTGCTGATGATATCAACCGCTTCGCGTATCGAAATATCTTCGCGCGCAACGGGCAATTTGTCGCCGGTATGCATGATTTCCGACACGCGCATCAATTGCTGACCCAGCTTGCCGCCGGGGTGATAAACTTTGAAATCCTTGGCGGTAAAGCCCTTGCGCTCCAACAGTGTGATGGCGAGTGCATCGCCCAGTGCCAGCGTCATCGTCGTTGACGTGGTGGGGGCAAGACCGTTCGGGCAGGCTTCGGGGCAGGCAGGCAGCATCAACGTCACGTCGGATTTATTGCCGAGGGTCGAGAGCGCATTGCCCGTGATGCCGATCAGCGGAATAGCAAAGCGGCGGGTGTATTCGATCACATCCAGCAGTTCTTTCGACTCGCCGGAATTCGACAGCGCCAGCACAACGTCGCCGCGCACGATCATGCCCATGTCGCCATGGCTGGCTTCGGCGGGGTGAACGAAAAAGGCGGGCGTGCCGGTCGATGCCAGCGTGGCGGCGATTTTGCTGCCGACATGGCCGCTCTTGCCCATGCCGGTGACGATGACGCGGCCTTCGGCGGCGGAAATCATTTCGATGGCCTGATCGAAGCTGTCGCCCAAACTGGCGGCAAGAGCCGAAAGCGCGGCGGCTTCGGTTTCCAGCACGCGGCGGCCGCTGTCGATATTCTGGCTTTGACCGGCGGCAGATTTTGCGGCGCCGTTATCGGGCATGGGGATGATCGCCATGGGTATAGATCCTGTCAGCTGTGGTCGGTTTCTTTTTATAGGCCGAAGCAGGCCGATCTTGAAGTCAAAACACGGAATTTTCTACCAAATTTTCTCTCTTATGTCAATTTAGTGCGATTTGTGCGTATAATTGACATAATCTGAAACATGTGGAAAGATGAAAGCCTCTTTTTGAGTATCGAATCAATGCCCGCCCCCATAGGGCGCAGCGCAATATCAGCGCGCATAGGCGCACAGGAAGCTTATCATGGCCAAGGCCCCTGCCGTCCTTAGCGGCACACCGATCGAACAGCGCGACTTTGTGACAGCCTGCTGGAACAACCAGATGGATATTGTCGTCGATACAGTCGCCCGCGCCCCCGATGCCGTGCATTGGCGCCGTCCCGATACGCAGGACACCGGCCTGACCTATGCCGCCGCATCGGGCGTCATGGCCTATGACGTGACGGTCTTTTTGCTGGGCGCCGGCGCGGACATCGATGCACAGAACAAGAACGGCATGACGCCGTTGATGTTTGGCGCGAGGGATGGGTCCGAAGCTTATGTTGAATTGTTCCTGACGCACGGCGCAGATCAGTCGTTGCGCAATAGCGATGGGGATGCTGCCGAAGACATTGCCATTGCCAGCGGACGTCAATCTGTCGCAGATGAATTTGAAAAGCATCGCCGCCGTGTGGCGCGGGCAGCCGAAGAAGAAACGCAGCGCGCCGCAGCCGAAAAGCAGAAAATTCTCTACGACGAGATTGCGACCATTTGCAGTGGTACGCGCGAAGATATCGTCGTCAAACCTGCGCCGACAATTAAGCTGCGGGTATCATCACCCGGCAAAGGATAACGAGAAAACCGGTGCGGTTAAGAGCCGTGGCTGAAGATGTCTTCGTCTTCCCAGCCCGCAATATCCAAAAGCGCACGGTGCGGCAGAAAATCAAAACAGGCCTGCGCCAATCCGCTGCGGCCTTCACGGGCGAGGATTTTATCCAGCTCGTCTTTCATGCGGTGTAAATACAAAACGTCCGATGCGGCATAGTTCATCTGCTCCGGCGTCAGGGTGTCGGCACCCCAGTCGGTTGTTTGCTGCTGCTTGTCCAGATCCACGCCCAGTAAATCTTTGCACAGCGTTTTCAGGCTGTGGTGGCCGGTAAAGGTCCGCGCGAGGCGCGAGGCGATCTTGGTGCAGTAAATCGGGGTCGTCACAACGCCCAGATATTTGTACATCACGCCCACATCGAACCGCGCGAAGTGAAACAGTTTGGTGACGGCGGTGTCGGCCATCAGCTTTTTCAGATTGGGGGCGTCATATTGACCTTGCTTCAGCTGTACCAGATGCGCCGTGCCATCGCCCGATGACAGCTGCACCAGACACAAACGATCACGCTGCGGTCTGAGGCCGAGGGTCTCGGTGTCGATTGCGACAATATTGCCAAAAGAAAGCCCGTCGGGCAGGTCGCCCTGATGCAGGGTGATGGTCATGGAGAAATACCCCTTAAAACTAAAATACCGGGCTGCTGCCCGGTATAATGGTGCCCAAGAGAAGACTCGAACTTCCACGGGTTGCCCCACAGGTACCTGAAACCTGCGCGTCTACCAATTCCGCCACTTGGGCGCGGATGAAGTATCGAAGGATATAATGGAAATAAAGGAACGTGTCAAATGCCGCGTAAGCGCGGCCCGCCGCCGTGTGCGAAACCCCCGTATCTATAGGGAAAACAGCTTTTATGACGCAATTTTAACGATTTTCGCCTAAAGTTGGATAAGGGCGCCGAGGGGGTATCCATGGACATTCTGGTCATCGACCGCGAATCTCTCACCAACCAGCTTATTACCTCCAAACTGGGGGCAAAAGGGCATCAGGTCACGGTGGAGCCAAACAAGAACGCGGCTTTCGAGCTTTTGGGCACGAAGCCCTTCGATTGCGTTATGCTGGATCCAGCGCCGCTTAGTGAAGCGCGTCCTGTGGTCATCGGCGTGTGGAAAAGCCTTAAATCCGGTGCGAAGCCGTACCTGATGCTGCTGTCCAAATCGGCCACGACCGAAGACGCTATTCTGGCTGGCACAAATGATGTGCTCATCAAGCCGCTGTCCAGTCAGGAACTGGACGAAAAAATCGGCAATGCCGCACGTTTGCTTGCGGTCGGACGTATGCTGGCACGCGAAGACAACGTACATTCGACGGGCGGTATGATCGGAAAGGCCGCGTTTAACCAGCTTTTTCTCTCGGCCACCGACCGCGCGTTCCGCTATGGCGAACGCAGCCTGATTGTTTTTGTCACGCTGACCAATCACGAAAAGCTACAGGCGTCGGTACCGGCGGACGGCTTTGATACGGTCATGGAAAAACTGGCCAAGCAGATGACTTTTATGCGCCGGCAATCCGACGTGATCGGCCGCCTTGGTGCAGATGATTTCGCGATTTTGCTGCAACGGCCGCAGTATGAATCCGAACCGCTCGACGCCATCAACCGCTTCGCCGAGCAACTGGAAAAATTCTGCGAGACCTATGATGCGGGGCCGGTGAAGCCGGAAATCCACCTCAGACTCGTCGAGCTGCCGCAGGGCGCGCAGCATGCCGAAAGATTCGTACCGCAGGCCATATCGGCAACCAGCGCGGGCGAAAATTAAAATGTAGTTATATCAGTGCATTAACGGCTATTTATTGACATAATAAAAAAGCCGCACTAGTATACTTTTGCAGGCATATTCCGGCAGACGGCTTAAAAGAGGGGTCATAAATTAAATGACAAAAACTTACGAAGACATAAAGCGCGAAATCGAACCGCTGCTGACGAAGCTGCAAAACCTGACCGAGCTTGAAGAATACAAGTTTAAGTTGTGGGCCATGTCGGCGGTGCTTGTAAAAGCCCATGCCCTGACCGAGGCGCTTGACGAGGGCGAGCGCCGTGAAAACTCGACGGCGCTCAAAGACCGCTTTCTGCGGGCGGTTGACGTCGGCTATACAACGATTAACCCACAGAATAAGAAGATCATCGCCAGAGCGCAGGAGAAAGTCGCCGAAGAACACAATAAAAAAGTGGGCGAATTTGCCGCGCGTCTGGAAGAAGAAGCCCGCATCAGAGCCGTAGTCGAAGCTGCACACCGTAATAGAGCGGAAGCCACCGCCGCCGAAGCCGCGCTTGTGCTTAAGCGTGCCGAAATTGAAGAAATGGCCGTGCGCGCCGCGACCCTTGATAAGGATATGCCTGTATCAAAACCGGCCAACGTCATCAAAAGAAACGCCCGCGCCGCTGCGCCCGCCTGATCTTGCTGCTGCGCGCCGTCCAAACAACCTGTACCGCTGTTTTCACAGTGTGGTATTATCGCGGCGGTTTTTAATTTCAAAAAGGCGCCGCTGATGACCTCCCCCGTGAATAACGAGATGCTGAACGTTCTGCAAGACCTGCTCAAAACCGCGCAGGGCTTTGGCGCAACATCGGCGGATGCTGTACTGGCGGATTCGACATCCGTATCGGTGCAGCGGCGCTTGGGTAAGGCGGAATCACTTAGTCGCAGCGAAGAAGCCGAAGTGGGCTTGCGCGTTTTTGTCGGCCAGCAGCAGGCGATTGTGTCGTCGTCGGATAAATCGCCCGATACGTTGCGGCAAATGGCGGAACGCGCCGTGGCCATGGCGCGCGCCGTGCCGCAAGACGCCTATGCAGGTATTGCCGATGCCGCACAGCTGGCAACGTCTTTCCCGAACCTTGACATGTACGACGGTGCACAGATTTCGGTCGAGAAAATGACCGAACTTGCCGATGCTGCCGAAGACGCCGCCCGCGCCGTATCCGGCGTGACAAATTCTGAAGGTGCAGAGTGCAGTATGGGCAGCGAAGCGGTCTATTACGCGGCTAGCAACGGCTTTGCACAGGGCTATGCGGGCAGTGGTTTCAGCCTGTCTGTTTCCGTGATTGCCGGACGCGATACGGCGATGGAAACCGACTATGAATACGACAGCGTTACTTTTTTGTCTGATTTGAAAAACCCCGCCGACATCGGCCGCGCGGCGGGCGAACGGGCGGTTGCCGCGCTGAATCCGCGCAAGGGCAAAACAAAGCAGATGCCGGTTGTTTTTGACCGCCGCGTGTCGGGCGGCATCATTGGCTCGCTCGCCGGTGCGGTATCGGGCGGGGCGGTTGCGCGCGGCACGACCTTTCTCAAAGACAAAATGGGCCAGCAAATTTTCGCGGCAGATATTACCGTTGTCGATGACCCTTTTGTGAAGCGCGGTATGCGCTCGCATCCTTTCGATGCCGAAGGTGTCGCGCCCAGCCGCCGCAATATCGTGGAAAACGGTGTTTTGACGGGCTGGCTGCTCGATCTCGCCTCGGCGCGACAATTGGGCTTGCAAACAACGGGCAATGCAACGCGCGGGGCGTCATCGCCGCCCTCGCCGCGTGCCGCTAATTTTTATATGCAGCCGGGTGATCAGACACCTGATGCCTTGATCGCCGATATTACCGAAGGGTTTTTTGTGACGCAGATGATGGGTAGCGGCGCGAACCCTGTCACCGGCGATTACAGCCGCGGCGCGCGCGGATTCTGGATTGAAAACGGTAAAATCGCCTATCCGGTCAGTGAAATGACCATCGCCGGAAACATCAAAGAGATGTGGATGAACCTGACCGCCGCCAATGATCTTGTTTTCAAATACGGCGTCGATGCCCCGACTTTGCGTATCGGCAGCATGACGGTGGCCGGCGGCTAGTCTCTTTACAAGCTGGTTAGCGCCACTGTGCGCGGGCGGAAGGGGATAACAACGCCGAAGCTTTCGGCGGGCTTTACAGCCTCGCGCAGGCGCACGGGGATCATCAGGCGGCTTTGCGGCTGCATATCGCTGCGGTCTTCCAGCATGTCCTGCTTGTTGAAGCTCTGCTCTACCATGCGGATGCTGATATCCAGTGCCTTGGCGTGAAACAGGCTGAGGCCAAGCTCGACCACGCCGCGCGACGGGCGGGTATAGGTCTCTCCGTCAAAACTGATATGCAGGACACGGAAATAATTCGGGCGGGCGGTGCGCTCCGCCAGCAGGTAAAAACGGTCTTCGGGCGAGGTATCGGGACTTTGCGCCTGTTCGCTGTCATCGCGCAGCGCTTGCAGCTCGGCAACCAGCCGCTCGCCACCGGCTTCAAGGCGGATATCGGCGAAGCCTTCGATGGCGCCGCTCTCGGAGTCGCAGTAATGCCATTGCAGACGTGATTTCTCCCGCACTTCCGGTGCGCCCATTTTTGTCAGCAGCTCATGCAAATGATAGATCATAACCGTCTCTCCCTACACTGAGATCAGGATAGGGAAAAAAGGTTAATAAACGCTATTCTGCAATATGTGAAGTGCCGGCGGCGTTAAGCGGCCTCAACCTCGCGCAAAACCTCGCGGAATTGCTCAAGGCACCAATCAACCTCTGTCTGTGTGATGTTCAGCGGCGGTGCGAATCTGACCACGGTTTCATGCGTGTCTTTGCTGAGAATGCCGCGCGTCATCATCATTTCACAAATCTTGCGCGCCGGAATTTTCGCGGGGTCGAAATCAACGCCAATCCAAAGACCTTTGCCGCGCACCTCGCGGATGAACGGGGAATTAATGCCGCGCAGTTGATCCATCATATAATCGCCGAGCTTCGCGCTGTTTTCGACCATGCCCTCTTCTTCAAGGACGCTCAGCGATTCAAACCCGACGGCGGCGGCCAACGGGTTGCCGCCAAAGGTCGACCCATGGCTACCTGGTTTAAACAGGCTGATAATCGCGCGCTTGCCGACAACAGCGGAGACGGGCAAAAGCCCGCCGCCGAGCGCTTTGCCCAGCACCAGAAGATCCGGCAGAATATTCTCGTGTTGATAGCAAAACATCTTGCCCGTGCGGCCAAGTCCGCTTTGCACTTCGTCAAGGATCAAAAGCACATTGTGCTTGTCACAGAGCGCGCGCAGATCACGCAGGAACCCTGCGGGGGGCGTTCTGATGCCGGCTTCGCCCTGAATGGGTTCGATCAGCACGGCTGCAGTATTCGGTGTGATGCTCGCTTCAATTGCTTTCAGATCGCCAAAGGGCACGGCGCGGAAGCCGGGCGTGAAGGGGCCGAAATTTTTGCGGTAATCCGGCTCGGTCGAAAAGCTGATAACGGTTGTGGTGCGGCCATGGAAATTTCCTTCGGCCACAATAATCTCCGCGCTGTTTTCGGGGATACCCTTGACGCTGTAACCCCACAGACGCGCGGCCTTGACGGCAGTTTCGACCGCCTCCGCACCTGTGTTCATCGGCAGCATCATGTCGAGCCCTGTCAGCTTCGCCAGTTTCTCGGCAAAAGGTGCCAGCATGTCGCTGTGATAGGCGCGCGAGCACACGGCCAGCTGCCCCGCCTGATCGCGCAGGCGTGCCACGATGCGCGGGTGCGCATGGCCGCAGCTGACGGCGCTATAGGCGCTCATCATATCCAGATACTTTTTGCCTTCCTGATCCCAGAGGTACAAACCTTCGCCGCGGTGCAGCACGACCGGTAGGGGGTGATAATTCGGCGCGACATAGGTATTTTCATGCGCGATGGTCTGTTCGGACACGGTTTTGGGTTTGGATTTACCGGTCAGTTTTTTTAACAATGCGTTTAACATATGCTCTCTCTTGAATTGGCCTAGGCCTCAAGTATATTAGGCCATCGGATTGACGAGTCGCCGCACCTTAAAAAAGCGGCCGCTCCGAGAGTATCAAGCCCCCCAAGGAGAAAAGCAATGCTCATCGGCTGCCCCAAGGAAATCAAGACCAAGGAATTCCGCGTCGGCCTGACGCCCACGTCGGTGCGCGAATATGTACGTCATGGCCATCAGGTTGTCATTGAAACCAATGCCGGTGCCGGCATTCAGGCTTCGGATGACGATTATGTGCGCGCCGGTGCAAAAATTCTCGGCACGGCGAAAGAAGTTTTCGCACAGGCCGATATGATCGTGAAGGTTAAGGAACCGCAGCCCGTCGAAACCGCGATGCTGCGCAAAGACCAAATTCTTTTCACCTATCTGCACCTTGCGGCTGATGCGGCGCAGGCCAAAGGTTTGATCGATAGCGGCTGCGTGGCCATCGCCTATGAAACCGTCACGTCGGATCGCGGCGGCCTTCCGCTGCTTGCCCCGATGAGCGAGGTTGCAGGGCGCATGGGCGTGCATGTCGGCGCGTATCATCTGCACGCGCCCATGGGCGGCAGCGGCATTTTGATTGGCGGCGTTCCGGGTGTGAAGGCGGCAGAAGTTGTGGTTCTTGGCGGCGGCGTTGCGGGTACGCATGCGGCAAAGATGGCCGTGGGGATGGAAGCGCGCGTGACGATTATCGAAAAATCACTTGATCGTATCCGCCAGCTCGAAGATCTTTTCGGCAACCGCGCGAATATTATTTATTCGACGCAGGACAGCGTGGAAGAATACGTCGCGCAGGCCGATCTGGTCATCGGTGCGGTTTTGATCCCGGGTGCGCTTGCGCCCAAGCTGATTACGCGCGACCTTCTCAAAAAAATGCGTCCGAAGTCGGTTATCGTCGATATTGCGATCGATCAGGGCGGCTGTGCCGAAACGTCCAAGGCGACAACGCACGACAACCCGACCTACGAAGTCGAAGGCATCATCCACTACTGCGTGGCCAATATGCCGGGCGCGGTGCCGCGCACATCGGCGCATGCGCTGAACAACGCGGTTCTGCCCTATGGGCTGGAACTGGCGAACAAGGGCTGGGTCAAGGCGCTCAGCGATAACAAACACCTGCGCAACGGCCTCACGGTTTGCCGCGGCAAGATCACTCATGCCGAAGTCGCCCGTGACCTGAAGCTCGACTACGCAAATGCAGAGGAGCAATTGGCAGCATGACAACCGGTTTTATGAAAGACTTTCTGGGCGGTGAAAAATCACCCGAAGAACAAGCCCTTCTGGCAAAGACGTTGGCCGAAAAACGGCACGATGTCCTGACCATCGACGCCGATGCGTTTCTGGACGAAGAAAATGACGAGGACGACGCCATGGGCTGCGACCTGCCCACCGGCGGTTGCGGCGGCTGCGGTTGCCGCAGCTGACATTTTGAGAAAACGAAAAACGCCGGCGATAAACAGCCGGCGTTTTTTTTGCTTATGATTAGTGTTGCAGCGTCTATTTGCGCTCCAGATTGCGCGGATCCAGCTTGTCCTGCAAATGGTCGCCCATAAAGTTAAAACACAAAACGGCGGTAAAAATCAGCATACCGGGGTAAACCATCAATCGCGTATTGTCCCAGATATGATCTTCGGCATGGGTCAGCATATTGCCCCAGCTGGGCAGCGGCGGCTGGATGCCAAGGCCAAGGAAGCTGAGGACTGATTCCATCAAAATGATATGACCCACGGCCAGCGTCACGGCGACGCTTATGGTGCTCAGGATATTCGGCAGGATATGCCGCATGAGAATGCGCGGATGGCTGACGCCGAGCGCGCGCGCGGCGCGTACAAAATCAGACTGCCGCAGCACCATCGTGCGGGCGCGCGCCAGCCGCGCCAAGGTCGTCCAGCTGAGAAGCGCGATCAGTGCAGCAATTTTATAAAGGCTGGCGTATTTTGCGTGCGCGGCTTCGGCAGTGATGCCCAGTTTTTCAAGGTCAAGTGCGGCAAGGATAATCAGCAGCGGCAGTGCGGGCAGTGCGATCAAAAGATCCGTCAGGCGCATCAGCAGGGCATCGGTACGCCCCCCTGAATAGCCTGCCGTCATGCCGATCATCGTCCCGATCGTCCCTGCTGCGAGCGCAGCCAGTAGCGCCACACCCAGGGATACCTGACCGCCGTACAAAAGACGTAGAAAAACATCGCGGCCCAGTTCGTCCGTGCCCAGCCAATAGGCAGTCGACGGTGACAGGAAACGCAGGCTCAGATCGGCATCGTTGCTGTCGATGCCACGCAGCGATTCAATCCATCCGGCGCTGAAACAAAGCGCGGTCAAAAGCAAAATGACGGCCAGCGGCAGGTGGCGTATCATGCCTTGCCTCCGGAGGTGATACGCGCATCCAGCAGGCCATAAAGCATATCAGCCAGCATATTGGCGATTAAAACGCAGCCGGCCAAAACCAGAAACCCGCAGAGCGCAAGGTTATAGTCATTGCCCATGACGGCATCGAACATCAGCTTGCCCATGCCCGGCCAGGCAAAAACGGTTTCAACCGTCATCGCCCCGCCGACCAGTGTACCCAGATCAAGCATAAAAAGCGTGACAAGCGGCGGCAGCGCCGCGCGAAAGGCGTGATACCAGATCACGCGCGGCTCGCTGCATCCTTTGGCGCGGGCGGTGCGAATGTGATCGGCGCGCAGGGCATCGATCATGGCGCTACGCAAATGACGTATATAAATCGCAAGACCGGCCAGTGTGAGTGTGAGCACAGGCAGTACCATCGACAGCAGTCTGGTTTTGACATCAGGACTGTCCAGCACCGCACCCGCCGGCAACCAGCCGAGCGTGACCGAAAACAGCGCAATCAGCAAAAGCCCGAGCCAGAAGGCGGGCAGTGAAATACCGGCAAGGCAGAAAACGCCGATCATTTTGTCCGTCAGACGGCCTTTACGAACCGCGGCAAAAACACCCAGTGGTACCGCCAGTGCAACGGTGAGACCCAGCGCGACCCCCATCAACATCAACGTGTTGAGCAAGCGCGGAAAAATAACGTCCAGCACGGGAAGGCCGTAAAGACGGCTATAACCAAGATCACCCGAAAGTGCAGATGCCAGCCAAGTGCCATAGCGCGCCAGCAGTGGGCGGTCGAGCCCATAGAGATCACGTAGCCGCGCGGCGTCCTCAGCCGTCATATGCGGGTTACCCGCAATCATCAGATCAACAGGGTCGCCGGGCATCAGGCCGATTAATGTATAAACAAGAAACGACAGCACCAGCAACGTCACCAGTGCCTGCGCCATTCTATACAGCAAGGCTTCCGCCGTCATTCGTTTGCCTTGTCCTCGTCGTTTTGGGGCGGGGTGGAATGTTCTGGCGTCTCCCCGTCCTCTCCGTCCTGTATTTTCTTCAGTCTATATTCGGTGACGGCGCGCAAGGTGTGACGAATACTCGGCCAGCGTTCTCTGTGGGCGGGTTTGAATTCTGTTCTTTCAAGCTTGTAAATAATCTTACATATGCCGGAAGGATCATTGTTTGCAGGATAAAGGGCATCCATATCCAATACTTTTTGAATTGTTTTCGGGAGAAGGTGTGGGTTTCTTGCAACGATTTTATCAATATAGTCCTCGGAGATAAGCGATATAAAGCCCTTCATGTTCATGACTGAATTTGGCGCACCGCAGCGAAGCGCGTCGTAATGCAGTCGGTATCTGGCGTAAAAATTCCAAAACACGACTTGCTCCGCGTCTCGCTCCTGCACAGCCCATTCCGCAAGAAAAAGGAAAAGAACAGAGTCTAGCTCTCCAGCGTGGGGGAGCAATTTTTCTTTTATCTGTTCGCGTTCGTGCTCCGGGCGGTTCTGTATCCAGACGAGAAGCTTGGATTGGTCGCTGGAGCCGGCATAAGCCTCTATCAGGCCATCTAGCCGTGATACCGGCTGACTTTTGTAGTACGAAGACCAGCCCCACATCCACGCCATAGGGGCAGCGGCAAAGAGGTAGCTCGCAAAAAATAAAAAGGCGACAATTCTCAAGACAAACTTGCTGCTGCGGTACTCCCAGCCCCTTTTAACCTTATCAGCCGTATCGTTGTTTTCCGCGCTCATTTGCGAATGCTCCAGTTTTCGATCCAAAGGGTTGTCGGGTGCAGGTGGCCTGTTGGCTCGACGCCATGCAGCCAGGCGGGTATGAAGAAGGCCTCGGCACGGTAATAAAGCGGCAGCGCGGGCAGGTCTTCGGCGTAAAGTTTTTGCAGGTCATGCCAGAGCGCCGTGTTCTCCTCCGCCCCGCAGGTGACGTCCAGTGCGTCGAGGATTCTGTCCATCTCCGGATTTTTATAAGCGGGATAGTTCTGCCCCGCATAGTTGTTTTCTGGTGACGGAATCATCGATGAATGCAGTGTCGTTTTGGGAATATTCAGGGGCGAGGAAAGCCATGCATACATAACGCCGCCGGTGAATTGGCGCTCCCGCATACTGCTGCCGAAGAGGACGCGGGCGGGCTCGTTTTTGATAACCGCATCTATGCAGATTTTTTTACAGTCAGACTGGTTGGATTGTTGGATAACCTCTCGGCTTTTGTTACCGGCCGTGGTGGCAAAGGTAAGCGTCAGCCGCGCGCCCTTGGCGTTCTGGCGGTAACCGTCGGCGCCTTTTTTCCATCCGGCCTCGTCAAGCAGGGCATTGGCTTTTGCAGGATCAAAGGCATAGATCGTAACATCATTGGTGAAAATCGTATCGAGCGGGTTGATATTGCCGACGGCGGGGGGTTGACGTCCTTCGAAGACGACATCGTTGATCTGCGTACGGTTCATGCCATGCATCAGTGCGCGGCGCACACGTATATCATCAAAGGGGGCGCGGTCGAGGGGCAGGTCGATATGCTCGTAGGTTAGCCCCTGTTTATAGGTCACGCGATATTGACCGGGGCGTTGTTTTGCCAGCCTCTTTTCAAAGGTCAATGCCTGATCGAGCGTCAGGCCCAGCTCTCCCGCGATATAGTCAATCGCACCAGACAGCAGATGAGCCGTCAATGCAGCAGAACTTTCGATGGTTTTATAGGTGATAAAATCAATGGCGGGCGCTTTGCCATGCCAATGCGGGTTTTTCTCCAGCGTCACAAAGGCGCCGTTCTGCAGCCGTGAAATGCGGTAGGGCCCGAAATAAAGACCTTTCCGCGTGGGGTCTGTGTTGTAAAGCGTACGGCTTTTGTAATTGGCGGGATCTTCCTCGAAAATCGCCTTCTCCAGATGCGCCGGTAGCGGGTGAAAATCATTGATGGGGGCAAAGGTGCATTTTTCCTTGTCGAAGTGGATCGTCAAGGTATCGGGCGCCGTGCTGCTGATATTCACGATGTCCTTTGCAAAAAACTCGCCATTGCTGACGCCGGATTGCGGATGCTTGCCGACCTGCCATGCAAAAATAAAATCTGCAGCGGTCAGGGGCGTACCGTCATCCCACATCAGGCCGGGTTTGATTTTATATGTCGCGGCAATGCCGGTTTTGCCGTCTTCGCGGGTTTCACGCACGGCAAGGCCATTATCGAAAGACGGCAGTTCGGTGCAAACAAGGCATTCAGCCTGCCATGCGGCGTTATGCGCGGTCATCGGGCGCTGCGCCGCGCTCAGGATAAGGCTTTTGGCGACCATGGCATCAAACAAGGGATGCAGGGTGGAGGGATATTGGCTGATGCCCACGTTCAGGTGTTGTGGTGCAGCAGGCCTGGCGTCCTGCGCCTGCGCGCCAACCGGCACCAGCAGCATCAGGCCGATTGCCAGAATACCGAAAGAAGGGAGGGAAAAAGCGTCCGATATTTTCATGACTTGTTCAGCTCTCCGGCTTTGGATTAAAGTTGGTGCGCGCCCCCGGCGCAGGGTATAGCTTCAGACAAAAGGCGGCAAAAATCCATGCTCAATATCATACACATTTTTATCGCTGTTTTGGTGGCCTGTTTGCTGCTGACGCCGGCCATCCTTCCGTTCTGGAAAGTGTGGCGCAGGCTCAAAACCCATCATCCTGATATCTGGCAGGCCAAAGGCCCGTTTGACCCTGTCACGCTGATGGCGCATGGCTATGTGGTCAAGAATTTTTTTGAAATCATCAACCTTGCCGATCGCGACGAAACGCTGATGGCGCGCGATCCGGAGCTGATCAAATGGACGCGCGTCGCGCGTGAAATGGCGCGCATTCTGCCGCACAGCTTTTTGGGGCAGATCGGCTGCACTCTCCTGCTCTTTGCGATGGTCTATGCCATGAGCGGCGCGGTGATGGAAATTTTCAGGTAAGGCAAAAATCAGATGAGCATGAAAAGCGGCGGCCATCTTCTCGTTGAATGCCTGCGGGCGCATGGCGTGAAAAAAATATTCTGCGTCCCCGGCGAAAGCTATCTGGACGCTTTGGATGGCTTGCATGATGCAGATGATATTCGCACGATTACGTGCCGGCAAGAAGGCGGCGCCGCCTTTATGGCGGAGGCCTACGGCAAACTGACGGGGCATCCGGGTATTTGTTTTGTCACGCGCGGCCCCGGTGCGTGTAACGCCAGTATCGGCGTGCACACGGCGATGCAGGATTCAACGCCGTTTATTTTGCTGGTCGGGCAGGTAGCGCGCGAGCAGAAAGGCCGCGAAGCCTTTCAGGAAGTTGAATACCGCGATATGTTCAAACCGCCGTTCTGCAAATGGGCGACCGAGATCGATCATGCATCCGATATTCCGCGCGTTATCCGCGAAGCTTTCGATATCGCAACGTCCGGTCGTCCGGGGCCGGTTGTCATCGCTCTGCCCGAAGACATGCTGTGTGAAGAAACAGATGCGCCTGTGCAAATGCCCGCTGTGCCCGCCCATTTCGCGCCGACCCATCATGATATGACGGCGCTGAAAGAAATTCTGTCTTCTGCCCAGAAACCGCTGGTCATCGTTGGCGGTGGCAGCTGGACAGAATCGTCCATCACGAGTTTCGAGGATTTTGCACTGCGTAGCGACCTGCCCGTTGCGGCGGGTTTCCGCCGTCAGGATGCTTTTAACAATAACCATCCCTGCTATGTCGGCGCGCTGGGCACAACGGTTGACCCCAAGCTATGCCGCGCGGTTGAAGAGGCGGATGTTATCCTCGCTGTCGGCACGCGCCTTGGTGAAATCCTGACGCAGGGTTATACGATCATCCAGCCTGGCACGCCGCAGCAGCGTTTGCTGCATGTCTACCCTGATGCGGGCGAGCTGAACCGTGTCTATAAGTCCGAACTGGCCATCCATGCCTCCGCGCCGGAATTCGCCAAGGCGCTGTCGTCTGTAGAAATTGACGGCAGCCGCTGGGCGGAGCATACAAAAACATTGCGCTCGAACTACGAAAGCTTCGCCACAGTGCGCAGCCGCGACAAATTCACGCCCGATCTGGACGGGATTATCGAAGACCTCTCGAACGAACTGCCGCGTGACGCCATTATCACCACCGATGCGGGAAATTTCAGCGGCTGGCCGCAGCGGTATCTGCGATATGCCCGCCCGATGCGCCTGCTGGCTCCTACATCGGGCGCGATGGGCTATGGCGTGCCCGCAGCAGTTGCCGCCAGCCTGCGCTACCCTGATCGGGTCGTCGTCGGTTTTATGGGCGATGGCGGTTTCATGATGACGGCGCAGGAAATTGCCACGGCCTGCCACGAAGGCGCGCATCCGGTTCTGCTCGTTTTCAACAACAGCATGTATGGCACCATCCGCATGCATCAGGAAAAACATTATCCCAAACGTGTCAACGCAACGCATCTGACCAACCCCGATTTTGCGGCTTTTGCCGCATCCTTCGGTGCATTGTCTTTTGTGGTTGAAGACAATGCGGCTTTCTTGCCGGCCTTCCATGCTGCAATGAAAAGCAAAAAACCGTCATTGATCGAAGTCCGTATGGACCCCGAACAGATCACCACCGCAAAGAAACTGGCAGAGCTGTGACCGATCTGATACCCGTCACTGCAGACGATCTATTGCCACTGGAAGACTTCCAGTCATCACATCCGCTGCGTATCGATCTTGTCTATGCGCAGGCATCGCATATCGACAATATGTTTGGCGGGGCGATTTACAGACCTGACGCGCGCATGCTCTGTCACCGCAAGTTTTTGCCGATCATTCTGGATGCGGCCAACCTGTGTCATGCGCGCAGCGGGCTTTTTTTTGAGCTTAAAGATTGTTTGCGCACGGTTGAGGCACAGGAAAAAATGCGCCAGACCGATATCGTCAAAGCCAACCCGCATTGGCTGGAAGAGCCAAACCGTCTGCTCTCGCCGCCCGGCAAAGGCGGCCATCCGCGCGGCATGGCGATTGATATTATTCTGCTGGATAAAAACGGCGGCGAAATCGATATGGGTACGCGGTTTGACTATCTGACGCCGGATCCGGCGCAAAACCCAGCCGCGCGCAGCTTTACCGATTTGCCTGCGTCGGTGCTGGAAATGCGCGCGCTGCTGGAATCCTGCATGATGGAGGCCGCGGCCAAAAATGACCTGCCGCTCTTGCCCTTGCCGCAGGAATGGTGGGATTTCCGCTTTCCCCGTGATCTTTACGATCTTTACGCGCCCATCATAGATGCCAATATGCCCGCCGCCTTCCGGATGACCGGGATATAGGCGCTCAGGCTTTCCCACGCTTCAGGTCGCGCAGTAAAAACCGTGCGGGCGCCAGCGCGGCGGCAAGGTCACGCGGCACCGGCAGAGGCTCTCTCGAAATCATGGCCGCAATCACTTCGCCGCAAAGCGGTGCGCTGGCCATGCCGTGTGCGCCAAAACCGGTGCTGATATAAAGCCCGTCAATCAAGGGCAGGGGGCGCGGGTCTGTCGCGGCACGGTAACGCAGATCGGCGAAGGCTGCCAGCACGGCGGGTGCATCGGGTGCCGGCCCCGCAATTGGCAACCTATCGGGTGTGGCCGCACGGTATCCGGCGCGCGCGCCGATCACGTCTTCGGTTTTTATATTCAGTTGCGGCAGATGCTGCGCCAGTTTTTCGACGTTCTCGGCATCGTCTTCTATGCGCAGATCGGGTACGGCGGCGGGCTCTTTTTGAAATGTTGCGCCGATATATTGGATGCCGTTTACAGGCGGGCAGATATACCCGTCGTGACAAATCACCCCCTCAAGCGCGGCAGATGTCGCCGTGGGACGAATATAGCTGATCTGCCCGCGCAGCGATTGCAGCGGCAGCCAGCTTGTCTGCGGCAGATCCTTGCTCTGGTTGCCGAGCGCGATCACGACATTATCGGCCAAACAAAGCAGGCTTTGATCGGCCTCCAGCACGCGCCACGACGCGCCGTCTTTTTCGAGGATGGCGGCCGTTTGCACAAAGACGGTTTTAATCAGCGGGTGCGTGCTCAATGCCGCGCAAAAATCGGGTGGGCAAAGATACCCTGCCAGGGGCAGATGCAGCCCCGCCGCGCTGTAAAGTGCATATTCGGGAGGCAGGCTGTTGCCCTCGACTTGACGGCGGTGACGCTCCGCGTCTTCGGCGTCTTTGTCGATATGCGTGACACCGCAAGGCTTCCATGACGCCAGCGGCAGCGCGGTGCAGAGCATGCGGGTATAGCAAAACCCGTGTGCATGAAGTTTTCCCACACGCGAAGGATCGATGGTGATTTTCGGATAAACAATGCCGACAGGATTACCCGATGTTTCCTGCGCCACATCTTTCTGTCTGTCGATCAGCGTCACGCGGTGCCCACGCCGTGCCAGCGCATAGGCGGCGCTGCAGCCTGCAATGCCACCGCCAAGCACGGCGATATGGCGCCGCCGCTGCGCCGTGCAAGCGTCACCGGTTTTTTGTGCAGCGGTCATCGACCATTTAATGCCGAATCCTTTGACCTTGCGCACCTCGAACCCCAGCATCTTAAGGGCGCGGCGCATATGACCCGCAACTGAAAATGTCGCCAGTGTGCCCTGCGGCTTTGTGCGCACGGCGATGGCAGGGAAAAGATCTTCGCGCCACATATCCGGATTTTTGGCAGGGGAAAATCCATCCAGAAACCAGGCATCAAAATCGCCGTCAATTTGCGGCAGCATATCCGCGACATCACCGAAACACAGCATCAAACGAATACGTCCGCCCGCTAAAATCAAGGTATGAAACCCTTCGATCAGCGGCGGATATTGCGCGGTAATCTGCGCACCTATATCTGCATGCTGCGGCCACTGCGCATAAATTTGCGCGAGCATCTCTGGCGGTATCGGATGTTTTTCAATGCTGACATAAACCAGCTGCGCCGCTTGCGGTGCGTTTGCGAGGAAGAGTGCAGCACTCAGCAGAAAATTCATACCGCTGCCAAATCCCAGCTCGCCGATGTGAAAGCTTTCTGCACCGAGCGCGTTGAAGCGCGCGGCAAGGTTGCTGTGCCGCAAAAAAACATAATCGGATTCCGCGAATCCCGCGCCGCGCTGGAAATAAACGTCGCCGTAATCCAGACTTTCGAGGTCGCCGTTCTCAGACCATTGCAAACGGGCAGGTTTCAGTGTCACAATAGAGGTTCCTGATGAATCTTCGCGCAAATGCCCCATGGCGTGCGGCGAAGGTCATTATGAACATAACATCACAGCAAGAAACATAAAGGCAAGAAGTGGGGCCAAAAGAAATGACATCTGCGGGTGTGATAAAGCTGCTTTTCGTTTGTACGGGCAATATTTGCCGCTCCCCGACCGCGGAGGGGGTGTTCCGGCATCTCGCTGCCGAAGCAGGGTTGGCGGATAAGCTGGAAATTGATTCGGCCGGCACTGATTCGCATCACATCGGTGAAGCCCCGGACCGCCGTGCCATCAAAATCGCCGCGCGGCATGGTGTTTCTCTGCAAGGACAGAAAGCGCGCGCGCTGCGCCCCGAAGATTTCAACACTTTCGATTATCTGTATGCGATGGATGGCGGACATTTGTTCGACATGCAAAGCCGCGCGCCGGCAGGGCATAAGGGTAAGATCGCACTCTTCCTTGCTGCGGCAGGACAGGAGGCGCAGGACGTGCCCGACCCGTGGTACGGTACCGAAGCCGACTTTGAAAATGTTTTCGGTCTGGTGCAGGGCGCTTCTGTGCAGTTGCTCGACCGACTGCGGGAGGCGCACGGCCTATGATTTCTCCAGCCATCTATAGTGAAATTGAACAGGCGCTGGGCCGCCGCATTGTGGCCATCGCGCCTCTGTCTGCTGCAAACAATGCGCAGATTTACAGGATTTCATTCGATGACGGCATCACGCGCGTCGCCAAGGTGGCAGAACGCGGGTTGGACACCGAAGCATGGATGCTGAAATATCTGCGCGATAAATCGCCGCTGCCGGTACCCGAAGTCTACCATGGCAACGAACACGTCATCATCATGCAGTTCGTATATGCGGAATCGATTATCGACTATCGCATCGAAGGCAGCGCGGCCACGCAGCTGGCGCAGCTGCATGCTGTCACGGGCGAAGCCTATGGCATGGAGCGCGATACGTTGATTGGCGCGCTCACCCAGCCGGGCGGATGGGATAAAGACTGGGCGCATTTCTTTGCTGAAAAACGCCTTGTTTATATGGCGCGCAAGGCGCTGGATGAAAATAAAATCGATACGCGCATGATGGCACAAATTGAAAAACTGGCGGCAAAGCTGCCCGGCATCCTTAAAAACCCGCAGTCGCCATCGCTGGTGCATGGCGATGTCTGGAGCGGTAATATGGTGGTCGGCCACGGCACCATCGCCGCCTATCTTGACCCTGCCATTTACTATGCGGATGCAGAGGTGGAGCTGGCCTTCATCCGCCTGTTTAATACCTTCAGCGATTCATTCTTCGCCAGATATAGCGAACTGCGGCCAATCCGTCCGGGATTTCATGAAGAGCGTGCGGATATTTATAACCTCTATCCGCTTTTGGTGCACACACGCCTCTTCGGTGCGTCCTATGCCCGCAAGGCACAAAAAATATTGGATAAATTCAGCTAGGATTAAAGCGCAAGCGCGCCCAGCGTCCGGCACACCAACGCATCAAGATCTGCCGCGCCCAGTTGTGCGGGGCTCAGTTTTTCCTCGACGATCAGCGTGGTCAGCCCGTGGCAGAGGCTCCAGACCGCAACGGTTGTAAACCGCGCGTCTTCGGTGCTCATTCCCGCCTTGCCGACCAGCGCTGCTGAAATCAGCGCATAGCTTTTGCCAGCGGTCATCGCCAGTGTGGGGAAGCGTTTCAGATCTGCCAGTTCGCGGCCGAACATGATGCCGAACAGCGGCTTGTTATCGACCGCAAAACGGACGTAAGCGCAGGCGAGCTTTTCGATTTTTTCCTGCACGGTTTTTGCGCCGGTGGCGGCTTCGGCCATGCCGAGCGCAAGACGCTGGAAACCGGTTTCGGCAACCGCGGCCAGCAGCTCGTCCTTGTCGCGGAAATGGCTATAGGGCGCGGCCTGCGTGACGCCTGTGGCGCGCGCCAGACTGCGCAGGCTCAGACCTTCGATGCCATCGTTCGATAAAATATCGAGCGCGGCGGCCAAAAGTGCTTCGCGCAGGTTGCCGTGATGGTATTTAAATTTTTTCTGGAAATCGATAGCGGTTTCGGCGGTCATGCTTTTCCCCTGATGCAGCCTTTCGCACGGTACATGCGAACCCTTCGCAAGCATCTTTGCACCTGTCAGATGCGGGGGTCAACAGTCAATCGATAGTCAATCGACCCTGCGCCGCCGCAAACAGATACAGGGTTGCAATCGCCGCCCTGCTGCCGCATCATCAGGCATTCGCATAATATATGTTTGGAGACGGATCATGACCGACGCCCCGAAACCGCCGTCCGGAAACAATCCCGCCGCACCGCTTTCTTACCCCCAAGAAACGCGCGGCCATAACTTTTACGAGATGGACGTCAATGCGCAGCGACTGCTGTCCCGTCTGGCACCGGACATGCTGGCGCGCAACGAAGACAGACTGAAAGATTTCGGTGCCTTTGTCGGCGGGCCGCTCGATGAGCAGGCAACCTATAGCGACCGCCATGCGCCGCCCAAACTGGAAACCCATACCAAGACCGGCGAGAAACGCACCCGCGTCATTTTTAACCGCGACTATGAAACCTGCCACCAGGAAGCCTATAAAAAAGGCACGATCGGCCTCGCTTTCACGAAAGATGATCCGGAGCCGCATCTGCTCAGCTTCACGATGGGCTATATGTTGTCACAGGCAGACATCTCGGTGCATTGTCCCGTAACGATGACGGGGGCCGTTGCCTATGTGCTCGATAAATTCGCGCCGAAAGAGGTGCGCGATGCCTATCTGCACGAAATGACCCGCATGGACGGTGAAACCAAAACCGGCGGTACCTGGGCAACGGAATTGCATGGCGGCTCCGACGTTGGTGCAACAACGACGACGGCTAAAAAAGAAGGCAGCAAAATCACCCTGCACGGGCTGAAATGGTTTACCAGCAATGCCAATTCCGGCCTTGCGCTTGCCACGGCGCGGCCCGAAGGCGCACCTGCGGGCAGCAAAGGCCTCGGCCTTTATCTTGTGCCCAGTCACTTGAAAGACGGCAGCCAGAACAAATACAACGTGCGCCGTTTGAAAGACAAGCTCGGCACCAAAGGTCTTGCCACCGGCGAGATCGACCTTGAAGGCGCGGAAGTGATCGAAGTCGCCCCGCCGCCGCACGGGCTGAAAATCATGATGGAAGCGCTGGAATACAGCCGCATCCACAATGCCATGGGCGGTGCAGGTGTGCAGCGCCGCGCGCTGATGGAAGCCGCAGGCTGGGCCACGCACCGCGAAGCCTTTGGCCAGCCCATCGTCAATTATCCGATGGTGCAAAACGAATTGATGGATTTGATGGTGCGGGGCGAGGCCTCCACCGCGCTGGCGTTTGAAGCAGCAAAGACTTTCGATGCCGCACTCAAAGACGATACGCAGCGCCCGTGGCTGCGCATTTCAACAGCGCTTGCCAAGTACCGCACGGCCGAAGACGGCGTACAGGCGGCCAAAAAAGCGCTCGAACTGGTCGGCGGCAATGGCTATACCGAAGAATTTCCAACCGCGCGGCTCTTGCGCGATGCGATGGTGCTGACGGTTTGGGAAGGCCCTGCCAATATTCAGGCGCTGGAGCTGCTGCGCATGGTGGCGGGCAAAGAGCCGGGCGATAAGCTGTTCACCGATAAAATCAAAGCCGTTTCCGATGCGCTGCCTGCGTCGATGGCAGCTGAAAAAAAACTTCTCGATACCGGCCTTGTGCAGACAGAGCGTGCGCTGGCACACTTGCGCGCGCATCCCGAAGACGGCGCGCGTTTTGCCCGCAAGCTCATGGATCATATGGCCGACGTCCTCTCCGGCGCGCTTTTGGCCGAAGAAGCGGCGCACGACCTTGCGCAGAACAACGATGCGCGCAAGGCACTCATCGCGCGCAGCTATCTTGATCGTGCTTTTGGTGCGAAAGAGTTCAAGCTCGGCTCTGAAAAAGACCCTGTGCAGACGCATTTCGATGCGCTTTTGCATTACCGGCCGATTGCGCCCGCGCTTTTGGGCTATGCCGCTGTGACTCCCCCTGCAAAGCCCGAAACGCCCAAGCCGCCACAGCCCTAAGATGACGCAAACGGCAGCAGATGATGCGGATCTATCGGCGCGATACCACGCCCTCATGGCGCATTGCCGCGCCTATAATGGGCCGGATACGCCGCGCAGCTTGCGCATTGTGCTGCTCAATTTCTTTCTGTTTTTTACGTTGCTGGTGCTGATGTATGCGGCGCTGGCGGTTTCTTATGCGCTTGTTTTTCTGCTGGCCGTGCCGGCGGCTTTTATACTGGTGCGGCTTTTTATCGTGCAGCATGACTGCGGGCACGGGTCTTATTTCAAATCACGCGCGGCGAATGACTGGACGGGGCGGGCGATCAGCCTGTTTACTTTTGCGCCCTACGGGTTTTGGCGGCGCGAACATGATGTGCATCATGCCTTTGTCGGGCAGATTGAACGGCAGGACATCGGCTATATCGACATTTTGACGCGCGAGGGCTACCTGGCGCTGCCGCCACTTCGGCGGGCTCTATACCGGCTGTACCGTCATCCGCTGGTGCTGTTGCTGGTCGGCGTACCGCTGCATAATATCGTTTTTCTGCGCATCCCGCCGCTACGCCCGCGCGGGTTTGAAGGGCGGCGGTTTATTTCTTTCGCCGGTGCGTGGCGGAGCGTTCTGCTGCATAACGCAGGGCTTTTCACGCTTTATGGCGGCACTGCTTATCTGCTCGGCGGCGGCGTGGTTTTTGCACTCTATGCGCCGATTATTATCATGGCGTGGCAAATCGGCGGCTGGATGTTTTACGTGCACCACCATTTTGAAGACGCCTATTGGCAAGGCGGCGAAGAATGGCATCCACATGCCGCGCGGCTTTTCGCCAGTTCGCAATACCGTTTGCCGCCGCTCTGGCACTGGCTGACCGGATATATCGGATTACATCATGTGCATCATTTTTCTAGCGGCATACCGCATTACAAACTGGCCGAATGCATGGCGGGCAGTGCGGATTTGCAAAATATGAATCCGGTGTCGTTCCGTGAAAGCCTCTCCGGTGTCTGGCTGGCGGCCATCGACCCTGCGCGGCAAAAAATGATCCGCTTGTCCGATATCACCGGATAAATTTTATCTAGGGGCAAACCGCTGCTGCAAAGCGGGGCGTTCATCCGGGCATTTTTCGGCTTCGCGCTTGTAATTCTCGGGTGTATCAATTTCTCCTTGCCGCAGACGGCGTGCTTCGCGCAGGCGCTCGGCCATCGGCATACTGGCCTCGACGATTTCTTTCATCAGCCGCCGCTGGTGCTGGGCGGCCTCGCTTTGCTTATAGGGGCCAAATCCCTGATAACCGAGCGAACGCAGGTACAGCATCATGTCCATCTGAATGCGCGGCAGGTATTCCTGTATTGCGGCCATATCAATTTTGACGTGTTCGGCTTCGTGGTCACGCGTGACCTTCAGGCTACAGGGCATGTCCAGAATGTCTTGCGAAATAAAAACCGCCGGCCGATAGGTAATCCAGAACACCGCCTTATCGACGTACAGACATTGGTTTCCGCTGCTATCGGTGATGGTTTTAAAGCTGACACGGAAATTGCTGTCGGTCACGCTGGTGGTCACGCCGAAAACTACGGTGCGTCGGTCTGTCGCCAGCGTTGATTCTTTGTCCTTCGACATACTTTTGCGCAGTGTGGCGGCGGTATGATCTTCGCTGTAATAAACGGGTTCGGTTGCGAAATGCACATCGACCTTGGGCGCGTTTTCAACCGGACAAGCCCCTATCGCCACATTCAACATCAGCGCCCCCGCCAGCGCCGCGATATCCAAGCCCCATAGCATCATGCCGACACCCGCTTAAAAAAAGACCCAAAAACAGTCTAATCCGGCGCGGTCAAAATGGGGAAATAAGTTTTTTAGAAGGGTATGGTGGACCCGATCGGGATCGAACCGACGACCTCCTGCATGCCATGCAGGCGCTCTCCCAGCTGAGCTACGGGCCCTCACCGCGGGCGCGCGACCCGTATGAAGTTCCGGTATATAACCAGAAACCCCGCGCTGTTTCAATAACTATTTCGCCTGCGCAGGCGGGCGGGTTTGTGGGCTAATCTTTTGATTAAAATGGCATTTATGGCGCGGGGTGCTGTGCCTTGGCCGCAGGGGCCGGCAGACGGACGGCTTTGATTGCGCGCGCCAGCTCGGATTCGTCAGCGCATTTTACAAACTGGCGGCTGCCGTGCACGGGGCCGCTTTTGGCACGGCCTTTATCATCTATCGCCGTGCCCCAATCGAAATCTTCAAGTCCGAGCGATGGGTGAAATGTGCCGACGAAATAAACGTCATGATGCGCCGCCTGCATCACGGCAACATCGTGCCCCGCGATATAGGCGCCTTGCATACAGCCGTCTTTGTCGCCAAAGGCATAGCCGCGTTGCGTATCAAACGCGCGGCACATGTCATTCAATGTTTTTTCGGCAGCGACACGGCGTAGGTCGGCGTCGTTTTGCAGCGCGCCGAAGTTTACAAGCTGTACGCGGAAGTCTTCGCCGGTCACGACATCGCCTTCAGTGCAAAGGCTACAGGCCGCAAGCCACCAGCAGGCCGCACTGTCTGGATCACGGATGCGCCAACTGCCGGTTTCGTCCTGTGCAATCGCGCCGCGCACGGCGGCAACGGCGGCGGGTGTATAGGCGGCGTGAAGGGTGGCGCAAAGCGTTTCTGCGGCGGCGGGAATCAAACCCAGCGCGCAGGCAATACCGGCATCAAATCCTGCGGCTGCGCCGTTCTCATCTGGCACGCGTGCAGCGAGAGAGGTTTCGCGGTCAATCCAAACAGGCCAGTGGCCGAGCGTGGCAACGTATTCTGTGCGCTGCAGAATCTTTTGTTTCAGGGCGGCGGGGGTATAGGCCGCGATATCTTGCGCGGCGGTAAAGGCGGTGCTGCTCATGCAGAGGTCATCGCGGCAGCGTGGGCGCCGTTAGCCGCATGGCGGGTTTTTTTGCGGCCTGCAAAAGAGTACTGCGGATACCAGTCGGTCGGGCAGCGATGGCGGCGCTGCGTTCACTCGGCACGCCGCGGCTTTTTGCGACGGGTTTGGACAGGTTGCCGGCATCATCGAAGTGTTCGGAAACAACAGGGTTTCCGCCGACGTTATAGATCGGTGTGTTGAACCCCTTTTTACCGGCGCGCAAATCGCGCACGATTGTCTTGTCGTCGTCTTCAAGGCCAAAGGTTTTGTCTTTTTCGTTATACCAGCCGATATTGTGTTTCTTCATATCTGCAATGACCAGATCGCGCCGCGCCGGGCTCATGCCCGCCAGCGGGTCTTCGCTGTCGTTTCTGGAGAATTTGGGCGCGCCCGCCGCCCATGCAACCTTGCCAAGAATTTCACGCGTGTCATAGCTGAGCTTGCTATAGCGCTCTTCAAGCGCTTTGTACTGCACCGCCGTGATAAACGGCGCCTCGGATCCCTGCGGGGCACGGCTGGAGGGCAGGCCGACATACTGTCCGCCTTGGAAAACTTCATAAGGAACGTTGGGGTTGAGAGCCATATCCGTCGATTCTTTCGTGTCCGAGTCATCTAAGCGCAATGTTATTGTCGCATAGAGGCGTTAGCATTTTATTAAGCTTCTGTGGATTGAACGCCCGCGCAAGAAAAAACCCCGCCGGTGAGGGCGGGGTTTTTTGGATATCTGGCGGGCGCTGCTTATTCGCGGCTGCCCATCAGAGACATCAGGTGCTGGAACAGCAGCACAAAGTTCAGGTACAGGCTCAAAGCGCCCATGATAGCGATTTTGGCATTGGCTTCGGCCATATGCGTGCCGTAAGCATAGGTTTCTTTCAGACGTTGCGTATCCCATGCGGTCAGGCCGGTGAAGATCACAACCCCAAGGATTGACGTGATAAAGTGCATCATCGTCGATTTCAGGAAGAGGTTCACAACCATCGCGATAATCAGCCCGAACAGACCCATCATCATGAATCCGCCCATACCGGCAAGGTTACGCTTGGTGGTATAGCCGTAAAGGCTGGTCGCGCCGAACATACCCGCGGTGATAAAGAACACGCGCGCAATGCTTTCGGCAGAATAGGCAAGGAAGATCGACGACATCGACAGACCCATCACGGCGGCAAAAGCGTAAAACAGCATTTGCAGCTTGGCGGCAGGCCAGCGGCGGGTGCGGCCGTCGGTAAAGCCGAACATGATAAAAGCCAGCGGCGCAAACATGACAACCCATTTCAGCGGGGTGCCGAAGACGGCCTGTGCGAGATGCTCGGAGCCCATCATCATCTGGGCGAAGCTGAAGGCAACAAGGCCTGTCACCACTAGGCCGATGCTCATGGTGTTATAGACGCTGCGCATGAAGCCCTGAAGGCCGGCGTCGACATCGGTGCCTTGCGCGGCAGCTGTCGCCTGAGGGCGGTAGGGATCGTAGGACATGTGTTTTCTCTCCTGAAGCTTGAAAAAGTCGTCCGTGCGGATAATGCCGCGTACAGGACTTATACGTTCTATTATACCGCAAAGATCACTCTCTGCGGCGGTTTAAAGTAAATATATGAATTTTCAGACGAATTTCAAGGATTTCGCAAATAAGGCGCCGGTTTTTGCCCCATCGCGCGCCATGTGCCTGACATTCCGGCCAAAACCGTAATACCAAGGCACAAAGCCGTCACCCATAATACCGAGGCGGCGCTGAAGCTGAACGGCATGTTCAAAATAAAGGTCATTGCTGCCCAGCCGCCCAAAGTGCCCAACCCGCCCGCAATAGATACGGTGATCAGGCCGAGCAGCGCATATTCCAGCAAAAAGGTGCGCATGATTCGCCCGCGCGTCGCGCCGAGGACTTTCAGCACCACAGCGTCGTAAACATGCCGTCTGCGCGCCGCGGCAATCCCGCCGGACAGCACCAGTGTGCCCGCAATCAGTGTCAGGGCTGCACTGACGCGCACGGCATCGGCAATCGCGCGCAGAAATCCTTGGGCGAGCTCTAGCGCATCGCGGATGCGTACGCTCGTGATATTGGGCAGTTCACGCGCAAGGCGTGATTGCAGCGCGGTTTCCGCATCGCTATCCACGATGACTGTCGAGATATAGGGCGCGGGAATATCATCGACCGCACCGGGGGCAAAGGTCATGGCAAAATTCATGGCAAAACTCGCCCATGAAATTTCGCGCACATTCATCACGGTTGCCTCGGTTTCAACGCCGAGGATTTCAATGACCATTTTATCCCCCGCGCCAATCCCAAAAGCGCGCGCTACGTTGGTCGCAATCGACAGGGCGGGCGGACCGCTATAGTCCTTTGGCCACCATGTACCTTCGGTCAGGCGGCTGTGCGGCGGCATCTCGGACAGATAAGTAAATCCGCGGTCGCCATGCGTGACCCATTCTTCGTTTTTGTCTTTCAGTGCGGCATCGGCGGGAATGCCGTTGACGCTGACAACGCGCCCGCGCAAGGACGGGTTGATGATAAGGTTTCGCGCGCCTTTTGTCGCGGCAATGATATTCGTATAGGCTTCTTTCTGGTCGTCTTGAATATCCAGCATAAAAAAGGACGGCAGATCGGCAGAAATATCGTCACCGATCAGGCGGGAGAAATTATGTTCGACCTGCGCAATGGCCACCAGCACCGTCAGGCCAAGGCCGAGGGAGAGAACAATGCTGGTCGTAGCATTTCCGGGGCGCGTCAGGTTGGCGACCGCCATGCGCGCTTCGGGACTTTTGCGCGGGCGCAGGGCGCTCAGGCCGCGCTGGATCAAAGTCGAGGCAATTTGAAAAACGCCAAAGGTGACAAAGGCGCTGAACACAAAATAAAGCGCATAGCGGGGGATCGGCGCGGTCTGCACGACCAGAATGCCAAGTGCGATTGCTAGAAAGGCGATCCAGATCAGGACGGGCAAGGCAGGACGGCTGTGCGACGGGGCGACAAGGTCGCGGAATAAATCGGTCGGTCGCGTCCGCACCGCGCGGCCCAGCGGCCACAGACAAAAGCACAGTGTGATGAGCAAACCAAAAGCCGCCGATTGCACCCAGATATGCGGATAGATGCCCGTCTGGTCGGACAGGCTGAATTTTTCGGTCAGAATGGCGCCGGTCACCACCGCGCCGCCGCTACCCAGCAGCAGACCCGCGCCAATGCCCAGCAGCGCCAGAAAAAGAATCTGGAACAAATAGGTGCGGAAAACAAACCCCTGCGGCGCACCAAGGCATTTCAGCGTGGCAATCTCGGCAAGGCGGGTGTCGAGAAAGCTTTTCACCGCGTTTGAAATCCCCACACCGCCAACCAAAAGCGTGGTCAGGCCGATCAACATCAAAAACAGCGTCAGGCGGTTGATATAGCGCTCGATGCTTGGCGAGGCATTAAGAAAAGTGCGGATGCGCATGTCATCATCGCCGAAATGGCTGATGATTTTATTTTTTGCGGCTTCCAGTTGCGCTTCGCTGTCAAGGCCGGGGATGGCGATGCGTGTGCGATACTCCAGCAGGTTGCCCGTGCCGGTCAGGCCGGTGGCGCGAAAGGCCGCCAGCGAGGTCAGCAGGCGCGGCGCAAGCGCAAAACCGGTCGCGTTCACGCTATCCGGTTCACGGCCGATGACCGCCCGAATGACAAAAGCCGTCTGACCCAAATAAACCGTATCACCGATATTTGCACCCAGCCGTACCAGAATATCTTTTTCGACAGCGGCACCGAGAATGCCATTTGTATCTGGCGCAAAAAGGCTTTGCGGCGTGTCTGTGATCTCTGCACCGGCAGCATCCAGCAAAATAGCGCGGCCATAGAGCGGCCAGGCGTCATCGACGGCTTTGATCTCGACAATCGCGGCCATATCGGTTTTTTCGTTCCGCGCCATGGCGCGGGTTTCGGTGATAATGCTGGTGCGCGCACCCATATCGTTTTGCAAGAACGCCAGCATATCGTCACTGACCGGTGCATGCGGCGTGCGGATCGCCAGATCACCGCCCAGAATATAGCGCCCGTCGTGCCGCAGGCTGTCGCTCATGCCCTGCGATACCGAGGAGACGGCGGAAATCATCGCCACGCCCAGCACCAGACAGGAAATGAAAATATAGAATCCGCGCACACCGCTGCGCAGCTCGCGGCGGGCATAGACGATACTGAGCCAAAGACTGTGCATCAGGCGGCCACCGCGCCGCTGTGGATCTGGCCGTCACGGATGCTGACTTTGACGTCGCAGCGTTCGGCCAATTGCGCGTCATGCGTGACCAGCACCAGTGTTGTGCCGTGTTTCCGCGTCATATCAAACATCAGGTCGATAACTTTTCGGCCGGTGTCGTGGTCGAGGTTTCCGGTCGGCTCGTCGGCCAAAATCAGGCGCGGCGCGGTCACAAAAGCGCGGGCGATGGCAACGCGCTGCTGCTCCCCGCCCGACAGCTGGCCGGGGTAATGGGTTAGCCGGTGGTCGAGGCCGACGGCGGTCAAAGCTTCCTCCGCCTTTTTAAAGGCATCGGGGCTGCCGGCAAATTCCAGCGGCACGGCCACGTTCTCAAGTGCAGTCATGGACGGGATCAGGTGGAAACTTTGGAAGATAATCCCTATATTATCTCTGCGGAAGGCAGCCAGCGCGTCTTCGTCAAGGCTGGTCAGCTCATGGCCGCCGACATGGATACGCCCGCTGGTCGGCTTCTCAAGCCCGCCCAAGACCATCAAAAGGGTGGTTTTTCCGCTGCCGGAAGGGCCGACGATACTGACGGTTTTGGCGGCGGGCAGGTCGAGAGAGATACCGCGCAGGATATGGACATCGCCCGCGCCGCTTGACATATGTAAATCAACCTTCTCCAGCTGCACCAGAATGTCTGGCGGTGGGGTGGGTACCGAACCGGAGGTTGCCATTATGTTTTTCTCCCTTTGCCGCAATACGGGCCTTTCAAGATCTTCATTAGATAATTCAAGGGGCTATATAGTCAAGCTTGCCTTGGTCGCTTTGCTCGCGCTCTTAAACCCCGCCACCGTACGCGCGGGCGGCGCACCTGCCCCCGCAGGGGGCGGCAAAACCGTGCTGGCCTTCGGGGACAGCATCACGGCGGGTTATGGCCTGAACAAAACCGAAGCCCTGCCCGCGCAGCTGCAAGCTCTGTTCGAAGCAAAAGGACAGCCCGTGACGGTTATCAACGCAGGTGTTTCGGGTGAAACCACGGCGGGTGGGCTGCGGCGGCTGGAATGGACGCTGAAAAAGCACAACCCCGATTACGTGATTCTCGCCCTTGGCGGCAATGACATGCTGCGCGCCATCGACCCGCGCAGCAGTTTGCAAAATTTACAGCAGATGATGGAAATCCTCAAAGCCTATAAAAAACCAGTGCTGATCGCGGGTATGCGCGCCCCCGAAAGTATGGGGCCGTCTTTTTCCAAAGGGTATGATCTTATGTATTCAGGTCTCGCCAAAGACTATGGCGCCGGATTTTATCCCTTCATCCTCGACGGCGTGGCGCAGAACCCTGCACTGAATCTGCGCGATGGTGTGCATCCCAATGCGCAGGGGGTGGCGGTGATCGCGCAAGGTATGTATCCTTACGTGCTGGAGCTGCTCAAAAAATAACAACAAAAACGAAAGCCTTCCCATGAAATACAATACGCTGGGTATGACCGGTCTCAAGGTCAGCCTGATCTGTCTTGGCACGATGACCTTCGGTGAGCAAAACAGCGAAGCCGAAGCCTTTGAACAGATGGATTTTGCCACGTCAAACGGCGTCAATTTTTTTGATACGGCCGAGCTTTATGCCGTACCGCCGCGCGCCGAAACCTATGGCCGCACCGAAGAAATCATCGGCAACTGGCTGCAAAAATCCGGCAAGCGCAAAGACGTTGTGCTGGCAACCAAGGTCGTCGGCGCCGCAGGGCATATGAAATGGATCAGAGGCGGTGCGGCGCGGCTCAACCGCGCGCAAATCACCGCGGCGCTGGATGCCAGCCTTGCGCGGCTTCAGACGGATTACATCGACCTTTATCAAATCCACTGGCCGCAGCGTCCGGTCAATACCTTTGGCAAACTTGGCTATGACCAGTTCAGCGTTTCGGGGCGTGAAGCCGACGTCCTGCTGGAGACGCTGCAAACGCTGGGCGATGCCGTGCAGACCGGCAAAATCCGGCATATCGGCCTTTCCAACGAAACGCCCTGGGGCGTGATGAAATATCTGGAACTGGCGGCGGCACATAACCTGCCGCGCGTGCAGTCGATCCAGAACCCCTATAGTTTCCTGAACCGTAGTTTCGAGATCGGCCTTGCCGAAATGGCGCTGCAGGAAAATGTCGGGCTGCTGGCCTATGCGCCGCTGGCGGCAGGCACGCTGACGGGCAAATATCTGGATGGAAAACTGCCCGAAGGCTCCCGCCGCGCCATCGACAATCGCCCGTCACGCTATGACCGCAAGGGCGTTGATGATATTGTGCGCGGCTATATTGATCTTGCCACGCGGCACGGGCTCGCCCCCGCCGTGATGGCGCATGCTTTTGTCAACAGCCGCCCGTTTTTGACGGCAAATATTATCGGTGCCACGCGCATCGATCATATCAAGGCCGCGTTGTCCTCGCTCGACGTCGCGCTGCCGCCCGAATTATTGACAGATATTGAGGCACTGCACAGTCGCCACCCCATCCCCTGCCCGTGAGAGGTTTTTTATGCCGCGCCTTTTTGTCGGTCTTGATATGCCGCCCGATGTCTCCGAACGCATTCATCTGCTCTCCGGCGGTATCCCCGGCGCGCGCTGGACGAAGGTTGAAAATTACCACGTCACGCTGACTTTCATTGGCGATGTGAGCGAAGCGCAGATCGATGACGTGGACGAAGCCCTCGCTGGCATCGATTGCCCTGCTTTTGATCTTGAAATCACGGGTACGGGCAGCTTTGCACAGGGCGACGACCCCAAGGTGCTCTGGCTTGGCATCGCCGAAAATCCGGCGCTCAAGCTGCTGAAACAGCGCGTTGATAATGCGCTCGATCACTACGGCATCGCGTTTGAACGCCGCAGCCGCTTTACGCCGCATATCACCCTCGCCCGTTTCCGCCAGCATCCGGAAGAAGACAAAATCGGCGCTTTTATGCAGGCGCATAACCTGTTCAAACTCCCGCCGCTTGCGATAGAAGATTTCGTCCTCTACGAAAGCTACAGCGGCTCGGACGGGCCGGTCTATCAACCGATGGAATATTATCCGCTGGGGTAAGAATATGACGAAACAGCAGGTCATCGATACTATCGGCTGGATTTTGTGCGCCGTATTGCTTTCTATTTTGCTTTATATGTGCAGTGCATCGCCGCGTCCTCTGTCTGTTTCCGATGACAAAAATATGAAGGACTTCAAGAATGCGCTTGTGTCTTTTTCACGAGGCGGCCAGCGGTTCGTTTTTGCAAAAGATATTTATGGCGGGACAGTTTTCGACGCTAAAAAGATATGCCTCTCTATACGAGATGAATATGCAGAGGCGGGAGCGGAAGGGCAGCGGGCAGAGCTTAGGCGCCTCTTGCCCGACAGCCTTTTGGCCATTGAGAAATTGACACTGCGTGAGGCACTTCCGCAGGCCATCATTGCCCTTCAGAAGGCTGACGGCGGGCTGGTTATTGCAACCGGCCGTGCGTCGCTTGGTACGGATCGAGGGGATTATCTGGGGCTGGAGCGTGTGAATGTAGCCGGCAACGGAAACTTTCACCGCAGCACCAAGGCACGCGGTGCCCGCTGCGCAGATTTCGAAGATGCGGTATTTATTGCTTCTTACAGCGACATAAACAAGCGGCACTATATCATTTTGGCCGACAGGCGCAGTCCGTCTCTATGGCCTTACGGGGGCGTCATGGATGACGGAATAGCAACGCCGCAGATCAACTAATCCCCGCGCACATTTCTTTAATGACGTCATCAAGCGTTTTGCCTTCCGCGCGGGCGGCGAAGTGCAGTGCCATACGGTGGCGCAAAATGGCGGGGGCGATTTCGATCACATCGTCAAGTGATGGTGTGTAGCGCCCATCCAGCAAAGCGTAAGAACGGGCGGCCAGCATAAAGGCCTGCGCCGCGCGCGGCCCCGGCCCCCAGCTGACAAATCTTTTCACGATGTCGATTTTGGTCTGTTCAGGGCGTCCCGATTGCACGAGTTGCAAAATACCGTCGACGACTTTCTGGCCGATGGGCAGCTGGCGCACGGTGCGCTGCGCGGCCTGAATTTCTTCGGCGGTGAAAACGGCGGTGGCTTTGTCTTCGCTGATGCCGGTGGTGGCCAGCATCATGCGGCGCTCATCCGCGGCATTGGGATAGCCGATATTGATTTGCAGCATAAAACGGTCAAGCTGTGCTTCGGGCAGGGGATAGGTGCCTTCCTGCTCCAGCGGGTTCTGGGTCGCCAGCACGTGGAAGGGCGCCGG
>JAUXOC010000021.1 GCA_030682495.1 Alphaproteobacteria bacterium | reverse complement strand
GCCGCGCCCAGGCGCCGAGGTCGCCGCGGCGCGGTACCGGAACGCCAAAGCTGCTCTCGATTTCTTTATAGATATTCACAAGGCTGGGTGGCGGCTTTACGGTGGCGGGGACAGAAAACGCCAGACCATGCGCCTGCCCCGCGCCGTGATAGGGGTCTTGTCCGAGGATAACGACCTGTGCGGCATCAAAGGTTGTGGCCGTGAAGGCATTGAAAATCTCGTCCTCGTTCGGATAAACGGTATGGCCGGCTGCCGCTTCCGCGCGCAAAAACGCCTCGAGCGCCTGCATATAGGGCTTGGCGAATTCTGCGCCCACGGCGTCTTTCCAGCTGGCGTCGAGTTTATGGAGGGTGTTTTGCATCATGCCTTTTTTTGCCACAGGCGGGGCGGGGGTGGCAAGCCGTAAAGCGGCATCAGCTATGCGCGGCGACGATTTTCAGGAAGGTGCGTCCGTATTTTTCGAGCTTTTGCTCGCCGACGCCATGTACCAGCGCCATACGCTCCAGCGTGTCGGGTTTCAGGAAGGTCATATCGATCAGCGATTTGTCGTGCAAAATGACATAGGGCGGCACGCCTTGCGCGCGCGCCAGTTCCATCCGCGCAGCTTTGAGGGCGGCCAGCAGCGGGCGGTCTTCGGGCGCAACGGCGGCATCCGCTGCGCCGCTGCGGGCGGCTTTGGGCAGGCCGCGCGATTTTTCAGCCTTGCGCAGGCGCAGTTCTTTTTTCTCGCGCAGGAAATCCTGTCCCTGCGCCGTGATGCTGAGGCCGCCGTGGTCAGCATCGACGCTGAGCAGGTTCAGTGCGATCAGCTGGCGGAAAATCGCCTGCCATTCGGTCTTGCCCATATCTGCGCCAATGCCGAAGGTGCTGGTTTTTTCGTGGCCATGGCTGCGGATACGTTCGTCATCCTTGCCGGTCAGAACATCGATCAAGTATCCGGCACCAAAACGCTGGCCGGTGCGGTATGCCGCCGAGAGCGCTTTTTGCGCGGCAATCGCGCCGTCAAAGGTTTCGGGTGGTGTCAAACAGGTATCGCAATTACCGCAGGGCGCGCAGCTGTCGCCGAAATAATCCAGCACGATCTGGCGGCGGCACTGCGCGGCTTCGCACAGGCCGAGCAGGGCGTTCAGCTTCTGGTGTTCAATGCGTTTTTGCGCATCCGGCGCATCCGACGTTTCGATAAAATTGCGCTGCATCACGGCATCCTGCGCGCCATAGACCATCAAGGCGTTCGAGGGCAGGCCGTCGCGTCCGGCGCGGCCGGTTTCCTGATAATAGGCTTCGATATTTTTGGGGATGGTCATATGTGCCACAAAGCGCACATCGGGTTTGTCGATGCCCATGCCAAAGGCGATGGTGGCGACCATGATGACTTTTTCTTCTTTCAGAAAACGCTCCAGATGCCGCGCGCGTACTTCCGCGCTCAGTCCCGCATGATAGGGCAGGGCGGTGAAGCCTTCGGTTTCCAGCCATGCCGCGGTTTCATCGGTCAATTTGCGCGACAGGCAATAGACGATGCCGCTGTCTTCGGCGTGGTTTGTGCGGATAAAACGCAAAATCTGCGCGCGCGCATTGTCGCGCGGCACGATGGTATAGTGAATATTGGGGCGGTCGAAACCGGCCACAAAGCTGCGGCCGTCTTCCAGCTTCAGGCACTCCACGATGTCGCGGCGTGTGGGCGCGTCTGCCGTGGCAGTCAGCGCAATGCGCGGCGCATAGGGGTATCTTTCGGCAAGAATCGATAATTGCTTGTAATGCGGGCGGAAATCATGCCCCCATTGCGACACGCAATGCGCCTCGTCAATCGCGAAAAGCGCGATGGGCGCTTCGTCGAGCAGCGCGAGGAAATCGTCCATCAACAACCGCTCCGGCGCGACATAGACAAGATCGATAAGGCCGCGCAGGATGGCGTCTTTGGTGCTGGCGATACTGCCGCCGTCAACGTTGGAATTGATGGCGGCGGCGCGGATGCCGAGCTGTCGGAGCGCCTCGACCTGGTTTTGCATCAGCGCGATCAGCGGGGAGACGATAATGCCAACCCCGTCGCGCAGCAGCGAAGGGATTTGATAGCACAAGGATTTGCCGCCGCCCGTGGGCATCAGCACAAAAGAATGGCCGCCGCGTATGACATGATCGATGATCTCCGCCTGCGCGCCGCGAAAAGCGTCAAAGCCGTAGGTTTTTTGCAAAACGCGCAGGGCGGCGTCGGCGGAACTGTCGGTGGCGGTTACAGAAGACATGATCGGCATAGTCTAGCATTCCGTGCGGGGCTGGAAAAGGGCGTAGATCAACGCTTGGGGCCATATCTCAGCAGCTGCCCGTCAAGCGCGTCGGTGAGGATATAAAGATATCCATCCGGCCCGCTACGCACATCGCGGATGCGGGCTTCGAGCTTGGTGAGCAGTTTTTCCTGCTTGATGATGCGCCCGCCTTCAATGTCGAGCCGGCGCAGATGCTGCCCTGCCAGCGCGCCGACAAATAAATCTCCGCGCCACTGGGGCATTTTGTCGCCGGTGTAAAAGGCCATGCCGCTGGGGGCGATAGAGGGTGTCCAGTGCAAAAGCGGGTCTTCCATGCCTTTCATATGGCGTTTATTGGTGATGGTCAGGCCGCTGTATTCACGGCCATAGGTCACGACAGGCCAGCCGTAATTGGTACCGGATTTGAGGATATTGACTTCATCGCCGCCGCGCGGGCCGTGTTCGTGAAACCAGATCGTCTCGCTGTCCGGATAAAGCGCGATGCCCTGTACGTTGCGATTGCCGTGGGTGTAAACCTCCGGCGCGCGGCCGTCTTTGAACGGGTTATCGGCAGGGATATTGCCGTCCGGCATCAGGCGTACAACTGTGCCCAAATGGTCGTCGTGATTTTGTGCATGGTCGCGGTAGGCAAAACGGTCGCCGAGCGTCAGCAGCAGCGTGCCATCCGGCATAAACAAAATACGGCCGCCGTAATGCGCTTTGCCTTTGGTTTTGGGCAGGGCGCGGAAAATAATCTGGACGTCTTGCAACTGCGCGTTTTCAATATCCAGCTGCGCGCGGGCAAGCTCGGTGTTGTTTTCATCCGCGCTGCCGCCTGCGAAGGCGAAATAGACGGTCTGGCTCTGCGCAAAATCGGGGGCGAGGGTGATATCGAAAAGACCAGACTGGCCCGAGACATAAATATCGGGCAGCCCCGTGATTTCCCGCCGCGTTTTTCCATCGGCCGCGATATGTTGCAGCCGCCCTTCGCGTTCCGACACCAGAAAGCTGCCGTCCGGCAGAAAGGCGAGCGACCAGGGAAATTCCAGCCCCTCCGCAATCACCGTCGTTTCCAGATGCGTGGCATCGTTGATCGGGGCGCGGTCTTGCGGCTCGGCGGCGAAGTGTTGCCAGAGGAGGGTTGCGCCAATGGCGAAAAGGACGCTCAGCAGCAAAAATCGGTTGCCGATGGTGGCGGGTCTTTCGGGGGCGGGCGTCATGTTGCTCTGTCCTTTGCGGCTTTGGGGCGCGCTGTTTTGTGATAGGATGTTGCCGGAGTTTTATCTTACGCGCCGGAGGAGCTAATGGCAAAACAGAAAATCCGCTGCGGCTGGGTCGGTACCGGCAAGCCGTTTTACGAGGAATATCACGACAAGGAATGGGGCGTGCCCGTGCACGACGACCGCAAGCATTTCGAGTTTCTGATTCTCGAAGGTGCGCAGGCGGGGCTCAGCTGGGAAACGATCCTTAAAAAACGCGAAGGCTACCGCAAGGCCTTCAAGGATTTTGATCCGGTCAAGGTCGCGCGCATGACGGATGGCGCGCTTGAAAAGATTTTGGACAATCCGGCCATCGTGCGCAACCGTCTGAAAGTTTTCGCCGCGCGCCGCAATGCAAAAGTGTTTCTGGAGATACAAAAAGAATTCGGCAGTTTCGATGCCTATGTCTGGCGTTTTGTCGGCGGCAAGCCTTTGCAAGGGCGGCGCAAAACGCTGAAAGACGTGCCCGCGCGCACGGCGGAGTCAGATGCACTGTCCAAAGACCTCAAAAAACGCGGCATGACCTTTGTCGGCTCCACCATTATCTATGCCCATATGCAGGCAACGGGGCTGGTCAACGACCATGTGGCCGATTGCTGGTGTGCGAAGCGGAAATGACCGCAGCGGTTATTCCGCGCGCGGCGTTGCGCTGATGTCGAGGGTCAGGACAATCTCGCGGCTGACCCATTCAGCGGCGGCATCGGATTTTTTGCCGATATCGAAATCAAGCCTGTCGATGGCAAAGCTTGCCTTGGCCGCAACCGGCGTCTGCGCCAGATCGCCAAGCGTAAAATCAAACGAAACGGGCTTGGTCACGCCGCGCAGGGTCAGTTCGCCCGCGGCGGTATAGCCGCTGCCGTCTTCTTTGGCGGTGATGGCACTTGAGGTAAACGTCGCCTGCGGATGGTTTTTGACGTCTAACCAGTCTGCCTGCGGCAAGGTACCATCGTACATGCTGCTGCCGGTCTTGGCGGTATTGGTGTCAAGGGTGGCGATAATCTGGCTGCCTGCAAGGTCGGCGGGGTCAAAACGGATCAGCGCCGTCCATGTGCCGAACGTGCCGCTGAAGGCATTGCCCGCATGGGTGCCGCTGAATCCGATTTTGCTGTTCTTATAATCGACCACATAATCCGCGGCCAGCGCGGGCGCGGCGATGAGGGAAAACACAAGCGCGGCGGCGCAGAGAAATTTTTTCACGGTGTCTCTCCCTTTTTGCAGCGCGCGCCTGAAAACCACATGCGCGGCATCAGATTATGTTTGTCGATCACGGCGTGTTTGATCACGGCGGCAATATGCCCCGCGATGCACAGGCCGAAAAACCACGCCAGCAGCCAGTGCGCGTTTTTCGCGGCGGTGTTGACCGCTTCGTTGCCGGCAATTTTGGGGATGTGCGGCCATTCGAACCAGCCGAAGACGATGGTGGGCAGGCCGTAAACGCTCGACGATACCATCGCCCAGCCGCTCAGCGGTACGGCGATCATACAGACATAAAGCGCGATATGTCCGGCCTTGGCGGCCAAGGCCTCCAGCCGCGGCATAAAGGCGGGCAGGGCAGGCGGTTTGTGAAACAGCCGCCAGCCGATACGCAAAACAAAAGCCGCCAGCAGCAAAACGCCCAGCGATTTATGCCATTGGTACAGGTTGAATTTAAGGCTCTTGTCGATATCGAGATAGGTCATGGAAAGACCGCTCGTCAGCATCAACAAAAACGCCGCCGCCATCACCCAGTGCAGGGCAACGGCGACGGCGGTATATCTTTGCGCGGCGTCAGCGGTCATGCGTGGTATCAACCGTTTTTGCCGAATTCGGCTTCGATCACGATATCAACCTTGTCGCCGATCATGGGGACATAGGTCGAAAAGCCGAAATCGCTGCGGTTCAGGCTGGCCGTGGCCGAAAAACCCATGGCAGGTTTTTTGGTGAAAGGCTGTTCGGCATAGCCGCCGTTAAAGACCGCATCCAGCACCACAGGTTTTGTCACGCCGAGGAATGTGAGATCGCCGTGGATTTTTCCTGTGTTCTCGCCGGTCACTTCGACCTTGGTCGAGGTAAAAGTGATCTCCGGAAATTTTCCGGCGTTCAGCCATTCTTCGCCTTTGGCCAGTTTCGCGTTGAAATCTTTTTCGGGTGTCGGCACGAAATCGGTTTCGAGCGAGGTTGGGTCGATTTTGGCGGTCACTTTGCTTTTGCTCAGGTCAGCAGGATCAAAGTTGATTTCCGCATCGAAATTTTTGAAACGTGCCGTGTAATTGGACAGGCCGGCATGGCTGACTTTCCACGTCAGGCTGGCGTGATATTTGTCGAGGCTATAGACACCGGCGGGCAGCTTGTTCCAGGGCGTCAGTTCCTGTGCGGCGGCGGGCAGGGCGGCAAAGCCGGCAATCGTGAGGACGGCGGCGAAAAGGGCGGATTTCATCATGGCGGGATCCTTGTCGAATAAAAAGGGAGGGCGTGCGACAGCACTAACGATGGAATATAGAACCGGTTCCGTCAAGGGCAAGGCTAAGGGCAAGGTTGCGGCTCAAAAACCTCGCCGCTGCCGGGCGCTGCGGGTATATTCGCTCCTCGGTTATAAATCGTAATCGTTTTCAATTGGTTAATTGCGGGCGATCCCGCGTGGTTAATTGCGGGCGGCGCCATGGCATGGGCTTTGATTTTAAAGAGATTTCGCCGTATGATCGCCCCAAGGCGGCAAAAACAACAAACGCCAAAAAGGGTGATGTCATGACAAACGATGCGCAAGCAAACCAGCTGCCCCATGTGGTCGTGATCGGCGCGGGCTTTGCAGGCTTGGCGGTGGCCTCGGCGCTGGCGTCATCGCCCGTGCGTGTGACGCTGATCGACCGGCGCAATTACCATCTGTTTCAGCCGCTGCTTTATCAGGTGGCCACGGCGGCGCTGTCCCCCGCGCAAATCGCGCAGCCCGTGCGCAGCATCGTACGGCGGCAAAAAAATTGCACCGTTGCGCTGGGCGAAGTTGTCGGCATTGATGCCGTGCACAAGACGGTGCGCGGCCATGCGGGCGAAATCGGCTATGATTATCTTGTCGTCGCCACGGGCGCGGCGCATGCGTATTTTGGCCGCGACGACTGGGCGGCTGTGGCACCGGGGCTGAAAACCATCGATGATGCGACGCATATCCGCCGCCGCGTATTGCATGCCTTTGAACAGGCGGAAACGACGGAAGACGAAAACCTGCGCCGTGCCTTGATGACTTTTGTCGTTGTCGGCGCGGGGCCAACGGGTGTGGAGATGGCTGGCGCAATTGCCGAGCTGGCGCGCCATACATTGCGTGGTGAATTCCGCCACGTCGACCCTGCCGCGGCGCGTATTATACTGGCGGAGGCGGGGCCGCGCGTTTTGGTCGCCTTCCCCGAAAAACTGTCAAACCGCGCGCACCGCGATCTGGAGAAAATCGGCGTAGAAGTGATGACCGGCAAAGGTGTCAGCGATTGCAGCGCCGAACATGTCGTGATGGATGGTGAAACGATCCCGTGCCGCACGATTGTCTGGGCGGCAGGGGTCAAGGCATCCCCTGCGGCCGATTGGCTGGGGGCAGCGGCAGACCGCGCCGGCCGCGCACAGGTCGCGCCCGATTACAGCCTGCCCGCGCAGGGTGATGTTTTTGTCGTGGGCGATACCGCCGCACTGACCGATGCCAAAGGCCGCATCGTGCCGGGGCTGGCGCCTGCTGCCGTACAGGCCGGAAAATATGTAGGGCGCGTCATTCATGCCCGCGTGACGGGCGCAGCGCCGCCTGCGCCCTTCGTCTATCGCGACGACGGCACCATGGCGACGATTGGCCGCGGCAAAGCCATTGCGCTGATCCGCGGCTTTGGTTTTGGCGGGTTTATTGCGTGGTGGATGTGGGGCGTCATCCATATCATGCCGCTGGTGGGCTTCCGCAACCGCGTGGTCGTGGCGATTGACTGGTTCTGGTCTTATCTGACCCATGCCCGCGGCGCGCGGCTGATTACCGCTCCCAAAGACAAGGGCGCGGATTTGTGATATACAACAAGGCGCAGGCAAAAGCCCCGCGCGGCAGGAAAGGCAAAAGACATGACGGACACAATCAAACAAGACAGCATCAAAGACATGGCAGGTTCGCTTGAAACCGTGCGCGATTTTCTGCGCTATGCCACCAGCGCCTTTACGCGCGCCGAATTGTTTTTTGGCCACGGCACGTTTACGCCGCATGACGAAGCGGCCTATCTGGTGCTGCAAGGACTCGACCTGCCGGTGGATGAGCTGGAGATTTATCTCGATGCGCGTCTGCTGCCGCGTGAACGCGAACGTCTGGCGGGGTTTATCGAAGCGCGCATCAAAACGCGCAAGCCGCTGGCCTATATCCTGAAACGTGCCTGGCTGGCCGGTGTGCCGTTTTATGTCGATGAACGCGTGATTGTGCCGCGCTCTTACATCGCCGAGCTGCTCAATACGCAGATCGTCTCCAGCGATGATTTCGCGATTGTGCCTGATCCGTATGAAATTTCTGCGGTACTGGACCTGTGTACCGGCTCGGGCTGCCTTGCCATTCTGGCTGCGCATACGTTCCCTGATGCCGCCGTCGATGCCGTTGACCTCTCGCCGGAGGCGCTGGAGGTGGCGAAAATCAACGTGGACGACAGTCTGCACAAAGACCGCATCACGCTGTATGAAGGCGATCTTTTTGCACCGCTTCAGGGCAAGAAATACGATCTGATTATCACCAACCCGCCCTATGTCGATGCCGAAGACATGACCGACATGCCGCCCGAATACCTGCACGAACCGCGCATGGCGCTGGCGGCGGGCGAAGACGGGCTTGACCTTGTGCACCGTATTTTGCGCGAAGCGCCGGATCACCTGAACGAAGGCGGCATTTTGGTGTTGGAGCTGGGCTATAGCGCAACCGCGCTGGTCGAACAATATCCCGACATCGATTTCCAATGGCTGGATACCGAAAACAGCACGGGCGAGGTCTTCTGGGTCACGCGCGAACAGCTGGTCGAGGCCGAGAGCATCAAAGCCGCCTGATTTGCCAATTTACAAAATTCCCTGTATCATGATCTGCCGCAGGGAAGGACCCCAAAGCATGCAAAAAATCGACCTCAGCAACCTCGACCACGACCTTGTCGCTGCCGCTGTATCCGCCATCAAAAAACCCGTGAACCAGATCGAAGGCCGCAAAGCACCTGCGCTGGTTTGCGCCGCGCTGCGTCTGGATGACGGCGAGATTGTCACGGCGCTCAACATGACCGCAGATGTCGGCAGCCTGTCGATGTGCGCCGAGCCGCAGGCGATTGCCGAAGCCAACCGCCGCATCGACCGCGTGATCGAAACCGTGGTTGCCGTTTATTACCCGCCGGAAGGGACGCCGAAAGTCATCCCGCCCTGCGGCCGCTGCCGCGAGATCATCACCGATTTCTCGCCCGCCGGTTTCGTTATCATGCGCGACCCGGGCACGGACGATCTTTACAAGCTGCGCGGCGTCGATTTGCTGCCCTATAAATACGGCGATTATTGGCTGGACGGGCAGCTGGTCTGATTTTCAAATGACCTTTCACATCGGCCATATTTCGGTTGCAGACCCCGTTTTTCTCGCGCCTATGTCGGGCGTGACCGATTTGCCGTTTCGCCGTACCGTGAAATCTTTCGGCGCGGGGCTGGTGTTTTCCGAGATGATCGCCAGCCGCAGCGTGATCGAAGAATGGCGCAGCAACGTCAAAGTCGATCTCGATTACGGGCAGGAATTTCCGATGGCCGTGCAACTGGCCGGCTGCGAGCCCGAGGTAATGGCCGAAGCCGCGCGTATCAACACCGGCCGCGGCGCGGCGATCATCGATATCAATTTCGGCTGTCCGGTCAAAAAAATTGTCAACAGCTATGCCGGCTCCGCCCTCATGCGTGACGAAGACCTTGCTGTGCGTATTATCGATGCCGTGATCGCGGCGGTCGATGTGCCGGTCACGGTCAAAATGCGCCTCGGCTGGGATGAAAACAGTTTAAATGCACCGAGCCTTGCCGCGCGCGCCGAAGCATCGGGCGTGAAGATGGTCACCGTGCATGGCCGCACGCGCTGCCAGCTTTACAACGGGCAGGCTGACTGGCACGCCGTGCGCAAAGTGCGCGAAGCGGTCAGCGTGCCGCTGGTCGTGAACGGCGACATTTTAACGCCCGAAGACGCCGCGCAAGCGATGGAAATTTCCGGCGCAAACGGCGCCATGATCGGCCGCGGCTGCTATGGCCGCCCGTGGATGCTGCGCGACACCGCCGCGCATCTGAAAGGCGCAGCAAAACCCGCCGCCCCCGCGCCGCAGGCATTATTGGCGCTGATCGAAAAACATTATGCCGATATGCTGGTCTATTACGGCACCAAATCCGGCGTACAAATCGCCCGCAAACACCTCGCCTGGTACCTCCAAGACCTCCCCGGCGGGCCGGAGATCAAACCGGAGATCAACAGGCTTGATGATCCGGCGGCGGTGGTGGAGAGGCTTCGGGGGTTTTTTGCGGCTTTGCAGTCTGCGGTTTCTTAGTCTCAAAACCGCACGTCACACCGGCGCAGGCCGGTGTGACGTGATGTGTTTTGCGAGTGTTGGTTAACGGAGGTTCTTTTTCTGAGGCAGGTCTTTGCAGCTTGGTCGTAATCCTTGCGCGATTAAGGTGTCTATCTCGGCAGCGTAATCTTCGAAAGAGGGAACCAGCTTTTCTTCGACGGCGATTTGTGTGCAACGCTGTGCGCTTTCCAGCGTCGAGGCTTCTTTTATGCAGGAAAGATAAGTTCCACCGTTAAGGCTGTCCCAAAAATTGATTTGTTTTTCGTAGAAGTTAGTCATTCCCGAGTAAGTGCTTTTGATCTCTTCATCTGCGCCGTCAATATATTGAACACCGGCACTGTGGACTTGGATAATCATGAGGTCTCGCATCAGTGAAGCGTAATCATTGGCAGCGGAAGGCACCGGAAGCATCATGCGCTTGGGCATTGTCATGAGAGTATACAATGTTCCGCGTGCTTCAAGGTTTCTGCGCTTCGCCCAGAGCCAAGTAAAATCCCAGAGACTCTGACAAGACTCTATATCTGTTTGCTGTTTGTCTTGGGCGTCTTTCTTTTGCCATTCAGCAAAAGCGGTTTTCCATTCCGTATCATTGTTCGCAACGGCTACTTTCGGAGCAGTCAATACAAAACTTGCGAGCAGAGCGGAAATGAAAAGAAAATTTTTTGTGCAGGACATCAAAAAGACCTCTGGCTTGGCGCTAAATCCTCACATCCTTCCCCACCATCGCCTTTTCGATTTTCGAGGCATAGGCGGCGGCGTCGTTGGCGGGGACGCCTTGGGGCGGGCGGATGAGGTCGAGAGGGGAGAGGCGCGGCGCGGCCGCATCTTCGGCGCGGTTCACGGCATTGGTCAGGCTGAAATTCACGATCTTGGCGAACTGGCTGAGGTTTTCGTCATGCGTGACGTAATGCGGCAGCTCGTGATAGCTTTTAATCATCGTCCATGACGGGATGAGCGGCGTGATGCGCTCTTTCCACGTCTTGCCGTCGCGCATGCGCCATTCAAATTTCTCGCGCGTGACAGCGGCGGAGATAAAGGCGCTGGTGGCCGAGAGTTTCTTGATATTCAGGTTGCGGGCAAAACGCGCAAACAGCGTTTTCAGCGGCGCCCAGATGCGGTTTTTGGCGCGGATAATTTTGTCATTGCTGGCGACCAGATAAAGCGTGGTGAAACGGTCTTTTTCTTTCGATGGGCGCGAGACGTTACCGGCGGAAACAAGGGCAACTTCGTGCAGCGCGGCGCGGGCGTCTTCGGCTTTATAGCCGATTTTCTGCATCATCTGCATGCTGGCGTTGAAACATTCCTGCCCCACAATCGTGCCTGCGCTATAGCCAAAGAAAGTGATATTGCGGAGGTTGCGCTTCGCTTCGTCAAGCGGCAGCGGCGTGCCGGAAAGATTGCCATCGCCGTCGATTTTGAAATCTTTCGCAACCAGCGGCATGATGACGCCCTGCGCAAGGCTATAGGCAGCCGTGGAGGCGCGGCTGGCAGGGCGCAGGTTATAGGCAGCCATGTTGAAAATATTCGTCAGGCTGGAATGCGACCACGCATAAAGATCGACCGGCTTTTCGTTATGTGGCGCGGGGCGGTGACCCATGATTTCTTCCAGCCGCTTGAGCGCGCCTGCGATAAAACCGGGCTGGTTGTCGGTGGTGAAATAGCCGCTGAGGAAAATCACGCTCGGCTTCTCGATGCGCAGATCCGTCAGGCTGATGTCGTGCAGCTGCGATTTTCCATCCGCGCTGCGGCTGCGTTGCCAGAGTTTTGCCATGGTGCGGGCCCTGTCTTTTTTGTGTATTTTCCTGAATTTTGCGCAGTTTATGGCGGCGGGCGGGGGCGGTCAAGGGCGTTATGCAAAAATCTTTTGCCATCGGGGATCATTTCTGGTAGATTATTACCATGCTCGAAACGACCGTCCAGAATCCTGCCGTTTATGATTATCCCGCCTCTTCTTATTGCGGGTATTGAGCTATCTGTTTTGGCGGGATTTACCCGCTGCGCCCTTCGCGGGCACCCCTATCGACCTTTTTTAAACTATAATAACCCCTGAAAAGCAGGGGCGCGCAGGCAGGCCATGAGCAACAATCGTATCGACCATATCCTTTTGAATTTCGACCGCACATCGGATCAGTTCTTTTCCAAGGACGAATTCCGCGCCAAGCTCAGATCAGGTAAAAAGCTACGCATCAAGTACGGCGTCGATGTCACTGCGCCGACGCTGCATATCGGCCATGCGGTCAACCTGTGGCTGATGCGCTACCTGCAAAGCATGGGGCATAAGGTGGTGTTCCTGATCGGCGATTTCACCACGCGCATCGGCGACCCCGACGGGCGGCTGGATACGCGCCCGATTATTCCGCGCGAAGAAATCGACAAAAACGCCGAAGAATTTATCCAGCAGGCCAAAATGGTGCTGCGCTTTGACGATCCGGAGCTGATCGAGGTGCGGCGCAATTCCGAATGGTACGATAAAATGGGCACAGATGAATTTCTGCGCCTTGCGTCCATGGTCACGCATGCACGGCTGATTTCGCGCGATATGTTCCAGCTGCGCATCGACAGCGGGCGCGAGATTTACATGCACGAAATCCTCTATCCCGTTTTGCAGGGCTATGACTCGGTGATGGTTGAATCGGATCTGACGATTATCGGCTCCGACCAGCTGTTCAATGAAATGATGGGGCGGTTTTTTCAGGAAAAATTCGACCAGAAACCGCAAACCATCATCACCACCAAAATCACGCAGGGTATCGACAACAAGCATAAACAGTCGAAAAGCCTTGGCAATTACATCGGCCTTGCCCATAGCCCGCGCGATAAATTCGGGCGCGTCATGAGCATTCCCGATGAGCTTATCGACGAATACTTCCGCGTCTATACCGATGTGCCGCTGGAAGAGGTCGACCGCATCCGCGAGCAGATCGCCCATAGCCCGCGCGAGGCCAAGGTGAAACTCGCCTATGCCATTGTCGGCCGCTACCATGGCCACGAAGCAGCAGTGCTGGAGCGTGAATGGTTTGAAAAAACCGTATCGAAAGGCCTTGCGCCCGACGATATTCCGACGCTGGCCTTCCTTCAGCCGCAGCAGGAGCTTTTGGATGTTGTCGTCATGGCGCGCAGCGGCAAGAGCAAGAGCGACAGCCGCAGGCTTATTAAACAAGGCGGCGTTGACATCAATGGTAAAAAGCACACCGACCCCGACGAGGAAGTGCTTTTCAATACCAACGATATTCTGAAGATCGGCAAACGCAGCTGGTTCCGGATTGAAATTGCGAATATCAACGACCTTGAAACCGAACGTCTGCTGATGAAGCCGATGCGGGTCGAAGACGTTGACCTGATCCAGAAATATCTGCCGGAATGGGAAATCGTCAAATACCTGTCGCACCCTGGCCTGTCTTTGAAGGCGGCGACCGATGTCGCGCGCGAGGTTTTTCGCCGCGTCATTTTGCAGCCCGACCCGAAAGACGAATGGATCTGGAAGATCCAGTCGAAAGAAGAGCCGGAAAAAATCATCGGCGTTGCCCACCTGCGCCGCGATTCCGCGCAGGGCAGCGAAAACATCTGGCTCGACCCCGATTACCGCACGCCGGAGCTGATGGAACAGGCGCTGCATGCGATCAACGAACATGCCTTTACACAGCTGGGCTTCAGCGATGTGGTGTTCAAAAAGGCCTTTGCCCATGCCGCCGCGCCGCAGGATCTTGACGCGCTGCGCCGCCGGTTTATGAGCATGGACCAGACTTTCCGCAACCGCGATACGCCCGAAGGCATCTGGGGCTTCACCAAGGAAGAGTGGGAACGGCAAAAGGAATGGTGGCTGAAAAACCGCCCCGGTGCCGCCCTGCAAACCCGCGCCGTCAACAAACGCCGCAAAGCGCAAAAGCTGGATGCGCATCTGGATGCGATTGAAGACCTCGTCGAGGACGCACTGGAAGACCGCGCCGAAGACAAAGAAGCCGCCATCGAACAAAAACGCCGCGAACGCGAAGCCGCCTTCGAGCTGAAAAAAGCCGAAGACCAAAAAGCCGCCGAAGCCAAACGCGAGGCGGAGGTCAAACTAGCGGCGGAGGCCAAACCTGCAAAGCCGGTCAAGCCGCGCAAGCAGACGACGCATCCTTTCCTGATGGGCGTGCGCAAACCAACGCCCGGCAAGAAATAGGTGTGCCGTGATTGAATGACAAACCGCGCGGCTGGTGCGGGTTTTGACCTGCGCGTTTTTCTTTGACAGAATCGGCGGACGTGAGGTACTTTGATACCCGATCCCTCACAGCCGAAAGATAAAACAATGCGACGACAAAAGAGGATTTCCTGCTAAACGCGCCCTGCGCGTTGTTGTCGCTTTCGTTTTTCTTTGACGGTTTTATCCATGAAAATCACCACCGCCCGGCTTTTGCTGCGCCCGCTTTGTATGCAGGACGCGCCCGCCATCCAGAAATATTTTCCGCATTGGGAGATTGTGCGGCAGCTCTCGGCCAAGGCGATTACCTGGCCGTATCCCCCCGATGGCGCGCAAAAATTTCTGCGCAATATCGCGCTGCCGGCCATGAAACGCGGCGAAGACTGGTATGTCGGCATCACGCGCAAAGACGATCCTGCGGGCGAAGTCATCGGTGTTGTGCATCTGCGCCGCGATACGGCGTCGGGCAACCGCGGTATCTGGCTGGCAGCGGATTTTCAGGGCAAGGGCTATATGCAGGAAGCGGTCACGGCGCTGAACGATTACGCTTTTGATGTTCTGGGCTTTGACAAGCTCATCATTAAAAATGCCGCCGAAAATACGGCATCGCGCAAGCTGAAACAAAAAACCGCTGCGCGTCATATCGCCACCGTCCCGGCATCGCATTATCTTGACGGTTGCCCCGCACAGGATATCTGGGAGCTGACGGCCACCGAATGGCGCAGCTTCCGTGCTTTGGCCGCAGGGAGGCCATTGCAGGCGGCGCCTTCGCCGCTATGCCGCCCGCAACCCGTGCCTTTGCCGCTGTGGTCGCGTGCAAGTCTTGGAGATGCCTTTGCGGGCGCGCTAAGTGCTTCCGCGCAGATGGCGGCACGCTGCGCACCCTGTCCGGCCTTTATGCCGCGTCCGGTTTGATCAGGCAGGGCTAAAATTATTCCGGCGCGAAGACAACGCGGGCAGAGGCGCAGAGTTCTTCCGAGGGGGTTTCGGCGTTATACGTGACCTGAATAGTTTCCCCCTGCGGCTCGGCGGCATGGGCCGGCACGGGCACGCGCAGGCTGCAAATCTGGCCGGTTTCAGGGATCAAAAAGCGGATCGAGATAACGGTTTCTTCAAAAATATTATTCGCCGTATCGATGCCTCCCGAAACGTCGGTGATGCGTGCCATCACCACACGCATGGCGGGGTCAGCCGTGGGAAATGATTTGTCTGGCAGGTTCATGCGCGTGGGCTGCGGTGGTTGCGGCGGCGGCACAGGTGCGGTGTTCTTGGGCGCGGGCGAGAAGGGCGTTTCCGGCAGCTGGAATTCAACCGAGGTATCGCCAAACATACTGTCGATTCCGCTGATGAGTCTGTGCGCGGCAATGCCGATACCGGTGATCACGATCATGATCAGCACCAGCCCGATATTCAAAACCTTGCGTTCATAGGTCTTGCGCTGTTGCGCGTTGAGTGACGGTTTGTCGTAGGGCGAGCTGATGTCGTCATAGACCTTGCGCGTGGCGGTATGGCGGTCGGCGGCTTTCTGCGCGGCGGCGGCGGTCCCGGCTTTGGTTTCAGCCGTTTCGGGCGCGTCTGTGTTGCTGCTTTCGGGGGGGAGATTGCTGTCGGTCATGTTTTAATGCTCTCTCTCTGTCTGCTGGCGTTTATTAAGCCATTAAACGGCGGCGGGATAAAGGCTTTTACGCCCCATCTATAAAACGGCCATAAAAAAGGCCCGAACCTTGCGGTGCGGGCCTTTTTTATCGAAAGTGGGCTCCGGCTTAACCGGCCTTGCGCTTACTGGTCGATGGCGCAGGGCTGGTTGTTCAGGAAGTCGTTCGCGCAGGAGATATCGGCATTACCCGAAGCGCCGCCAACACCGGGGCCCGCTGCGGGCTCCAGATTGGCCAGTTCTTCAGCCGTCATCTCGCCGCCCGCGGCGGGTTCGAGATTGGCGAGGAACTGCGCGGTCGGCTGCTGCATACCGATAGCGACGTTGGTATCCAGCGTCTTGGTTTCGATCGGCTCGAACTGGCGATCCAGGACGATAGCCTGGTTCGCAACCGAAACAATCGGGCGGCCCAGTCCAGCCGTAAAGACTGTGGTATTCGGGGCCGGATTGACCGTCATGGTGCCGTTGACAGTGGTGATGTCATAGTTGCCAAGACCGACGCCACCCAGCGCTCCGAAAGTGATGCCATAGCTGCCGGCCGGTGCCAGTGCCGGAGAGCCAAGGCTGCTCAGGTTGGCAGGATTGGTGTTGATGCTGTCCGCACCGTAAAGCGTGCCGGAGGTAATGGCATATTCGCTACCGTTGAAGACAAACGTCTGGCCAAAGGTCTTGCTCTGGTTGTTCGCGGTTAGCGTCAGCAGCGCTTTGTTGACGGTCAGCGTGTTGTCGACGTACTTGAAGGTGTAGTTCTGCGCTGCCAGGTTGCTACCCTGAATGTCGATGTCGTAGGTACCTGCATTGACCGCGCCTTGTGCGTCACCACCGAAAACAACGCTGCCGCCGGTAATGGCCGAGGCGTCATCGGAGAACTTGAAGCCGCTTGCATCGATCGTGTAATCACCGCTGCCGCTGTTGAAGGCGAGGCCGTCATATGTCTTGGACATCGCATTGGCGGTGACGGTCAGGATCGCGGGGTTGATCACAAGCTTTCCGAGATCCCAAGTGATCAGGTAGGTATAGGAGCCTGCGTTGATGACGCCAACGGTGCCTTTTTCGATCTGATAGCTGTTTACATTCCAGTTCGCTGCATCCACGCGCGTCAGGTGACCGCTCAGATCTGCGCTGCCCATCAGTGCGCCGGCGCTGACGGAATAGAGCAGGGTATCGAACAGGGTCGAGCCGTAGGTGATGAACTGGTCGGGTGCCGTAATGGTAATGGCGATAGTCGTCGGGCCGGGATCAGGCACACCCGCGCAAGTGCCGGTGCCGCCTGCTTTGAAGCAGTTGTTATTGCTCTGCTTCACGTTGCCGGAAGAGATGGTGATCTTCCCGCCGTTCGTGCCGGAGTACCAGTTGTTGTTGTTGCCGAATTCGTTCTGGGTAATGTTCCAGTCCAGAATATCGCTGGCCGAAATACTGCCCGCGGTCGAGCCGCCTGTGGTATTGACGGTCGTGTTTGTGAACTGAAGCGTGCCGAGCAGGCCGGTATTCGCCGTGAAGTCGCCGCCATTGGTGCCGAATTTGCTGTTGCCGCTGACAACGAGATCGCTCTTCGCATAGATGTCGATATATCCGCCGCCGCTCATGAAGGAGGAATTCTGGATCTTTACCTCACTGGAGCCCAAAAGCCTGCTGGCAATCAGGGTGATATTGCCGCCATTCGTGGTGATGGCGCTGTTGTTGATATTCACAAACGTGCCAGCGTCGAGTTTTACATGTCCGCCGTTGGTGGTGATGCTGTTGTTCAGGAGAGAAATGGTGTTCCCTGCGTAGGCATAGAGACCGACACCACTGTTGGCAATGTTAACATCGGTATTGAAATTGATGTTGTTGGTTGCGTTCAGCGCAACGTTGCTAGAGGCGCTGTTAATAGAGGTGACGCTTACATTCGCATTTCCGGTAGGCAGCCCAATCGAGTGAACGAGGGGGTTATAAGCCGTACCGGTGGCGTTCACATTGATATTCGTCGGATCGAGCAGCCACCAGCCCGCCTGACCTGCTGCGGCCAGTGTGTTGACATAGCTGCCATCGACATAAAGGTCGCCGACGGAGGAGGTTTCGACCAGACCGCCGTTGCCGCCGTTTTCGCCGCCCATAGCGTAGAAACGGCCAAGAGCTGCCGTCAGTTGTTCGGACCAGACGATGATGGTGCCGCCGTCGCCGTTGTCGGTCGCGCTGGCGTCAATGACGGCAGTTTCGGCGATTTCGACTTTATCCGCTTTGGCCAGCGTGCCGCCGCCTTGGTAGTCGCCGCCAATTTTGATGCTGCCGCCGCCGGTTTTGCCCGAGACGTCAAGTTTACCTGCAACTTTGATGCTGGCGCCTGCGCCGGTCAGGATGATTTCGCCGCCTTTGTTGACGAGGCCTTTCGCCTCGATCACGCCGGTGGTGTTGATAACGGAATTGACCACGCTGCTGGCGGCTGCGGCGGTCATGACGACTTTACCCGCGTTCGCAACGATGGTGCCGGTGTTTTCGGATTTGATGGTGCGGCTGCCGGCGCTGTCGCTGACGGCGAGGTGCAGCAGGCCGTCGCCGTACATATCAACGCCGAAAGTATCGCCGGCGCCGAGCTGGATTTTGGCGAGGTTGCCCTCGATCAGGCCGTTGTTGCGCACAACGGGTGCGACGAGCAGGCCGAGGCCCGTGTCACGGATGGTGATGCGGCCGTTGTTTTCGACCGTGGCGTCGGCCTTGCCGGCCTTGTTGAATTCCATGGCACCGGTGCCGGTCATGAAGGCGGTGTTGCCGATGTCGGCGGTGGAGGCGACGAAGCCTGCCACGTCGACGTTACCGGTCGCGCCGATCAGCACGCCGTTCGGGTTGATGACGAGGACTTTTCCGTTGGCGATCAGGTTACCGTTGATGGCGGTGGCCTGATTGCTGTTGACGACGCGGTTGAGCGCCAGCGAGCTTGTGTCCGGCTGGATGAACTGCGTTGTTTCACCGGCGTTAATATCGAAGTTGCCCCATTCGATGATGGCTTTGTTCGTGGTCTGGTTGATCGTTACCGTGCTGGTGCCCGTGCCGCTGATCGTCGCGCTGCCCGATACGACCGTGCCATCCGAGGGGTTGGCGGCGGCTTCAAAGCCCGCAAAGCCGACAAAACCGGCCAGCGTAATGCAGAAGGCCAGACGGCGGCAGGTATTGAAAACTTCCTTACCTTTTTTGCGGTAACCCCAACGGAATTGTTCTTTGTTGGTTTCGGCTCTGACTTGGGATGCGGGCATGGGGAAGACTCCGGAAAAATGGTTAACAAACCGTAAATTGAAGCTAAGCATAACTACATGAGCGGAGTGATTCCGTCAAGTGTTATGGTTAAACGTTATGGTTAAAAACCTGTGTGCTAGAGGGAAGCGGGCGGTTAAAACCTCTTTAACAGGTTGAAAAATATGCGAGAATCGTCATCGTTCTCGCCGGCGACTTCTTTGTTGAGGGGCTTGTCCCATTCAACATAACCGGAAACGCCATGATTCATATTGAACCGCACGCCAAGGCCGGCCGAAGTCAGTGAATCGCTGGAGGCTTCACCAACGGCAGGGTCGATGTTCTTGACCTTGCCGTAGTCGATAAAGGTATAGAGCTGGTAGGAATTGAGCAGGCTGTTGTTGACGGCGGCGCTGTAGCGCAGCTCGGCCAGACCGGCATAGCCTTTGTCGCCGGCCAGCTCGCCCGAGTCATAGGCGCGGCCGAAAGCGTTGCCGCCGACCGTGAACTCTTCCGAGGCCAGCAGCGGGTCGTTGGTATACTGGGTGGTGGCGGAGACAAGCAACGAGACGTTGTCGAGCCACAAATCCTGAATGCGTGTGGCTGTTGCGTTGACGCGGAAAAATTCATGTTCGCCGTTTGCGCGGGAACGGCCGGTGCCGTCGTCCGTCGCGTTCAGCACATCAAGCCCCTGCGTGCCCATCAGCTCGAACAGGTTGACGCCGCGCAGCGGATCGACGAAATCGAGACGTCCGCCGAGGCGCAGGCTGCGCACACGGTCTTTGGCGATCTGCACACCGGAGAGGTCTGTCTCGGTATCGTTGACGTTGAAGCCACCGATGAGGTTGAGGTTCATGTTGCGCGAACGCATCAGCGGGAAGAGCGTTTCGAGGTCGAAGAGGTCGCTGTCACCCTGAATGCCGAGGCTGCTCAGCGAGCCGCCCGGTTCGGTCGATGTCATGGCATAGCGCCCCTTGACGCGCAGGCCCTCGCTGCCGATCTGCTGCTCGTGCGTGATTTCGCCGAAACGCAGCTCTTTGGTCTGAGAAGCGACGATGGCGCGCAGCGTGGTGCGTTCGTGCAGCCCCATCACGCCGTTCAGCGCGCCGGTCAGTTCGCCGCGCCACGGGCCAATAAAGCGGGAACCACGGTTGTCGATGCTGGCAGAACCTTCAAAGCTGTCCTGTTCAACAACGATCACAAGGTCGCTGCCGCCCGGCGTGGTGGGAGAGGGACGCACGAAGCTACGCGCGGTCAGGCCCGGCAGGTCGTCGATCAGCAGCAGGTAGCGTTCGATGTCGCGGGTATTGGTCGGTCCTGCGGATGAAATTTTGTCCGCGAATTTTTTGACGAGGCCGCGGCTGTCCTTGAAATTGCCGGTGACTTCGACTTTCGCAACGCGGCCTTCAACGGCACGCACATGCAGCACACCGTCTTTGATTTTTTGCGGCGGCAGGATAACGCGGGAGAAGATATAGCCGTCTTCGCGGTATTTGCGCGTCATGGCGGCGGCAAGGCCGCTCAGGTCGGCGAAGGAAACGTCCTGTCCGACATATTGTTTGGTGATCTCTTTGAAATCGTCAATTTTATAGGCGGTGGCGTCGTCGAGGATGACTTCGTTCAGCACGAATACTTTTTCGGCGCTGCCTTCGATCTTTGGGTCGTCCATTTTCGGCAGGGTGATGCTGTCGTCTAGGCGCTGGCGGCTGCGGTCGGGGCTTTCAAGGCTGCGCGTGACGATGCCCGGTTCGGCCGATGGCGGTACTGCCTGCGCCTGCGCATCGGTGATAACGGCGAAAAGCGAAAGCGCGAAACCGCAAACGGCTGCGGGGAAGCGGATATTTTTGTAAAGCATGCTCTGACCTGAAAAAAGAGAAGTGAAAGACGATTCTTGAACGGAATATTAAAGACAAACGGTTATTTTACAACAGCTTCTTTGGCTTTGTACCGACAGCAATTTTACGGAATAATGGATCCGCGCATATCTCTGAGGGTTGTGCGGCGGGGGATTTTGTTTTATCCCGACAAAGAGGCAGTACGGCAGCAGGAATTGACAGGCGCGTGACAGAATGCGCGAAGGAATGCGGAATGAAAAACCTTGTCCTATGTGGCATTTATGCTGCGCTGTGCCTGCTGGCTTTTGCCCCAGTCACCCATGCGCAGCCCGTACCCGCCGGGGCAGAGCCATCGCGCGCGGGCGGGCAGATTACGCCGCAGCAGACACCGGGGCTTTCCGATTTTAAAGGCCGCATCACCACGCAAGGCAGCGCCGCGCAAGCGCCGGCAGGGGCGGAGAAAGTCACCTTTACGCTGAAAGAAATCCAGATCGATGGCGCATCGGTTTACGATGAAGCCGCACTGCGCGATGTTTACGGCGACATGCTCGATACCAAAATCACGCTGGCGGATGTCTATGATATCGCAGCGAAGCTGACCGCCAAATACCGCAACGAAGGCTATATCCTGACGCAAGTCGTCATCCCGCCGCAGACGATTGACGGGGGCAAAGTCAAACTGCGCGTGGTCGAAGGCTTCGTTGACAAAGTGACGATTGAAAGCAGCGAAGGGGCAGACCCCGCTTTCCTGCAAGGTTTTGCGCGCAAGATCAATGCCAGCAAGCCGCTGAACGCGAAAACGCTGGAGCGTTACATCCTCCTCATCAACGACCTTCCCGGCATGTCGGCGCGCGCTGTTTTGTCGCCGTCGCCGAATGTGGTAGGTGCATCGGATGTGACGATTTTTGTCGAGCGTAAACCCTATGACGCGTTTTTTCAGGTGGACAACCGCGGCAGCCGCTACCTCGGCCCGCTGCAGCTGAATGCGGGTGCACGTCTGAATAACATGTTCGGTCTCTACGAAGGTCTGAGCTTCCAGTTTGTGACCGCGCCCGACGGCTGGCCGGACCGCGAGCTGGATTTCGGTGCCGTGTCATGGTCGCAGCCCATCGGCCACGAAGGCACGCGCGTCAGCGTCGGCTATAGCGTGACCGCGACCGAGCCGGGCTATACCTTGTCGCCGTTTGATATCGAAGGCCTCGCGCGCGCTGCCAATATCGAACTGATGCATCCGTTTATCCGCAGCCGCCAGCAGAACCTGTTCACCACGCTGCGCTTTAACTATCTGGATACGGAACGCACCGACAACCTCGGCCTTGGCAAAACCGAAGATCGCCTGCGCGTGCTGCGTCTGGCGGGTACGTATCAGTTTACCGACGGTTTCCTCGGCCTCAATACCATGACGGGCGAGCTGAGCAAGGGCATTGATATCCTGAACATGAAAGAAAAAGACAGCCTGAACCCGACCCGCGCGCGCGGCGAGCCGGAATTTTTCAAAGCCACGATGGAAATCACCCGCGTGCAGCGCGTAACGCAGATGATCGAAATCTTCGGCGCGGTGCAGGGGCAGAAATCGGCGCATAAACTGCTCGCCTCCGAAGAGTTCGGCGTGGGCGGTATCAACTTTGGCAGTGCTTATAACAACTCCGAAATCACCGGCGAAGACGGCATCGCCGGCCGGCTGGAACTGCGCTTTAACAATCCGGTCAAGGTGCCGGTGAACTTCACGCAGCTTTACGGCTTTTACGATATCGGCAAGGTTTGGGACAAGGACAACACGGTCGTGAAAGATCAGGAACGCTCCATCGCCTCGGCCGGCCTTGGCCTGCGCGTGAACGTCAACGACAATCTGGCCGGCACCATCGAAGCCGCCCTGCCGCTGACCCGCAGAGTCGAAACCGAAGACGACAAAGACCTCCGCCTTTTCGGCTCGCTGACCGCAAGATTTTGATGCTGGATTTTTTAATCTCAAACAAAAAAGCCGGACAGGTGTCCGGCTTTTTTGTTTTCAATAGATTGGAGCGGTGACGGGAATCACATCTAAGAATTAATAAATTGAATTATATAGATAATAGTTGATGTGAATTACCGATATACCCCTAAATGTACCCCTAAAAACTTCAAGTGCGAATGGGAATCATGCTGGCATACCAAGTAACAAGCCGCGAAACTCCTCCGCCTCAAAATACACTACATTGCCAAAGAGGCCACCGGGAGCCTTACCCACCATAGTGACTTTTTCAATGTAAGACTTCACCCTCTGTATTCTAACCTGACTTGGCTTCCGGGCGGTATTCGATCCTATAACAATTCCTATATAACCAAGCATACTGGCATTCGCTATATCCCCCAGAATATGCTTCATCGAGCCACTATATTCAATCTCAATGGCCAATAAACACCTTGGATTCTGGTTAAACATGCCGTCAGGGTCAAGCCTACGGGCTAAATGCTGCACCAAAGGGTGCGCATTCGCAGCTTCAATAATCTCGCCTATATTCCTCCCCTCATCTTCATTAAAGGGGCCGATTGCAATATCAGCGCAAGGAGCATAGCTATCCTCTGCTTGGAAGACATCTCGCGCATCTTTTCTGATATTCCACTCTTTTTTTACAAGTGCCGGAGGAAAGACCCCTTGGAGTAAGGTGTAAATTTCTTCTTGATAAACTTTTGCCGACATTGGTCAATAAATCTCAAATACATGCTGATAAACAGACGCAGCTTTCCGGGCAAACAGCGTCCTGTCATAGACCTCCGGCAAGCCCTCATCCATTGCCTTTTCAATATTGACCTTAATATCCGCACGGACTTGCTGGCGGGCTTTCCAGCCCTCACACAATCCAAGACCTTCTATGACCTGCACAAGCCGCTTGGAAACGGATTTGACCTGCTTTTCCTCTTTTTCCGTGAGCTTGGGTTCTGGCTTGGTTAACAGGTCAAAGATTGCCAGCTCTTCTTCTGTCAGCTTATTTTTAATCGCCCGCTTTTCTTCCTCATTCAGAAGTGCGGATATATTTTTCAGTTCCTCGAACAGCTTCTCAATGTTCATGCTGCCAGAGTTATATTCCTCGATCAGCTTCTGGAATTTTTCGAGATAGTCCATCCGGCTCCGGTTCTTCTCGACCAAAGCTATAATTTTCTCTTCAACGGCTGTCCGCAGTTCCTGTGTCGCGGTATTCTTGCGCCCGGACTGAAATTTCTGCTGCAAGGCTTCAAAGTCAATTTCCGATAGGTTAATCCGTTTTGCATTATCCCCAACGCCCTGCTGGATTTTATAGCCCTCTGCGGCTACTGACTCATCCAGTATGTCGTTAATTTCTTCTATGACCGCCGTAATATCGACAGGCGGCATCAAGGCGCGGATCATCTGCGCAAGAACCGAATAAATCACGACATCCGGCAAAAGCTCATTCGCGGCGGGGTGCGGCTTTATATCCTTATGCAGGCGAATGACTTGGGCGGTCATTGCCAAATACTTGGTGCGAATATCATCCTTTTCTACCAGAGCGTCAACGGCATCATATTTCAGGGCTTCCCGCTGCATCCCCTCCGCCGACATAATGGCCTGAATATTTACGCCCACTCCGGCGCAAAATTCTCGGGTCTCTCCCAGTGCCGCCCGAAGCCGCGCAACCTGAGCCTCTTTATCTTCAATCGGGGGCGCATCGCCGCCGTTGCCCTCGCGTCCGGGGCCATAGATGGAAAGCGCCTCCTCCAGCTTACGGAAGATACCGACATAATCAACAATCAGGCCGCTTTCCTTGCCGGAAGCCACGCGGCTTGCACGTGCAATCGTTTGCATCAGCGTATGGCCCCGCATGGGCTTGTCCAGATAGATGGTGGAGCATGTCGGAACATCAAAGCCTGTAATCCACATAGCGCAGACGAAAACCAGCCTGAGCTTGCTATTCGCATTCTTGAATGTTTCTTCAAGGTCTTCTTTTTGGAGCCGTTCCCTGTGAGGAAGAATATCCAGCCCACGTTGCCGCAGGTCATCAATCTCGTTCTGAGACTGCGACACGATGACCGCCATATCCGTTTCCTGCATATACTGGATTTGGTCGGACAGGATTTTGCGTTCTTCCTCAGTCTTGGCCAGTTCAATCCGACCGCGCAATTTCTGCTGATACAGCCCCCAATGCTTCTTAACCTTGTCATACATGCGGATGGTCGTGGCCTTGTCGATGCTGATCATCATCGCCTTGCCTTGATAACCACGCCCCATAAAATGCAGGACAATATCCTCGGCCACGCGCTCCAGCCGATCATCGCGGGTTAGAATTTGATACTCCCGGCCAAAATGCCGCTCCAGCTTTTCCTGCTGGGCCTCATCAAGCTCGGCATTTTCAATGACGTTTTCAATGTCCTGCGAAAGGTTCAGGTTTGTAAGCTGCAATTCGGGAATGCGGCCTTCATAGTAAAGCGGCACGGTGGCCTTGTCCTCGACGGACTGGCGGAAGTTATAAACACTCACGTAGTCCCCGAATACATCGCGGGTTGCCTCATCCTCGCCCTTGATCAGCGGCGTACCTGTGAAGGCAATAAATGAAGCATTCGGCAAAGCCGTGCGCATGTTAAGCGCAAAGGTGTCGTACTGGCTGCGGTGCGCCTCATCGACGATCACAATGATATTATCGCGCTCAGACAGCACTGGGTGCGCCGCGCCCTGTTCCGTGCGGAATTTCTGGATCAGGGTGAAAATATAGCGATGGTTTCCGGCCAGAAGCTGCCGCAGGTCTGCCGCGCTGTCCGCCTGTGCGTCAGGGTCGGTCACAATACCGCAGTTTGCAAAGTTCTTGTAAATCTGGGTGTCCAGATCATCCCGATCCGTCACAACCACAAACGTCCAGTTCCCCGGTATCTTGCGCAGGACTTTTTGCGAGAAGTTCACCATTGAAAGGCTCTTGCCAGATCCCTGCGTATGCCAGAACACCCCCAGCCGTCCTTGCTGGGTGGCCTGCGTGTCCAAAAGGCTCTGAATGGCGTTGTTGACCCCAAGAAACTGGTGGTTTTTGGCGATAAGCTTGGCCAGCCCCTGCTTGGTCTGCATGAATAGGGTGAAATTCTCCAGCATGTCCAGAAGCCGCGCAGGTTCGCACGCGCCTTGAATCATCGTATCCAGAGAAATAACGCCCTTTTCCTTCTCATTGCTGATCCGCTTCCAGTCGGCAAAGTGTTCATAGCCTGCCGTGATCGAGCCGATCTTGGCCTCCCGCCCGTTGGACAGGATGATCAGGCCGTTATAGGTGAAGAGGTTAGGGATGGTGTCCTTGTAATCGCGCAGGTTATCCCGATATGCGGCCTCCAGCGAGCGGTGAGAGGCTTTCAACTCCACAAAAACCAACGGCAGGCCGTTGATAAAGCCGATCAGGTCTGTGCGGCGGGTGTGCAGCGGTCCGGTGATCCAAAGCTGTTGCGCCACGAAAAAATCGTTTTCATATGGCTTGTTCCAGTCGATCAGCGCGACAGTTGCGTCAAGATCACCCGCGCCGTCCGGGTTGGGATAGCGTACCTTCACACCGTCGCGGATCAGGTAAAAAATCTCGCGGTTGCCCTCCGCCATGCCCAGAAGGGAACGGTCGCGGGAAAGCCCTTCAATCGCCAGATCAAAGACAATATTCGGCAGGTCAGGATTCAGCTTTTTCAGGGCTGGGCGCAGTCGGTCATATAAGATAACCTCAGATTTGTTATCACGTCCCAGAGAGGATTTACCCTGATCAAATTCATCATAACAATCTTGCGCTTGCCAGCCCAGAGAACTGAAAACATCCAGCGCGGCCAGTTCAAGGGCGGTTTCTGAATCCGGGCGCGGCATTATACGGCCTCTTTGAGTTTTGAGGCGGCAGCAGTCAGGTCAATTTCAGCAGAAATAAGTTTTGGCAAAAGCAAGTCGCGAATTTTTGCTAAACTTTCATTTTGAAGTTCAAGACAATAAATTAGCTTCATTTTAGGAGCAACATATTCGCCAAATTGTTCAGACAAATCTGGCTTAGGCGTAATAACTAATTTTTTTGCAAATTCTGGCCAATGTCCCTTGTATTCACTAAGAGAAACAAGCCCCTTTGTCGCCCAGTAAAGCCAGTAAATATCATGGGTTTCATTTTTTGATTTATAAGGAAGAACATTTTGAATAGCCGAGAATGGAAAAAATATTATTCTCTGATAGCAAGTGTGATTTGCAAAGATAACAACAGGCTTTTCCAATGAACATTCAACACCAGGCTCATCATTATGGTAGCCTATAATTCCAGTTTTTCCTTGATCCAAAATTGGTATCATCCCTGTTTCAAGAGAGGAGTTTTTATCATATTTTTTTCCCACCGATAATCTTTCAATTATCGCGTCTACTTCATTTACTCCCCACCCTTGCGGTATAGGGCCGAGGGGGGAGTCGGTCATCTTGGTTTTTTCATGGCCGGGGAAGCGGAAATGGACAAACCATTCGCGGTACAGGCTCTGCGCCATGTCCTCCAAAATCCGGATCCGCCGCAGGTTGTTTTCGATTAGGTCGTCATAGCTCTTGAGAGTATCGGCAATGGCTTTTTGCTCTGTTAAACTCGGAAACACAACAGGAACACTTCGTAATATCGAGGTGTTTAAGTTGGGCATTGTTGCGCCTACAGCTTGATTGTATATCCATTCAATAACCGCCCTCTGCCCCAAATAATAGTACAAGAAAAAAGGATCGATGATCTGGTGTCCGAGAGATACCCGAAGACACCCTGTGCCGCAAAGCCACCCATCTTGATCATCTTGGATTATCGCACGCCTTCCAATGTCCCCTCGCCTATATCGCCTAACATCGCCGTTGTGCGTTCAATGCAAACCTGATCACTTATGCCGCACTCATTTCCATGACCGTCATATTCAGGAGCATACTGTAAGTTTACTTTCAAATCCCCTCTTTTTGCGCTCCGCATAAGCAGCGTTTTAAGAGGATCGTATCCTTTAGGCTGCTTATCATAAGATTTGCGTTCTACATACTGCATATCCCCAGAAGGGTCATAGCCCAAAGACAGCAAGAGTATTTGTAGAATTGAAAACTCATCATTCAAGCGCCAAAAATCCATTGAATCCATTTAAGACGACCTCCTAATACGTCCTCTAATGCCATCCGAAACTGACTTAACAGCTACTATAAAAGTCTCGGCAAATTCGCTGTTATATCTGAGGCTACTTTTTTCGTGCGAATAGCGCCAGTCTGTAAACCCCTTGCTTATCACCTGTATTTCATACAGGAACCCATCAAAAACATTG
>JAUXOC010000012.1 GCA_030682495.1 Alphaproteobacteria bacterium | reverse complement strand
ATCAGCAGCCAGCCGCGCTGTTTGAGCGTGCAGCCGGTGGATGTTCTGCGCCCCGAAGCCAAAAACATCGCGGGCAAACTGGTCTGGGATTACAGCGCCTATGCCGCCAAGCCGGAACATACGCTGGTGCCGCTCGAAGTCATCTTCCGCTTCGGCGTGCCGGAGGGCAGCTCGCTCTTGCAACGCACGGGCGATGCCGCCTATTGCCGCGATATCGGGCTGGATGCCGCGCCCAAGGCGGGCGATATCTTTGATCTGCCCGTGATCGAGTTTTCCACCAAGCTCGAAACCTCTGACCGCTATCTGCCCTATGCCGATGCGCGTGAAATTGCGGGGCTGGAAGTCGCTGAATTTGAAGCCCTGCGCGACCTGACACGTCTGGCGGCGCTGCGCCTGCGCGATCTTTTTGCCGGTATCGGCGTGGCGCTGTGGGACGGCAAACTGGAATTTGCCTTTGATCTTTGCGGCGCAGACGGCTTGCGCGGTTTCCAGCTTGTGGACTCCATCGGGCCGGATGAACTGCGCCTGACGCTGGACGGCGTGCACCTATCGAAAGAAGCGCTGCGCAACGTTTACCGCGGCGGCAACTGGTACGCACAAATCGACATCGCCAAAAAACTCGCCGCCGCGCGCGGTGAAAAAGACTGGAAACGTATCTGCACCGATGAGCTAAACGCCACCCCCGCCCCCCTGCCCGCCGATGTTAAAAAGCAGGCGGAGATGATCTATACCGGCATCGCCCGCGCCCTGTCGCTGCGCTATGACGGCGGCAAGGATTTTGCCGAAGCGTGGGATCTGCGTGATGTTGTCGCCGGTTTCAAAACGCTGAAAAAGGCGGCAGCATAATGGTTTCTGGCGGCGGCATGCAGGTTTTGCTTCTGGGCGCGGGCGGGCGTGAACATGCGCTCGCGTGGAAAATCGCGCAATCGCCGCTGCTCGCTGCCCTGACCGTCTTGCCGGGCAGTGATGGTATGGCGCTTTTGCCCAAGACGCACTGCGTACCGGGCAATGCCGCCGATACCGCTGCCGTGCTTTCGCTGGCGGCGCAGATCAAGCCCGACCTTGTCGTCATCGGCCCCGAAGCTCCGCTGGCAGCAGGCGTGTCGGATGCTCTGCGCGATGCCGGATATAACGTTGCCGCCCCGTCACAGGCTGCGGCGCGGCTGGAAAGCTCCAAGATCTTTTCAAAATCCTTTATGACGTCGCACGGTATCCCCACCGCAGATTTCGCCATTGCCGTGACGCCCGAAGACGCCGCACAGAAAATCGCGCTATGGGACGTCGAGGGCGCAGGAATCGTCGTCAAAGCCGACGGCCTTGCCGCAGGCAAAGGCGTTGTCGTCACCCATGACCGCGCCGAAGCGATCGCCACCGTCGACGCTTTTATGCGCGACCCTGCCTGCAGCGTGAAATCAGACATGCTGCTGCTGGAGGAAAAAATCACGGGGCGCGAAGTGTCCGCCTTTGCCCTTTGTGACGGGCACGGTTTTGTCACCATCGGCTATGCCTGCGATTATAAACGCGTGAACGACGGCGATCTTGGCCCCAATACCGGCGGCATGGGCGGCTATGCGCCCGAAAACTGGCCGTCCACCGCCGCACGCACCTTTATCGAAGATCACATCTTCGCACGCGTAGTGGAGGGTATGGCAGCAGCGGGGACGCCTTACTGCGGGTTTTTGTTTGCCGGATTGATGATCGACGGCGACGATGTGAACGTCATCGAATTCAACACAAGATTTGGCGACCCCGAAGCGCAAATCCTGCTGCCCATGATCGAAGACGATCTCTTGCCCCTGCTGCTGGCCGCTGCAGAAGGCACGCTGGAGGGGCAAAACCCGCCGCAGCTGAAATCCGGCAGCGCCGTGCATGTGGTGATGACGTCCGAAGGCTACCCCGAAACCTTTGGCACCGGCATGCGCCTTGGCGAAGAAATCTCTCTGCCCGCCGAGATGCTGGCGGGCGGCAGCAACGATAACGCGCTCTTGTTTATCGCCGGTGCGCGCAAAGACGGCGATACGTGGCAAAACACCGGCGGGCGCGTACTCGGCATCACCGCCACCGGCAGCAACGTCGCCGAGGCGCGCGAAAAAGCTTACGCCGCACTACACCGCATCCATTTCACCGGCGCGCATTGGAGGTCGGACATTGGCCGCTGATCGCGCATCACCGAAAAGCCCCTTGCGCGCCGCGGTTTTCGCCTCCGGCACCGGCACCAATGCCGATAATATCATGGATACTTGCAAGGCGCTGAAGGGTATCGATATCACCCTCATCGTCACCAATAATCCGGATGCAGGGGTAATTGCCCGCGCGGCACAGCACGGTATCCCCTGCGCCGTTATCGCGCGCGCACAAGACTTGCCCGTTCGCGCCGCAAAAGCCCAGCAGGAAAAAGAGATTCTGGCCGCGCTCGACGGCGCGCGTATCGACTGGCTGTTTCTGGCCGGATTTATGCAGCTGCTGAGCGCGGATTTTCTGCGGCATTTTTACGATGACGCGCGCGGGCACAACCGCGCGGTCAATATCCACCCTTCCCTGCTGCCGGATTTCGCGGGCAAGGACAGTTATCACCGCGCCTACGATGCAGGCGGGCACAGCCACGGCGTCACGCTGCACTACGTCGATGACGGCATGGACACAGGCCCCGTTATTGCACAGGCGTCCTATGCGCGCACAGCAGACATGGATTTTGCCGCCTTCTGCGCGGCGGGGCAGCAATTGGAATACAGACTTTATGCGGATTTCCTGCGCACCCTATCGCGCGAACATACCGGCACGGCGGAGGAGAAAAAATGGGCACAAGCATGAGCAAAACAGCGCAGCGCATCGAAATCACCGAACGCGAGCCTGCCGCCGCCCTTGCCGCGCGCTGCCGTCAGGCGCAGGATTTTTTCGGCATCCGCCTTGCAGGGCTCGAAGAAGTCAAAGTCTATAAAATATCCGCCGATAAAGCCGTGCCGCCCCACGTGCTGCAAGATGTTTTTGCCAACCCCGTTTTGCAGCAGCTGCACACGGCAGACAACGCCCGCGCAAAAATCCCTGCCTACGTGGCCGAAATTTCTTTCCGCCCCGGTGTTACCGACAATGCCGCGCGCGCCGCGGAAATGGCGCTGCGCCTGACCGGCACAGATGCCCGCGTGGCCAGCAGCAGCCTTTATTTCCTCTACGGCGACCTTCACGCCAGCGATGCCGCGAAGATTGCCGAAGAAATGCTGGCCAATCCGCTGATCCAGAAAATCGACGTGCTGGCCTATGCCGATTTTGCCGCGCAGACAAGGTTCAACGATGTGCGCCTGCCCACGGTGCAGCTGGACACGCCACAAAAACTGTTTGATACGGTCGATCTGCATATCGATGATGCGGCGCTTGAGAAACTGAGCCTTGACCGCTGCCTCGCCCTCAGTCTTGGCGAGATGAAACATATCCGCGATTTTTATGCACAGCCGCAAACAGCCGCCGCCCGCGCCGCTGGCGGCCTGCCCGCCGCGCCGACCGATGTTGAAATCGAAATCCTCGCCCAGAGCTGGAGCGAGCATTGCAAGCACAAGATTTTTGCCGCCGATATCGATTATACAGGGCCGGACGGCACAGCGCGCAAACTGAGCAGCCTTTATAAAAGCTTTATCAAACGCGCCACCGAAGACGTGCGCAAAGACCGCGGCCTTGACTGGCTGATTTCGGTTTTCAGCGACAATGCGGGCATTGTGCGCTTTGACGACAACATTGATCTGTGCATCAAGGCAGAAACGCACAACAGCCCCTCCGCGCTTGATCCTTACGGCGGCGCACTGACGGGCATTCTGGGCGTCAACCGCGATATTCTGGGCGCGGGGATGGGCGCGAAGCCTATCGCCAATACGGATGTTTTCTGTTTCGCCCCGCCCCATATGCCCGAAAAAGGGCGCGAGAGCGAAATGCCGCAAGGCCCCAAAAGCCCGCGCCAGATCCTCGAAGGCGTCCACAAAGGCGTCGAGGACGGCGGCAACAAAAGCGGTATCCCGACCGTCAATGGCGCGTTCTTTTTTGACGAAGATTACGCGGGCAAGCCGCTGGTTTTTGTCGGCACCGTCGGCGTCATGCCGCAAAAATTGCCCGATGGCCGCGCCAGTGCCGAAAAACACATCGAAAACGGCGATTGTATCGTCATGACCGGCGGCGCGATTGGCGCGGACGGCATTCATGGCGCAACCTTCAGCTCGCTTGCCATGGATGAAAACGCGCCTGCCACCGCCGTGCAAATCGGCGATGCGCTGACGCAAAAATTGATGACAGATTTCCTTTTAGAAGCGCGCGATCTCGGCCTTTACCGCGCCATTACTGATAACGGCGCGGGCGGTTTGTCATCCAGCGTCGGCGAAATGGCGCAGATGTCAGGCGGCGCGACGCTTGATCTGGCGCGCTGCCCCGTCAAATACCCCGGCCTTGCCCCGTGGGAGCTGATGGTGAGCGAAAGTCAGGAGCGCATGACGCTGGCCGTGCCGCCGGAACATCTGGACACGCTGCTGGCACTGGCCGCACGGCGCGGCGTGGTTGCCAGCATGATCGGCCATTTCAACGACAGCGGCGATTTGCATGTCGCCTATGACGGTGCAACTGTTGCCTCTCTGCCGCTTCATTTTATCCACGACAGTCTGCCGCCTTTGCAGCTCGAAGCCCTCTGGGACGGCCCCCGCACAAGGCCCGCATGGCGCGGAGGAAAACGGGAAGACAAGCGCAAGTCTGCGCCCGAGACGCTGACAGATACGCTTTTGCATCTACTGGCCACACCCAATATCACCTCGAAAGAAAAATGGGTGCGCGCCTATGACCACGAAGTGCAGGCCGCAACGCATGTGAAGCCCTTTGGCGGTGTGCAGGAAGACGCGCCGAACGATGCGGGCGCGATCTGGCTTTATCCGCATGGCGGCGCGCGCGAACATACTGCCGTCATCGGCTGCGGCATGGCGCCGCGCCTCTCGCCGCACGACCCCTATCTGATGGCGCAATATGCGGTCGACGAGGCCGTGCGCAATACCGTTGCAACCGGCGGCGATCCGGATATGCTCTGCCTGCTCGACAATTTCTGCTGGCCCGATCCGGTCAAAAGCGCCAAAAATCCCGATGGTGATTATAAAATGGGGCAGCTGGTGCGCGCCTGTGAGGGGCTATACGACATCTGCCGCGCCTATGGCGCACCGCTGGTCAGCGGCAAGGACAGCATGAAGAATGATTTCCGCGGCCTCGATAAATCCGGCCAGCCGATCACGATTAGCGTTTTGCCGACCCTGATGGTCACCGCCATGGCGCGCGGCCGCACCGGCATTGCCTGCGGCAGCTATTTCAAGGCGGCGGGCGATGTGATTTATCTGCTGGGCGGTGCAGAGACTTCTTTCTGCGCATCCGAATATGCGGCGCAGTTCAAAGCGCCCGATGATCAACCGCTGCCGCTTGATACCGCCGCCGCCATCGACATGTACCGCCGTCTGCATGCGGCGCTGTCGGAGGGCCTGCTGCAAAGTCTGCATGATCTTTCGGATGGCGGGCTGCTCTGCGCGCTGGCCGAAAGCATGATTGGCGGGCGGCTCGGCGCGGTGGTTGACAGCATGGACAGTCGCACCGCATTCGGCGAAGCGCCCGCGCGGTTTATCGCCAGCCTTGCTCCCGCGCAGACCGAAGCCTTTGAAGCGCTGATGCAAGGATCGGCGATGCGCAAAATCGGCACTGTCACAGATGACAGCCAGCTGGCAGTGGGCGGCGAGAGCATCGCTCTCGCAGACATCCTCGCCGCATGGCAGAAAGGGTTTTAAGATGACGCAGCGTAAACCGCTTTTTCTGGTGCTGGCCGGTGACGGCATCAATTGCGAACGTGAAACCGCCGCTGCCTTTATCCACGCGGGTGGCGATGCGCAGATTTTGCACGTCAACGACCTGCTGGCCGCGCCCGAAAAGCTTGCCGCCTATGACGGCATGGCGATACCGGGCGGGTTTTCGTTTGGGGACGAGCTGGGCAGCGGGCAGATTATGGCGCTGAAAATCCGCCACGGGCTTGGCGATGCCTTTGCGCGTTTTATCGCACGTAAAAAACCGGTGATCGGCATTTGCAACGGGTTTCAGGTGCTGGTCAAACTGGGCCTGCTGCCGTTTCCCGATGCCGCCGCCCGTCTGGTGGCGCTGGCACCCAATGCGGGAGGAGGGTTTATCGACCGCTGGGCAAAACTGTTGCCGCAGCCGGAAAGCCGCTGCATCTGGACAGCGGGCATGGGCGAGGCGATCCGCCTGCCCGTGCGCCACGGCGAAGGCCGCATCGTTTTTGCCGAAGGGCGCGCGGAAGAGCTGCACAAAAAACTCGTGCAGAACGGACAGATCCCCTTTTGCTATGACACCGACATCAACGGGTCTTACGCGCGCATTGCCGCGCTCTGCGACCCGACGGGCTATGTGCTCGGCCTGATGCCGCACCCCGAAGCCTTTATGCATGCCGAATGCGCGCCGCAGCCGCAGCGCAAGCAGCCCGGCGACGGTTTTATCCTTTTTGACAATATCATTCGCCATTTACAAGGACAGGAGTCTTCCCGTGAAAAACGCATCGCCTAAAATCACCCGCGCCCTGATCAGCGTCAGCGACAAGGCGGGGCTGGATACGCTCGCCGCCGCGCTGGTGGCGCAAGGTGCTGAAATTATTTCATCCGGCGGCACGCTGAAATATCTGGCCGAGCGCGGCATTGCCGCAACGCCCATCGAAAACGTCACCGGCAACCCCGAATGTTTTGGCGGGCGCATGAAGACGCTCAGCTTCCCCGTTGCCAGCGCGATTTTATACCGCCGCGGCCATGAAACGGACGAGAGCGAGGCCGCGCGGCTGAATATCCGCGCGATTGATCTGGTGGTTTGCAATCTTTATCCGTTCGAAGCCGTCGCCAAGACCAACCCGCCGCAAGATGTTTTGATTGAAAACATCGATATCGGCGGCCCGACGCTGATCCGCGCCGCGGCGAAAAATCATGACGATGTGGCGGTTATCACTTGCCCCTCACAATACGCCGCGCTGATTGCGGATATGGCGGCAAACGATGGCGGCACCACGCCCGCGCTGCGCCAGAAACTGGCGCTTGACGCCTTTCGCCACACCGCGCGTTATGACGGCATGATTGCGGCAAAACTGGAAGACCTCTGGCAAGCTGAAGGCCGCACGATTGTGATTACACCCGACAGCGGCACACCGCTGCGCTATGGCGAAAACCCGCACCAGTCGTCGCATGTACATGCCGACCCGTTCCATGCGGGGATTGCGGGGGCACAGCCGCTGCAAGGCAAAGAGCTGTCGTATAACAACCTGCTCGATGCCGATGCTGCCTGGCGCAGCTGCGGTGATGCCGCGCTCGTCGCACCGCCGGACTTCCCTGCCGTTGTCTCCATCATCAAACACCTGAGCCCCTGCGGCGTGGCAGCGGCGAAAACACCGCTGGCCGCACTCGACATGGCCTGGGCGGGCGACCCCGTCAGCAGCTTTGGCGGCATTCTGGCGTTTAACCTGCCCGTCGATGCGGATGTGGCGACATGGCTAGCAGACCGTTTCGTCGAAGTCATCGTCGCGCCCGCCTATAGCAACGCCGCGCTGGCGATTTTTGCCAAGAAGCCGAACCTGCGCCTGCTCGCCCTGCCGGTGTTTGACGGCAGCTATAAACAGCCGATGGTACGTTCGATTTCGGGCGGCTATGTCGTGCAGCAGGAAGACAACGGCGCGGATGCGGATTTCAAACCCGCGACGGCCAATCCCTTTCCGCCCGCAAAATCGGCGCTGGCGCGGTTTGGCGTTATGGCCTGCAAACACCTGAAGAGCAATGCCATCGGCCTCTTTGCCGAAACCGAAGCAGGCCTCAGCATGATCGGCGCCGGCATGGGCAACCCCAACCGCCTTGTCAGCATGAAACAGGCCGTCGAAAAAGCGCAGGAAAACGGGCATGAAAGCCTGAAAGATTGCGTGCTGGTGTCTGACGCCTTTTTCCCCTTTGCCGATAACATCGGCATCGCCGCTGCCGCAGGTATTCGCTATATCGTGCAGCCCGGCGGCAGCGTGAAAGACAAAGACGTCATTCAGGCCTGCGAAGAACAGGACATCGCCATGGCCTTCACCGGCCGCCGCCACTTCCGTCATTAGCGCAGATCGCCTTTTCATGGCGCGACATGAAAAGGCGTGAAGATGCGCGACAATCCATAATCCCCCAAGGAGCATCCCATGCAGCCGAAACAAACCAGCTACCGCGATGCGGGCGTTGACGTCGAGCGCGGCGATGCTTTTGTCGAACGTATCAAAGCCAAAGTCGCCAGCACCTATACCGACCGCGTGATGGCAGGCGTCGGCGGTTTTGCCGCGCTTTATAAAATGGACGGCGGCAAAATACTCGCCGCCGGCACGGACGGTGTCGGCACCAAAGTCAAAATCGCGCAGCAGCTGGGTATTCACGATACCATCGGCATCGATCTTGTCGCCATGTGCGTGAACGATGTGATCTGCACGGGGGCTGCACCTTTGTTCTTCCTTGACTACCTTGCCACCGGCAAGCTGGATGTGGAGACGGGCGAGAAAATCGTCGGCGGCATCGCCGATGGCTGCCTGCAATCCGGCTGCGCGCTGATCGGCGGGGAAACCGCGGAGATGCCGGGCATGTATCAAAACGGCGAATACGATCTGGCCGGTTTTTGCGTCGGCGAAGTGATGGAGCGTGATCTCATCGACGGCAGCAATATCGCCGAGGGCGATACGCTGATCGCCCTGCCGTCATCGGGGTTTCATTCCAACGGCTATTCGCTGGTGCGCAAACTGGTGGACGTATCCGAGATCGACCTGCTCAAAGAATGTCTGACCCCGACGCGCATTTACTGGAACGCCGTCAAGGATGCACGCGATATCCTGCACGGTATGGCGCATATCACCGGCGGCGGCTTTGCCAATATTCCGCGTATGAACGGCGGATTTGATTACGTCATCGACACCCTGCCGGAGATGGCGCACCTGCCGCCTGTCTTTGGCGAAATTGCCCGCCGCAGCGGCCTTGCACGGCGCGCGCTCTACCAGACCTTCAACATGGGAATCGGTCTTGTGCTGGCCACACGCCAGCCGGATGCGCTTTTGAGCCGCCTTGGTGCAGCCGGAGAGCGTTTCTGGCGCATCGGCCATGTCACCAAAGGCACCGGCCGCGTCGTGGTTGAGGGCGCGGATGGATTTATTCTGGATTAAATCCTTATAAAGCTTTACCCGCGCGCCGCGTTATGTCATAAGCATCGGCATTATGCTGAGCGTATCAAACCTGACATACCGCGTGGGCGGGCGTACCATCCTTGAAGAGTGCAGTGTCAATATCATGGACGGCTGGAAAGTCGGCGTGGTCGGCGCCAATGGCGCAGGCAAATCGACGCTGTTCAAGCTGATTTCGGGCGACCTGCATCCGGATGCCGGCCATATCAAACTGAACGAACGCCAGACCTTTGGCATGGTGCGGCAGGATATTCCGGTCACCGACACGCCGATCATCGATATCGTCATCCACGCGCATACCGAACTGTCCGAGCTGCTGCACGCGGCGGAGACGGAAACCGACCCCTATAAAATCGGCGACATCCATATGCGCCTGGCCGAGCTGGACGCCTATACCGCCGCCTCGCGCGCCGCGATTTTGCTGACCGGCCTCGGCTTTGCCGACGACCAGCTGCGCGCGCCGTTCAATGCGCTCAGCGGTGGCTGGCGCATGCGCGTTGCCCTTGCCGCCGCGCTGTTTGTGCAGCCGGACGTACTGCTGCTCGATGAGCCGACCAACCACCTCGACCTCGAAGCGATCATGTGGCTGGAGGATTATCTGGCCAATTATCCGCATACGCTGCTGGTCATTTCGCACGACCGCGAGCTGCTCAACATCTGCGCCGACCATATCGTACATGTCGAAAAGCAGAAAGTCGTGCTCTACACCGGCAATTACGATACCTTCGAGCGTGAACGCGCCGAACGCCTGATGCACCAGCAAGCGCAATTTGAAAAGCAGCAGGCGCAGCGCGCGCATATGCAGGCCTTTGTCGACCGTTTCCGCGCCAAAGCCAGCAAGGCGCGGCAGGCGCAAAGCCGCATGAAGGCGCTTGAGAAAATGGATCTGGTCGATGCCGTTATCGCCAGCCGCGGCCTGCGTTTTTCGTTTCCGCAGCCGGAAGAGCTTTCATCGCCGCTTATCGCCATGCGCGGCGTCGATGTCGGCTATACCGAAGGCAACCCCATCCTGCGCCGCGTCAGCCACAATATCGATATGGACGACCGCATCGCCTTGATGGGCGCGAACGGCAACGGTAAATCGACGCTGATTAAACTGATCGCCGGAAAACTGGGCGCGATGCAGGGCGAAGTTGTGCGCTCCGGCAAGCTGCGCATCGGCTATTTCTCGCAGCACCAGACAGAAGAACTTGACGTCACCTCCACGCCCTATCTTGAAATGTACCGGCTGATGGAACGCAAGACCGGCAACGTCAAGGAATCTGTCGTGCGCGCCAAGCTGGGGCAGTTCCATTTTTCCAAAGACCTCGCCGACAATACCATCGCCTCTCTGAGCGGCGGTGAAAAGGCACGGCTTTTGTTCGCGATCATGAGCTTTGATGCGCCGCATATTCTGCTTTTAGACGAGCCGACCAACCACCTTGACATCGATGCGCGTCAGGCGCTGATACAGGCGCTCAACGGCTATGACGGTGCGGTGATTATCGTCAGCCACGACCCCGGCATGGTCGAGCGTGTGGCGGATCGTCTGTGGCTGGTGCATGACGGTGAAGTCACAAATTTCGACGGCGATCTGGCCGATTACCGCCGCTTTGTCATTCAGCAGCGCCGCGACCGCCGCAGCAAGGAGCGCGCCGGACGCCAGAAAGACACAGAGACACCTGCGCCCGCCGAGGCGCCCGTACAGACCGCCCCGCCCGTCAATCTGTCGGCACTGCGCAAACGCATCGAAAAGGCGGAAAAAGATATTGCCAAGCTGACCGCGCAAAAAGACAAGCTGGAGACCGATATGGCCGCGCCCGGCTTTTACGCCGATGCCGCCCGTGCCGCCGCCGCTCAGAAAGAACATACGGCGGCCTGCGAAAAGCTCGCCGCCGCCGAAGTGCTCTGGCTGGAAGATCAGGCCTTGCTGGAAGCACAAGCCGCGCGCAAGGCGTGATCTCTGTTTATTCCATGACCGTTTAATCCGGAGACATGCCGTCCTTTTTCCGGCGGCGGGCGGAGATGCCCATGCCGGCCGACAGCGCGCCCATCCCCGCAAAAAGAACCGCGCAGGTATAGCCGTAGCCGTTGGCAAAGGTCATCATTTCTTCTCCGCGCCGTACATCGACGCGTGCGCTGCGGAATTCATCTGACAGTTCGCGCAGCTCCCGGCTTTCGCCGCGGCGGTTATAGAGGTGCATGTTGAGCGTGGAATCTTCGGGTGCTTTCTGGCCGTTGGCGGCGATGAAAACGGAATCCGCTTTTTCGTAGAGGACTTCGTAGCGCGCCTTGGCGTCCGCCAGCGGCTCTTTGTAAAACGATGTCGTAAAGGGCTGTGACGCCAGCGCGAAACTAAGGCAAAGCCCTGCAAAAACGAAATCGAAATTGCGCAGCGCCTTATAGCCGAGTTTGGCGAGTGCCGAGTCCGTTTTCTGGTTGTCCATCTGTGTCATGCGTCCTCCCGCTTGTGTGCGACATTTCAGGGGTATGTACAGATTATTGATTCGCGGCGCTTATGTCAATTAAAAAGAGGTATTTATATACCTTAACTTTGCGGCTGGCCAGTCCGGCATTTTCACCCTATGCTACTGATTATTCATTGCTTTTTGTGCGGAGCAGCAAATGCGGCATCGACAGCTGACCGACGGCGAAATCGCGCTGGCCAAAACCGTCTTTGGCGAGGCGGTCGATTATAGCCGTGTGCGGCTATACGCGCAGCGCATCCTGCCGCCCGGATTGCAGAAAAAACATCAGGCCGTGGCGGTCGGCAATCGCATCTCGTTTCCGCGTAGCGCCTATAGCGCCGATTTCTCGCAAGAAAGCGATGCGCAAAAACAATCTGTCTTCATCCACGAACTTGTCCATGTCTGGCAGCATCAAAACCGCGTGCTGTCCACCCCGCGCGAAGCGGCGCGCGAAACGCTGAAGCATAAATTCAATTATGCGCAGAGCTATCCCTACCGCCTCGACCCCGCGCGCGATTTGACGTCTTACGGGTTTGAACAACAGGCGGCGATGATACAGGATTATTTTTTGCTGACGCAGCACAAAACGGCGACGTCTTTCAAAGGCCGCCGCATCGATACCGCGGCAGGCGCAGAGCTGCTGGCGAGATACAAGGCCGTGCTGAAAAATTTCCTGCATGACCCGCGCTATGCCGCGCGCGCCAAGCCCGCCGCGCCCAAAAAGCCGCGCCCCTGATCTTTACGCCGATTTTTCCAAAAATGTGCAGAGCGATTGTATTTCGCTGGCATAAGAGCTCGTCTGCCGCCAGACAAGGCCGATGGCGCGCGCATAACGGTCGTTTTGAAACGGGATATAGACGATGCCGTCATTTCTCCGCCGCGCCATTTCCGGCAGCAGCGTCACGCCCGAATGCATCGCCACCATATGCCGCAGCGTTTCAAGACTGGTCGCGCGAAAAGAATGCCCATAGACCGGATTGGCGGGGCTGCGCAATTTTTCACAAATGCCGAGCATCTGGTCTTTGAGACAATGCCCGTCGTCGAGCAAAAGCCAATCGGCATTGGCAAGATCGCCCGGATCCGCCACGTCCAGCGCCGCATAAGGATGCCCCGCGGGAACGGCCAGATAAAAAGGCTCGGTGAAAAGCTTGCGGGTTTTCAACCCCTCGCCGCGCACAGGCAGGCTGACAATGGCAGCATCGATTTTGCCTTCCTGCAAAAGCGTCATCAGCCGGTCGGTCTTTTCTTCGTGGATTTGCCAGCTGATATTGCGTGCGCGGGCCTTTTTACCAACATGCGTAAAAAATTCCGGCAGGTAGTAAGGCGCAATGGTGGGGATCACGCCAAGGTTGATGATCTTGGCCTGTTTGCCTTCGCGGTGCAGCCGCGCGTATTTGCGGATTTCGCCGGCATTGTCCAGAATCGTGCGCGCATGGGTGAGAACAAATTCCGCCTCTGGCGTCGGCGTCACTTCGCGCGTGGTGCGGTCAAACAGGCGCAGGCCCAGATGCTCTTCCAGTTTGCGTATCTGGGTGCTGAGCGCAGGCTGGCTGACGTTACAGGCCTCGGCGGCAAGGCCGAAATGCCGTTTTTCGGCCACCGCAAGGATATATTCAAGATCGCGCAAGTTCATGATTATGGCTCATAAGCAGGTGTTATAGGTTTGATAGGATATTTATATTTTTGTTTATAGACCGATGCGACTACCCTTTCAACGTATATTCACAAATTGTTAATCGGAACACGCTATAAACAGAGCGGTTCACCCGCAGCGCGCAGACGATTTTCAAGCCCCTTTTCACGCACAGGCGCAAGCCCGCACACAACCAACCCACCGGAGAAATACCCATGAACAAACCGCAAAAACAGGACCAGGACAACAGCGCGGGCAAATGCCCCTTTATGCACGGCGCCGTGACCGCCGGCGGCAATGCCAATACGAATTGGTGGCCGAATGCGCTGAACCTTGACATCCTGCACCAGCACGACAGCAAGACCAACCCGATGTGCAAAGATTTCGATTACCGCAAAGAGCTGAAAAAGCTCGACGTGGAAGCGCTCAAGAAAGACATGAAAGCGCTGATGACCGACAGCCAGCCATGGTGGCCTGCCGACTGGGGACATTACGGCGGCCTGATGATCCGCATGGCGTGGCACGCCGCAGGATCTTACCGCATCGCCGACGGACGTGGCGGCGGCGGCACGGGCAACCAGCGTTTTGCCCCGCTCAATTCATGGCCGGATAACGTCAGCCTCGACAAGGCGCGCCGCCTGTTGTGGCCGATCAAGAAAAAATACGGCAACAAAGTCAGCTGGGCGGATCTGATGATCCTTGCCGGTAACATGGCCTATGAATCCATGGGGCTGAAAACCTTCGGCTTCGGTTTTGGCCGCGCGGATATCTGGCATCCGGAAAAAGACGTTTACTGGGGATCGGAAAAAGAATGGCTCGCGCCCAGCGATGGCCGCTATGGCGATGTCAGCAATCCGGAGACGATGGAAAATCCGCTGGCCGCCGTGCAGATGGGGCTGATCTACGTCAACCCCGAAGGCGTCAACGGCAAGCCCGACCCGCTGAAAACCGCGCAGCATATCCGTGAAACCTTTGGCCGCATGGCGATGAACGACGAAGAAACCGTCGCCCTGACCGCAGGCGGCCACACCGTCGGCAAATGCCACGGCAACGGCGATGCGTCGAAGCTGGGGGCAGAACCGGAATCTGCCGGTATCGAAGAACAAGGCTTTGGCTGGCACAACCCGACCGGCAAAGGATATGGCCGCGATACCGTGACCAGCGGCATCGAAGGCGCCTGGACCACGCACCCGACCAAATGGGACAACGGCTATTTCGAGATGCTGCTGAACCATGACTGGGAGCTGAAAAAGAGCCCTGCCGGCGCAAACCAGTGGGAGCCGGTCAGCATCAAGGAAGAAGACAAACCCGTTGACGTCGAAGACCCGTCGATCCGCTACAATCCCATCATGACTGATGCGGATATGGCGATGAAGATGGATCCCGAATATCGCGAGATTTCGGAGCGGTTCTATAAAGATCCCGCCTATTTCTCGGACGTCTTTGCGCGCGCGTGGTTCAAACTGACCCACCGCGATATGGGCCCGAAAATCCGCTACATCGGCCCCGATGTGCCGAAAGAAGACCTGATCTGGCAAGACCCCGTGCCTGCCGGCAACAAAAACTATGACGTTGCCGCCGCCCGCGCGCTGATCGCCAAAAGCGGCCTCTCGCTCGGCGATATGGTCGCCACCGCATGGGACAGCGCCCGCACGTTCCGCGGCTCCGACCTGCGCGGCGGTGCCAATGGTGCGCGTATCCGCCTTGCCCCACAAAAAGACTGGGAAGGCAACGAACCCGCACGTCTCGCCAAAACGCTACCGGTGCTGGAAGGCATCGCGCAAAGCGCGGGCGCAAGTCTGGCCGATATCATCGTCCTTGCCGGTAATTACGGCGTGGAACAAGCAGCCAAGGCTGCCGGTTTCGACATCACCCTGCCCTTCGCGCCCGGGCGCGGCGATGCGACAGCCGAGGCGACCGATGCGGAATCCTTTGCCGTGCTGGAGCCACTGCACGACGGTTTCCGCAACTGGCAGAAAAAAGACTACACTCCCGCACCGGAGGAAATGCTGCTCGACCGTGCGCAGCTGATGGGGCTGACCGCCTACGAAATGACCGCGCTGATCGGCGGCATGCGTGTGATGGGCACCAACCACGGCGGTACAAAGCATGGCGTTTTCACCGACCGCGAGGGCGCGCTGACGACAGATTTCTTCGTCAACCTGACCGATATGCAATATGTGTGGAAACCGACGGGCAAGAACCTCTATGACATCCGCGACCGCAAAACCGGCGCGGTGAAATGGACAGCCACGCGCGTCGATCTGGTCTTCGGCTCCAACTCTATCTTGCGCGCCTATGCCGAAGTCTATGCGCAGGACGACAACAAGGAAAAATTCGTGCAGGACTTCGCCGCCGCCTGGACGAAAGTCATGAACGCGGATCGTTTCGATCTCGCGGCCTGATAAAACCGCTCCGCATCACATAAAAACGCGCCCTGTCACAAGGGCGCGTTTTTAATTTGGGCAGGCGGCGGCTGGTGTTAATTCACCACCAGCACATCCGCTTTGCTGTTGTGGATCATGTCGCGCGCGACGCTGCCGACGATACCGGTCAGAATGTCCGATTTGCCGTGTGTGCCGATAATCACCATATCAGCCCCCATCTTGCGCACTTCGGCATGGATGGACGCCGAGGGCTGGTCGTCTTTCATCACCACTTTCATACGCGCGAAGGCTTTCGCCTTGCCCTTGCCCAGCTTGCGGCCGAGGGCGGCGAGAACTTTGTCCATTCCCTCTTTGCGCTGGTCGAGCGTGAAGGCCTCCAGATCGCGGTCTTTCACAAGCCCGCGGAAGGGCAGCGAATAGGCATGCACCACATGCACCGCGGCGGCGGGAAACATCGTCAAGGCCGTATACAGCGCCTTGAGCGCGTGATCGGAAAAATCCATCCCGACGACGATTTTTTTATACTCGCCCTTGACGGGGTTTTTGACGACCAGCACCGGCTTTTCGCTAAAGCGCAAAAGCTTTTCGGCGGTGGATTTGATGAACAGGTCGCGCAGGCTGTCTTTTTTATGCGCGCCGGTCACAATCAGATCGGCTTTAAGTTTCTTGGACTGCTCAAGGATTGTCTGCGCGGGGCTGCCCGCCGCAACGACGACCGCGTCTTTTTTACCTGCGGATTTTTTACCGGCCGATTTTTTTTCGGCGGCGGCGCTGACTTTTTTCTGCGCGCGTCCGGCCTGCGCCTTCAGCGTTTTTTCAGCGTTGTCGAGCAGCTCGTCCTGAATCTGCATCGGCAGATCGGGGTCAAGAACGTGCAGTACATGCAAACCGGCCTTGAACTGTTTGGATACCTGCACCGCACGGTCAAAAGCACGGTCGCTGCGGCTGGACAGGTCGCTGGCCATCAGAATGTTGCGCATGGTCTCTCCTTTGTCGTCATGTGCCGCCGCATTGCGCCGCGGCGGCCTTTTGAATAAGATCATGCGGATTATATAGGATACGGCACCCGCCGCAACCTCCGTGTAAGGGGACAAGAACAGTCCCCGTACGTTGCCTGAAAGTAGCAGAAATCATGAGTTTTTGGATTGCAGGACAGATATTGGGCGGCATTGGCATTTTTCTGCTGGCGCTGTCGATGCTCACGCAGGGGCTGCGGCTGTCCAGCCA
>JAUXOC010000009.1 GCA_030682495.1 Alphaproteobacteria bacterium | reverse complement strand
GATGGCTTTATCGAATGGGATGCGCGCACAAAGCCTAAAACTCCCTATGATATTTCACTTGCGCTGCAAAGACCTTTTGCCTTCGCCGGTTTGTGGGACCGCTGGACAAACCCCGCAGATGGCACCGTCAAAGACAGCTTTGCCATTCTGACGATTGCCGCATCCCCCGCGCTGGCCGCGATCCACGACCGCATGCCGATGATGCTGACGGAGAGCGCCGACATTGACCGCTGGCTCGGCAGAGACACGACGCCGGATATTCTGGTGGATATCGCCGCGCGCGCCGCGATGCAGCCGCTGGATATCCGCCCCGCCGCCCCGGCATCCGCAGGGAGGACCGAATCGCCCGCCGACGTCCGGCAGGGCCAGCTGTTCTGAACGCTTCTGCCGTTATGTCCCTGTTTTTCAGTCTTTTGCCATAAGGATTGACAAGTCTTGCGCGCTTGTCTAGCGTTGCGACATATCGTAACAATAAGACATTCAATTTTATTCCTAAAGGAAAGGTGCCATGGGTATGAAAGACTGGTTCAAGCGTCTGCAAGAGGGTGCCGAAGACAAGATCAAGAAATCCGAAGACCCGCAGGAGAAGCGCAACGCGAAGCGCGAAGATAACGCCCGCGCCATCCGCCGCGCCGCCGCCGTTGCCAAAATGGCGCAAAAAGGCATCAAGGCCTATGGCGATGCGTACAAGAAAGCGGATGAAATCGGCAAGACCATCACCGAGAAGACCGCCGATCTCGCCGGTAAAGCCCAGCCGCTGGCCGGAAAAGTTGATGAAGCTGCGGATGCGCTCGGCAAAAGACTCAAAGGTGCTTTCGATGTTGTAAAAGACAAAGTGTCCAAAGGCACCGACGCCGCGGGCGAACAAATCGACAAAGCGCGCGCGGATCAGGCGAAGAAGCCCAGCACCGGCTCCAGCCTGCTCGACATGCTGATCCCTGCCGTGCCGGAAACCGACGCGACGAAACCGAAAGCACCGGAGCCGAAAAAGCCGAATGGCCCGAACGCCGGTTAAGCACCGCCACCGACAATAAAAAAACAGCCGCCTGCAACAAGGCGGCTGTTTTTTTATGCGCGCGCACTTTTATACGGCAGCGCAAAAAACCATAATCACGCTCGCGGCAGATAATATGGCCAGCGGGTTTACATGCCACGGGCAAGCTGTTAGCTTCATCCAAGCTTCAAAAAACAAGAATAACAAAGCCGGAAAAAATCCGGCGAACGGCGCGACGGGTGTGTGTGTTTGCGTGTCTGCAATGGCGGGCGCGCGCGAAGACAACCACAGACCCGAAAGAAAAAATAATGAGCGCAGAACCGAAACCTTCCGCCACATCTGGCAGCGACAACGACAACAGCAAAAAACCCGCCGCGCCCTGGGCGCGTAAATATCCCGTCGATATCGACTGGGACGCCGATGTACCGCAATCGACCATGGTCAAGCTGTTCGAAGATTCAGTCAAAAAACACGGCAAGCGCACCTGCCTGAATTTCATGGGCAAGACAATGACCTATGCCGAAGTCGGCGAAGCCGTCGACCGTTTCGCAAAGAGCCTGCAAGACCAAGGCGTTGGCAAAGGCTCGAAGGTCGGCCTGTGCCTGCCCAATACGCCGTTTTACGTCATCGCCTATTACGGCGCGATGAAGGCCGGCGCTACCGTCGTCAATTTCAACCCGCTCTATGCCGAAAAAGAGCTGGAACACCAGATCAACGACAGCCAGTGCGATTTGATGGTGACCGTCAACGTCAAACAGGTCCAGTCGAAAGTCGAAAAGATGCTCGGCACCACGCATCTGAAAAAAATCATCTCTTGCGACCTTGCCGATGCACTGCCGAATGTGAAAGGTTTCGCCTTCCGTACGCTGAACGCGGTCAAGGGTCTTTTCGGCAAATCGGATACGATGAAGGTCAAGCAAGACCAGACGCATCTGTCCTTTGCCAAAATGATCTCCCGCCCCGGCAAACCGAAGCCGGTCGAGATCACACCCGATGACATCGCCGTGCTGCAATATACCGGCGGCACAACGGGCGTGCCCAAAGGCGCGGCGCTGAGCCACGGCAACCTGACCGCCAACCTGCATCAGGCCAATCTGTGGTTCACCGGCGGCAAGCCGACGCAGCAGCAAGAAAAAATGCTGGCCGTTTTGCCCTTCTTCCACGTTTTCAGCATGACGGTTCAGCTGAACATGTCGCTGCAAATCGGGGCGGAGCTGGTCATGCTGCCGAAGTTTGATCTGAAAGAAACGCTGAAGACCATCGACAAGGAAAAGCCGACGATGTTCGCCGGCGTGCCCACGCTGTACAAAGCAATCATCGATTCCAAGGACGTGAAGAAATACGATCTTTCATCGCTGAAAGTCTGCATGTCGGGCGGCGCGGCGCTGAACGAAAACGTCATGAAAGGCTTTAAAAAGCTGACCGGCCTTGATCTGGTCGAAGGCTACGGCCTGTCCGAAACCTCGCCGCTGGCGATTGCCAACCCGGTGCATGGCGAAAAGAAAATCAACTCCATCGGCATGCCCGTGCCGCAGACGGAGGTGAAAATCACCAACCTGCAATTCCCCGACCAGACCCAGCCGATCAAGATGGAAGGCGAGATCTGCCTGCGCGGGCCGCAGGTGATGAAGGGCTATTACAACAAGCCCGAAGAAACCGAGCACGTGATGGACAAGGAAGGATTCTTCCACACCGGCGACGTCGGCTATATCGACGAAGACGGCTATGTCTTTATCGTCGACCGTATCAAGGACATGATTAATGCTTCGGGCATGAAAGTCTTCCCGCGTAAAGTCGAGGAAGCAATCATGACGCACCCAAAAGTGTCCGAAGCCATCGTCATCGGCGTCGATCACGAATATCGCGGCGAAACGGTCAAAGCCTTTGTCGTGCTCAAAGAAGGTCAAAAGATGGACCAGAAAGAGCTGACGGATTATCTGAAAGACCGCCTTGCCCCCTATGAAATGCCGAAACTGGTCGAGCAGCGCGACAGCCTGCCCAAGACCATGATCGGCAAGCCCGACAAAAAAGCGCTGGTTGCCGAGGAAAAAGCCAAGGCGGCCGCGAACGAAAACAAACCGAAAAACGGCGGCAACAAACCGCCGAAGCCGCCGCGTCTGTGAACTTCGCAGCGGTGAAAAAAGCCCGGCAGCAATGCCGGGCTTTTTTTATACACCGTTATACGGGCTAGGCCGGTGGCGCTTCGGCTTCGTGCCTGTCCAGCTCGCCGGTTTTGGAGAGCAGGATGGCGATCGGCCGTGTCTTGGGGAACTGCCCCAGTGTAATCACCACCATCGCCAGAATGGGGATGGACAGGAACATGCCCGGCACACCCCAGATCATGCCCCAGGCCGCGAGCGAGAAGATAATCATGATCGGGCTGATGTTAAGACTGTCGCCCAACATACGCGGATCGATAATACTGCCCAGCGTAATTTGTATCGCGCAGAGCGTCAGGAAGATCGAAAACACCAGTGACAGATCATCACCAAACTGGATCAACGCAATGATCGACGGCATCGCAATCGCCAGCAAAGAGCCGATATAGGGGATAAAGTTTAGTACAAAGGCCATCAAACCCCAAAACTGGTTGAAATCGACCTTGAAATACGCGAGCGCCAGATAGGTCAAAACGCCGGTGATGCCGCTGACCACGACCTTGACCCAGATATAACGCTGGATTTTGATGTCGATGTTTTTGAGGATATGACGCACACGGGTTTCTGTTTCCGTGTCTTCAATCATGCCCACAATTTTGCGGTTGAAGAAACGCTGTTCATAGAGCAAAAACCCCGTATAGAACATCACCACCAGCGTCTTGCCCGCAAGGCCGGTAAAGGTCGCAACCAGCGTCGTAAAAATTGCCGTCAGGTTTATATATTGGCGCAGATCGTGGATGAAGGCTTCTTTTTCAAGGCCCACACGCTCCAAGAGACCGGGCAGAAGCATTTCCAGCCGCTGCTGATATTGCGGAATCGCCGCGCGCACCATTTGCAGGTTATTGTTGATCAGGTCGAGGACGAACCACACCCCGACAACAATCGATAAAATTGCCATCAACAGACACATGAACCGCGGCAGTTTATACCCGCCCAGTGGCAGACTCGCCATACCGCGCGCAATCGCGTTGATGAGATACCAAAGGCAGACAGCGATAACAAAGGGGATCATGATCGCCGCCGCGATGTGCAGCAAGTAAACCACCAGACACACAACGATAAAACCAAGCGCGAAGCTGGAGGCCATGACCGGCGCCAATACCGGCGGCAAAGCCCCCGCCGTCTGTGCGATTGCGTTGCTGACGGTTGATTTTTTGGCGCCTGAACCGGATGCCGCTTTTTTACTTACCATAAAATGATCCCCTGTATATCCCCAAGCACCTGCAAAGCACCGCGCGCTCCAGTTGACTTTAGAATAAGACGCATTACTGTCAACCTCACAAGCGACACGCCGCGCGGGAGAGACCGGATTCGTCCGGCGCCGAAGGAGCAACCACCCCGGAAACTCTCAGGCAAAAGGACCGCACGGCAGGGCATTCCCTCAAGGATGCTCATAGCGTCTCTGGAAAGCGCGGCCACTCGCCGCGCACCGACGGAGCAAGCCCTTCCCGCGTGGCGGGAAACCGGCGAAAACTCTCAGGTCACAAGACAGAGCGGGGCGGTGCTGATTCTGCATGAGTTTTTGTCATGAAAGGACACTGCTTTGGAAAACGCTGCTCTGAAACCTGCCGAATTACTTCATAAAACGCCGCTGCATGCCCTGCACGTTTCGCTGGGCGGCAAAATGGTGCCTTTCGCCGGCTATGACATGCCGGTGCAATACGGCGATATGGGCGTTTTGAAAGAACACCTGCACACACGCAGCCATGCCGGGCTTTTCGATGTCTCGCATATGGGACAGGCCGTGCTGACCGCAAAAGACGGCGACCCCGCCCGCATTCTTGAAAAACTGGTGCCCGGTGATATCGCAGGGCTGAGCGCGGGGCAGATGCGCTATACGGTCCTGCTCAACGACAAGGGCGGTATTGTCGACGACTTGATGGTCACGCGCTGGGACGAGCGCACCTTGCTGCTGGTCGTCAATGCCGCCTGCAAAGACAAAGATTTCGCCTATATCCGCGCCAAAATCGGCGCTGAAACCCATTTGGAATATCTCGGCGACCGCGCGCTGCTTGCGCTGCAAGGGCCGAAGGCAGAGCGCGCGCTGTCCGCACTGATCCCCGATGCCGCACGGCTGTTTTTCATGACGTCGTTCAAGACGGTTTATAAAGGCCAGCCGCTTTATATCAGCCGCAGCGGCTATACGGGCGAAGATGGCTATGAAATCTCCCTGCCCGCCGCTTTTGCCGAAAGCTTTACGCGCGAATTGCTGGCGAATGATGACGTGAAACTCATCGGCCTTGGCGCGCGCGACAGTTTGCGCCTTGAAGCCGGTCTTTGCCTCTATGGCCACGACCTTGACGAAGACACAACGCCCGTTGAAGCCAACCTGAAATGGACGATTGCCAAACGCCGCCGCGAAGAAGCCAATTTCGCAGGTGCAGAGGTGATTTTGAAACAACTGGCCGATGGCACAGCGCGCCTGCGCGTCGCTCTGAAACCCGAAGGCAAAGCCCCCGTGCGCGAAGGTGCGGAAATCCACGCCGGCGGCAAGAAAATCGGTATGGTCACCAGCGGCGGCTTCGGCCCCACCGCCGATGCGCCCGTCGCCATGGGATACGTCGATGCGGCCTATGCCAAAAACGGTACAGCCGTCGATGCTATGGTGCGCGGTACGCCGCGTCCCTGCACTGTTGCCGCCGCCCCCTTTGTCAAACACAACTATAAAAAGGATTAAACAACATCATGACGCAAGTTCTGTTCAGCGAAGATCACGAATATATCAAGATTGAAAATGGCGTCGGTCCCGACGGCTCCGCCGTCAAACTCGGAATCGTCGGTATTACCGATTTCGCGCAAAAGGCGCTGGGTGATGTTGTTTATGTCGAGCTGCCGAAAGTCGGCGCCACCGTCGCCAAGGGCGGACAGGCTGGCGTGGTTGAGTCGGTCAAATCGGCAAGCGAGATTTACTCTCCCGTTTCCGGCGAAATTACCGAGGTCAATCAGGCGCTCGCCGATGACCCCGCGCTCGTCAACAGCGACCCGCACGGCGCGGCGTGGTTTTATAAAATCAAAATCGCCAACGACAGCGAGCTTTCCGTTTTGAAAGATGAAGCAGGCTATAAAGCCTTTACCGAAAGCCTTTAATTCACCCCTACCCCGACGGCGGACACGACCATGAAATACAGCATCTCCGAACTTGAACAAAAAGACGATTTCATCCGCCGCCACATCGGCCCCGGTGACGCCGACATCGCGGAGATGCTGAAAGCCGTTGGTGCTGCCAGTCTGGACGAACTGACCGCACGTTCCGTGCCAGCCGCTATCCTCGAAAAATCCGCGCCCGTCACGGGCGATGCGATGAGCGAGCATGACGCGCTTGAAGAGCTGATGGATATGGCGAAACAAAACCGCGTCTGCCGCTCGCTGATCGGCACCGGCTATTACGACACGCTGACGCCGAATGTGATTTTGCGCAACGTGCTGCAAAATCCGGGCTGGTATACGGCCTATACGCCGTACCAACCGGAAATCAGTCAGGGCAGGCTAGAAGCGCTCGTCAATTTCCAGCAGATGGTGATGGACTTGACGGCAATGCCGCTGGCCAATGCCTCGATGCTCGACGAAGGCACGGCGGCCGCGGAGGCGATGACACTGGCCAAACGCGTCGGCACCCATGCCAGCAATACCTTTTTGGTCAGCAGCGATTGCCACCCGCAGACCATCGCCATCATCGAAACCCGCGCCGCACCGCTGGGTATCACCGTTGTCACCGGCACGCCGGAAGACCTTATCGGCAAAGACGGCTTTGCCCTCTTGCTGCAATACCCTGCGACCAATGGAGATCTCGGTGACTACGCCGCGCTGTGCGACAAGGCACATAGCAAAGGCATGATCGTCGCCGTGGCCACGGACCTGCTTGCGCTCACGCTGCTCAAGCCGCCTGGTGAATGGGGCGCAGATATTGTGTTTGGCTCTTCGCAGCGTTTTGGCGTGCCGCTGGGTTTTGGCGGCCCGCATGCGGCGTTTTTTGCCGTGCGTGACGAATACAAAAGATCCGCCCCCGGCCGCATCGTCGGCGTATCGGTCGATGCCAAGGGACGTCCCGCCTACCGCCTTGCCCTGCAAACGCGCGAGCAGCATATCCGCCGCGAAAAAGCGACCAGCAACATCTGCACCGCACAGGTACTGCTCGCCAATATCGCCGGATTTTATGCCGTCTGGCACGGGCCGGAGGGGCTGCGCACCATCGCCCTGCGTATCCACCGCCTGACCACCGTGCTGGCGGCGGGGCTTGAAAAAATAGGATTTAATGTCGAAAATGCGGCCGCCTTTGACACGCTGACGATTGATGCGCAATCGCAGGCGCAAGATATTCTGGCGCGGGCGCAGGAACAGGATTTTAACCTGCGCGATTTCGGCGATGGCCGCATCGGCATCTCACTTGACGAAAAAACCACCCGCGCCGAAGTCTTTGCACTGTGGCAGATCTTTGCGGGGCGCAGCGCGCTGCCCTTCAGCGTCGAAAGCCTTGATGCCCAGACCGATGCGATGATACCGGACAGCCTGCAGCGCAGCAGCAAATACCTGACGCATCCGACGTTCCACCGCTATCGCAGCGAAACGGAAATGCTGCGTTACCTGCGCCATCTGGAACATAAAGACATCGCGCTGAACCGCTCGATGATTGCGCTTGGTTCCTGCACCATGAAGCTGAACGCGACGGCGGAGATGATTCCGATCACCTGGCCGGAATTTGCCAACATCCACCCCTTTGCCCCCGCCGACCAGACGCAGGGCTATCAACTGATGTTGAAAGACCTGGAACAAAAACTTTGCGCTCTCACCGGCTTTGCCGCCGTATCGCTGCAGCCCAATGCAGGGTCGCAAGGTGAATACGCAGGGCTTTTGGTTATTCAGGCTTATCACCAGAGTCGCGGCGATACACAGCGCAATATCTGCCTGATTCCATCATCGGCACATGGCACCAACCCCGCCTCTGCCGTCATGGCGAGCATGCAGGTTGTGATTGTCAAATGCGACGATAACGGCAATATCGACGTTGCGGATCTGAAAGCCAAAGCGCAGCAGCACAAAGACACGCTGGCCGCGCTGATGGTGACGTATCCCTCCACCCACGGCGTCTTCGAAGAAGAAATCCGCGACATTTGCGAGACCATCCACACAAATGGCGGACAGGTTTATATGGACGGCGCGAATTTCAACGCGCTGGTCGGTCTGGCCTGCCCCGGAAAATTCGGCGCGGATGTCATGCATCTGAACCTGCACAAAACATTCTGCATTCCGCACGGCGGCGGCGGCCCCGGTATGGGCCCCATCGGCTGCGCGGCGCATCTGGCACCTTTCCTGCCCGGCCACCCGCTGCGCAGCGGCGTGGGCGGCGAACAGGCCATCGGCCCCGTGTCGGCTGCCCCCTGGGGTTCGGCGTCTATCTTGCCGATTTCATGGGTCTACATCACGCTGATGGGTTCCGAAGGGCTCAAACGCGCCACGCAGGTTGCCATTTTGAATGCGAATTACATCGCCAAATGCCTCGCCCGCGATTACGAAACACTTTATGTCGGCAAGAACGGCTTTGTCGCGCATGAGTGTATTCTCGATACCCGCCGTTTTAAAGACACGGCGCAGGTCAGCGTCGATGACATCGCCAAGCGTCTGATGGATTTCGGCTTTCACGCCCCCACCATGTCCTTCCCTGTGGCGGGCACGTTGATGATCGAACCGACAGAATCGGAATCAAAGGCAGAACTGGACCGCTTTATTCACGCCATGCACGTTATCCGCAGCGAGATTGCCGCCATCGAAAACGGCGGCCTGCCGCAGGGGGCAAACCCGCTGCATATGGCGCCGCATACGCTGGCCGATGTCGCAGGTGACGATTGGCAGCGGCCTTATGACCGCGCCAAAGGCGGCTTCCCCGCGCCATTTGTCGCGCAGGATAAATACTGGCCGCCCGTGAACCGCATCGACCATGTCGCAGGTGACCGCAACCTTGTCTGCGGCTGCCCGCCGACCGAAAGCTACATGGAAAAAGCCGCATGAAAAAGCGGCACGCCGCCGGCCTTGCGCTGTTCCTGCTCGGGTTCTTGGCGGCAGCGCCTTCACGCGCGGAAAGTCCTGCCGTGCAGCAAGCCGACACAGCCGTCGAACGCCATCTGCGCGAAGCCCGCGCCGCGGCCGAGGCGGCGTTGCAATCACCTGCCCCCGCCGCCGTTGTGACCGGCACCACGCCGGAGACCGAACCGACACTGCAAACCGATGTCACGCGCCAATTGCGCAAACTGCAGAACGAAAAGTTTATCACGCTTAATTCCGAAAACGATCTCTATGGCGGCGGCACCGACCGCAACTATACAAACGGCGTACGCCTGACGTATTTCAGTCTGGGCACGCCGATGCCGGAATTTTTTCATGCCGTTGACCGGCTGGTGCCGACATTCTCGATTAATGAAACCACCAGCATTTCATGGTCAATCGGCCATAACCTCTATACCCCGGGCGATATCACCATCGCCGCCCGCCAAGACGACGAGCGGCCTTGGGCGGGTTTTGTCTATGGTTCTGCCGGGCTTGTCAGCATCACCAAAAACCATATCGACAGTCTGGAAGCCACCGTCGGCCTTGTCGGCCCCGCCGCGATGGGTGAGCAGATACAAAAACTTATTCATCGTCATATGTCGGATTCGCCCCTGCCCAAAGGCTGGCGCCACCAGCTGAAAAACGAGCCCGGTTTGATGCTGTCGTGGGAGCGCAGCTGGCGCGAACGCTATGGCCTTGATGCGCTGGGCTGGAGCGCGGGCGCAACACCCTATATCGGCGCGACCGTCGGCAATATCTATACCTATGCCAATACGGGCATCACGCTTTATCTGACGCCTTATAACGGGCAGTTTCAGGATACACCCGTGCGGGTGCGTCCGGCGATGCCGGGCACAGGCGCTTTTGTTGTGCCTGAAAGTACCTTGAGCTGGTATCTGTTCGGCGGCGTCGAAGGACGGCTCATCGGACGCAATATCTTTTTGGACGGCAACACTTTTACGGACAGCCACAGCGTCGATAAAAAATATCTGGTCGGTGATGCGACAGCGGGCGTGGCACTGACTTATGGACGTACGCGCCTGAGTTATGCACTGATTTACCGCACACGCGAATTTGACGATCAGGACAAAGGCGATATTTTCGGCACCGTCACGCTGGGCGTGCGTTTTTAAATTCTGATGCTGGCAGACTTGAAAACCGTCGTGGGGGTAACTCCACCGTGGGTTCGAATCCCACCCTGTCCGCCAAACGTCTTTTTTCAAATTTTTTTACTGTGTCCAAAAGCTTTAAATACCACCACCGCCCGGATGATTGAAATATAAAAATTACCAACTAAAAACGCCCCTGCAACTCAGGATTTTTAGTTATTCTTCATTAATCAACGTTAGCCCTATAAAATCTATACAGAAAAAATATCCAAGCCAATTTCACTCGCCCAAGAAGAAATAGATTTATACATGTCCGTATCTGTGAAATCTTTACTGTCGTAGGCCGCTAGCATAGCATCTTCAATTTTAGTGGGGCTTGTATTCTTCCCGCTTTTTATTTTCTTTTTTAAAAAAACAGAAACAGCAATACCAATATCATGTCCTCGCAGTAAAAGAAAAACAGGACAATCACCTGCCCGTTCTGTTTTACACAAACTAAGCAGACATTCCTTTGATAAGTCCGTGTTGACTTTTTTCATTTTAAATAAGCTATCAACAATTTCTTCAATCGTTTTTCCGGCTAACTTGGCAGTGATATCACACAAAGAAATCTCAAGCCGGTGACGATGGTTTGCTAGACGTACATAACCCAAGTTCCCCAACATTTCCTCTACTGTGTCCCGCACTTCGGAAACTGAAGGCGCTTGATCCGAAACTACATCAAGCGCATATTGCAAAGACCTATCCGTATAAAAAGTTTGAGATATAAGGTCGCAGCAATCGGTAAGAAAAACCTCCCTTTCATACACAGCTTCCAAAAGAGGATCATAATCCCCATCCAAAATAGCAACGGCATATTTCTCTTTTTTGTTTTTAAGATAATGCCTCAGGGAAGCCAGAGCCTTTGGTTTATTACCGGCAATTTCCAGCTTAGCTATTCTCACTAGAATCGAAAGAGAAAAAGTAATCAAAGCGCCCAAATAGGTTCTTAATTTTTATACTTTTTATTTTCATACCACCAAACTCCATGCCTGAAAAATTATGACCAGCCTCAGCAAGAGTAGTGTTCATTGAGCGAAGAAACAAATACTACTTAGAGAAACATTTCATAATGTTTTATTTATACCAA
>JAUXOC010000107.1 GCA_030682495.1 Alphaproteobacteria bacterium | reverse complement strand
ATTATTGCGGCGCTCGGCCAGCACCGCTTCGCGCAGGGCATAGTTGCTGCGCGCAGATGTATCCAGCGTATCGTCGAAGTAAAAGCCGAGCCACGGCTCGACAACCGTATCAATGTAAAATGTTTTGAGTTCACGGCAAAGCTTCATCATATCCAGCGATGACACATCGACCGAAAGATTAACACAGAATCCTTGCCCGCCGCCTACCGTCAGCAGCGGCGGCAGCAAATCGCGGTAGTTTTCTTTGGTGACATGCGTCTGGATAAAGCGGATGCCGCGCTCGGTCAGCAGCGCGATGTCGTCGTCCTGCGGATCGATGACCACAAAACGCTCCTTGTCGTATTCGAAGTGCCGCTCGATCAGCGGCAGCGTGCCGCGGCCGATGGAGCCAAAACCGATCATCACGATCGGACCGGAAATTTTTGCGTATGTTTTATACGGGGTCGAAGACACAGGTGCGTGATCGGTCATGATTTATGCAGAACCTCCATGGTCGGGGGAATTGTGGGGAATATTCTTAGAAGCGGGATTGTGTTTACCTAATCTTGGCCGCGGTTTCAAATGTTTTTATCACCTGCAGGCTAAGGGACTGAATAAAAAAGATTTATTTTTGAAAGACCTAGGCCGGTTGGCGCACCAGCACATTTTTGAACTGCCACGGGTCATCGCGGTCGAGGCTTTCGGGCAAAAGCCCGCCGCGGTTTTTGAGCGGATGCCAATCGGTATAATAGCCCGCAACCTTGCCCAAATAGGGTTTCTGAATCTCGAGGCAGCGGCGGAAGTCCATGTCGTCGGCTTCGACAACGCCCGCCTCGGGGTTTTCGAGCGCCCAGACGATTCCCGCCAAAACGCCGGAGCTGACCTGCAACCCCGTCGCGTTCTGATGCGGCGCCAGTGCGCGGGTTTCTTCGATGCTCAGTTGCGAGCCGTACCAATAAGCGTTCTTGGCATGGCCGTACAGCAAGACCCCCAGTTCGTCCATACCGTCGAGGATATCTTCTTCGCCCAGCACCTGTTGTTTTTTAGGCAGCTTGCCGCCGCGCTCGAACATCTCTTCAAGCGAGAGCACCGCCACGTTCGACGGGCGATAGGCGTAATGCACCGTTGGCCGGTATTCCGGATGCGCCGCAGTGCCGAGCGTATAGTAATCGGCAATCGCAATCGATTCATGATGCGGCACCAGAAAGGCGCGCTGCGGCCCCGGCGTCGGACACCAGCTGCGCACGCGCGTATCGCCGCCGCTTTGCAGCATATAAATCGCGGCCATGCAGCCCGTTTTATGCCGCCGCGCATGGGGCGGCAGCCAGCGTTCATGCGTGCCCCAGCCGATTTCGGCAGCGGCGAGACCTTCGGCCACCATGCCTTCGACCGACCATGTATTGACGAACACGTTCATCGGTTTTGGGGTGCTGCTGCGCTGTGTATCGCGCTCGGCGATGTGCATGCCCTTGACGCCGCAGCGTTGCATCAGCTTTGCCCAGTCGCGCCGCGTTTCGGGTATCTCGGTTTCTATGCCAAGGTCGGCGGCAAGGTTGACAAGCGCCTCTTTGAGCAGCCACGACACCATGCCCGGATTGGCACCGCAAGAAGAAACGGCCGTTGCGCCGCCGCGGTTGCGGGCGCGGCCTTCGGTCAACATCATTTCGCGCATGGCGTAATTTGTACGTGCGGAAATATCGATGTTTTTGTCGTGGAAGTATCCTTCCCACGGCTCGACCGAGCTATCGATATAAAGGCTGTCCAGTTCATGACAAAGCCGCATGACGTCAACCGACGACACATCGACCGAGACATTGACGCAGAGCCCCTGCCCGCCGCCGGCGGTCAATAGCGGCTCCAGCACCGCGCGGTAATTATCGCGCGTGATGGCCAGCTGCATAAAACCGACACCAAAAGATTCCGCATGGGCGCGCCCGCTGCCGTCGGGGTCGATCACGGTAAAGCGCGCCGGATCGAAACCGATATGCCGCGCCATCAACGGCAAAAGCCCGCGGCCGATAGAGCCAAAGCCGATCATCACGACCGCGCCCGGCGCACGGGCATACAGACCTTCGGGGGCGGACGGGTTTTCATCAGGGCTTGTTATGCCGGCCATATGACGCGCGTCTCTCCTCTATCAACATGGATTGCAGCAAGGCAGCCGCTTGGCGCAAAAAGCGCGGAAACAAAAATGCGTATATTTTATTATATCTTTTGTTTAAAGGCGCAGGCGACAAAAAACAACCCCGCGCAGCGCGCGGGGTTATGGAAGCGTCAAAAGCTCTTTAAAAACAAGCGTTTTTGTTTTTCATCTGTGAAAAAAAATCAGCGACGGAGAAAAATATCAGCGATTGAGCGCGCCATAGTTTTTTTGATCGCGCGTCATGTTTCTTTTGCCCTGCGTTCTGCGGTCGTTGCGCACGCGGTGGTTTTTCTTCCATTCTTTCTGTACGGCGCCTGCGGTTCTTTGTGACTGCGGCCGTTTGGACGACATTTTGCTAAGGTCCAGCTCAAAACTACGCTTGGCACCCTGCTGTGCCTTCAGGTTCTCTGCGCGCATTTTTTGGCCGGCAGATTGCGCCAAGGCAGGCGAGGCATAGCTAAAAAAAGCGACAAACCCAACGGCAGCAAGCAAAACGCCCATTGTACGAAAAGCGATCATAACGGAATTTCCTTTTCTTCGGCGGGGGTCGGCCCGCGTAAAATAACGATTTCGATGACGTCCGTCATAGGTGTGACGCTCTCCAGTCGATGGCCTGCTTCGTTGCAGAAAGCTTCGAAATCCTGCGGCGATTTCGCATCTGTCACTGTGACGCACAGCATCGCACCTTCAGGCATCGCCTGCAACACTTTACGCGCGCGCAAGACGGGCAGCGGGCAGACAAGCCCGCTGGCATCCAGAAAATGACGGTGACGGCGCGTCACGCGGTGGCTCCGGTTTGTACAGATCCGGTTGTTTCGCGCGGGCGCAGCGCCTTCATCACGTCTTCGGTAGAAATATCGCCGATGTCTTCGGATTGTATCACTGTCACCACCGCGCCAATGGGGGCGCTGCGCGACGGGTCGGTGACGCCGGAAAACAGCACCACCAGCGGGCACCCTGTCAGTGCCACCAGATGTGATGGCCCTGTATCATTCCCCACCGCGCCCGCCGCCCCTGCGGCCAGCGAGGCGATATCATAGAGCGAGGTGCGGCCCGACAGGTCATGACATTCCGGCGCCGCTTTTTTGATTTTGGCGATGGCCTCTTGCTCTGCCGCCGTGCCGATCAGGCAGACGGCGTAGCCTTGATGCTGCAGCTTGAGCGCCAGTGCGGCGAATTTTGCGGCCGGCCAGCGTTTATAGGGGTGCTGCGGCGCGCAGCCGGGGATCAACATCACATAGGCATCCTTGGGCGTCAGCAGCGACACATCGGTCTGCATCCAGCGCACATCGGGCAAGGCAACGTCGATACCGTGGCGCGCCAGCATGGCTTTATGCCGGTCAAAGGCATGCATCTGCCGCCAGTCCGGATTTTCGGCGGCATAGTTGTCGGATGCGCCGCGCACAGTGCCGCACCAGACCGGCTTTTTCCGCATCAGGCGGAAATAGATGCCGCTGCGGTCATTCGTTTGCAGATCATAAACGCGGTCAAATCCGCCGTTCAGAAATCGCGCCATGCGCAGCCAGGCGCCGATCTGGTAAAACTTTGCGCGGGTCACAACCTCGACCGCGTCGGCATAACGGCTGCGCTGCGCCATATCGGCGAAAGGTCTGGTCGTCATGATGGTGATATGCGCATCAGGATGATGCTTGCGGATGGCGGCCATGGGGCCGAGCGCAACCAGAAAATCGCCCAGCGCGCTCAGCTTGATGACAAGAATTTTTTCGCGATGGGCGGCTGGACCGGTCATAGGACGCTTATCCCGCAGCGCGATCCGCTTCGGACGCTGTAAAGCTATCGTTCGACGGCAGCGCCTTGACCGCGCCTGCGCCCAAAAGCTCGGCATAAACATCCAGCGTGCCTTCGCACATCTGTTCATTGGTGAAATGCTGCGCGACATGTGACATGCCCCGCGTGGCCAAAATCGCGCGGCCACGGCCATCAAGGCTGATCGCCTCGTGCAGCGAACGCGTCAGGGCATCGACATCGCCCGGCGTGACCAGCCAGCCGGTTTCGTCACGCAGGATGGTTTCGCGTGTGCCGCCGTGGTCGGTCGCAATCACGGGGCGGCCCATGGCCTGCGCCTCGACCGGCACGCGGCCAAAACCTTCGGGCTGCAAGGTCGGACAGACAACAACCGTTGAAATCATATAGGCCGCGGGCATATCGTCGCAATTGGTGATGATGCGGCAGGAGCCTGCAAGACCTTTGCTGTCGATATAAGCCTCCAGCTCCTTGCGGTAGTTCTCGTTACCGATATCGGTGCCGAGGAACAGGCAGAACAAATCTTTTTTACCCAGTGCCGCGATGGCATCGAGCAAAAACATATGTCCTTTGATGCGGCTGATCCGTGCGGGCAGCATCACCACCGCCGCGCCTTCGGGGATGCGCATTTGCTGCGATACCTTAATCAGCCGGTCGGGCGTGACGGAATTGGGGTGGAATTTTTCCAGCGCAACCCCGCGGTGAATAACGCGCAGGGTATTGGGGTCAACTTTGTAATTTTGCTCCAGATAATCGGCAAGGAAGTGCGAGACGGCAATCACACGCTCGCCCTTGGCGATGGAGGCGTTATAAGCGCGTTTGAACATACCGCCAAGCGTATGCGCGGCATGGCAGCTGGTGACATAGCGGGCGTTGGTTCCGGCGACGGCGCGCCCCGCGCTCCAGGCCGGTGCACGGCTGCAGGCATGCACCACATCGACATTCATCTCGCGTATCAATTTGCGCAGGCGGCCGACGTTGGCGGCCATGACCAGCGGGTTTTTGCTATCCACCGGCATTTCGATATGTGTGCCGCCCGCCTTGGCAATTTCATGCACCCGCAGCCCGCCGGACGACACCACGATAGATTTACCGCCCGCGCGCACAATGGCGGCGTTGATGTCGATGACGCCTTGTTCGACCCCGCCCGAATTCAGCGCAGGCAGGATTTGCAGGATCACGGGGGCGTGGTTCTGCTCGACAAAGCGGCGAAAGGTCAGGCTCGCGCTATCCCATGTTTTCATCATTGCGGATATTCCTGTCATTTTTTGGCCCGTTATTAAAACCATGGTCAACTCCCGCGCTTTTGGGCTTGCCCGTTGCTTTTACTCCGAAAAACAAAGGATTTCCAGTGAAATCGCGGGGAAAGCGCTTGACAGCCGCGCCGCGCAGGCCGAGATTATACTCTTGTTTTCTAACCCCTTAACAACGGATTCTTGAGATGAAAACCGCACCGCAGGACGCAAGCCCGAAGGATATCCAGCTCACCCTCCCCGACGGGAAGGTGCTGACCTTCACCGCGCCCGTGACCGGCGCGGACGTGGCCGCCTCCATCGGCGCGGGTCTGGCCAAGGCCGCGCTGGCGGTCAAACTGGATGGCGAGATGTTCGACCTTTCCCGCCCGATCGGCAAAAGCGCGAAGATCGAAATCGTCACCCGCAAGTCGGACGATGCGCTGGAATTGATCCGCCACGATGCCTCGCATGTGATGGCAGAGGCGGTGCAGGAGCTGTTCCCCGGCACGCAGGTTACCATCGGCCCTGCCATTGATAACGGGTTTTACTATGACTTCGCCCGCGCCGAGCCTTTTACAACAGAAGACTTCCCCAAGATCGAAGCCAAGATGCGCGAGATCATTGCGCGCAACGAAGCCTTCACACGCGAAGTCTGGAATCGTGACGAAGCGATGGCGCATTTCGAAGGCATCGGCGAAAAATACAAGGCCGAGCTGATCCGCGACCTGCCGGTGACCGAAGACATCAGCATCTACCGCCAAGGCAAATGGTATGACCTGTGCCGCGGCCCGCACCTGCCCTCGACAGGACATGTCGGCGCGGCCTTCAAACTGACCAAAGTGGCCGGCGCCTATTGGCGCGGTGATTCCAATAATGCGCAATTACAGCGCATTTACGGCACGGCATGGCGCGACCAGAAGGAACTGGACGCCTATCTGACCATGCTGGAAGAAGCCGAAAAACGCGACCACCGCAAGCTGGGACGTGAAATGGATTTGTTCCATATGCAGGAAGAATCCGTCGGCAGCGTGTTCTGGCACGACAAAGGCTATACGATCTGGCGCGCGCTCGAAAACTTCATCCGCGCCCGCATCAGCGCGGCGGGGTATCAGGAAGTCAAGACGCCGCAGCTGTTTGACAGCAGCCTGTTCAAAGCCTCCGGCCACTGGGACATGTACGGCGATAACATGTTCAAAGTGCGCGACACGCATGGCGATGGTGAAAAATTAATGGGCATCAAACCCATGAACTGCCCCGCGCATGTGCAGATTTTCAATCAGGGGCTCAAATCCTACCGCGACCTGCCGATCCGCATGGCGGAATTCGGCTGCTGCCACCGCAACGAACCCTCCGGCGCGATGCACGGCATTATGCGCGTGCGCCAGTTCACGCAGGACGATGCGCATATTTTCTGCCGCGAAGATCAGGTCGAGCAAGAGGCGCTTGATTATTTCAAACTGCAGCTCGGCGTGTACCGCGACCTTGGCTTTGATAAAATCTCGGTCAAGCTTGCCCTGCGTCCGGGCGCGAACGAACGGCTCGGCAGCGATGAGGTGTGGGACCGCGCCGAAGCTGCCCTGCGCGCCGCACTGACCGGCGCCGGTCTGCCGTTTGAAGAGCTGCCGGGCGAAGGGGCGTTTTATGGCCCCAAAGTCGAATTTCACCTGACCGATGCCATCGGCCGGACATGGCAATGCGGCACGCTGCAGCTCGACTTCAACTTGCCCGAACGTCTGGACGCCAGTTATATCGGCGAAGACAGCCAGCGTCACCGTCCTGTCATGCTCCACCGCGCCATTCTCGGCTCGCTGGAGCGGTTTATCGGTATCCTGATCGAACACCATGCCGGAAGGTTCCCGCTCTGGCTCGCGCCGGTACAGGCCGTGGTGGCGACGATCACCTCGGAGGCGGATGATTATGCCAAACAGGTCGTGGAAGGGCTCAAAAAAGCCGGCATCCGTGCCACGCTGGATACCCGCAACGAGAAAATTAACTATAAAATCCGCGAACATAGCCTGCAAAAGACCCCGCAAATCTGGGTCGTGGGCAAGCGGGAGGCGGAAGAGCAAAAAGTCGCCATCCGCCGCCTTGGCAGCGATGCCCAAGAAGTACTTGCACTTGACGTGGCTATTCGTAAAATCGCGGATGACGCACAGCCCCCCGCCTGATAGTCTGCACGCAGCCCCGCGCTGCACAGACGCTCGGCGGACAGATACAACGTGACGATATTTTTTTGACAACTTAATGGAGAGATCCCATCGCTAGCTTTCATAAACCGACGCCCCACCAGGACGGCCCCCGCATCAACAACCAGATCCGCGCTGACAAAGTGCGCGTCATCGACGCCGAAGGCGAAATGATGGGCGTGATGTCCGTCCGCGATGCCGTTGTGGCCGCCGAAGAATCCGGGCTTGATCTGATTGAAATTTCGCCGAACGCCGAACCGCCTGTGTGCAAGATCGGCGACATCGGCAAGTTCCGCTATGAACAGCAGAAAAAAGAAGCCGCCGCGCGCAAGAACCAGAAGATCGTGCTGACAAAAGAACTGAAGCTGCGCCCGAATATCGAAGAGCACGATATTCAGGTCAAGCTGCGCTCCGCCCGCCGTTTCTTCGAAGACGGCGACAAGGTACGCTTCACCATGCAGTTCCGCGGCCGCGAAGCGGAACACAAAGAAATCGGCTACGCCATCATCCGCCGCATCAAGGAAGAACTCGCCGACGTCGGCAAGGTTGAAATGGATGCCCGCGCCGAAGGCAACAGCGTCATCATGATTATGAGCGCCGCAAAAAGCGCCTGATGATTGCCGGATAAAACAAAAAAGCCCCGCTTGATTGCGGGGCTTTTTTTGTGCACAGCTGCAAATATTCTATCCCTTGCGGATGTCCGCCTGCACGCCCGCGACCCAATCGAAAAGCTCTCGTTCGCTGATACCGCCACGTTTATAGCCGACGACTTTGCCTTTATAGACGATAAACATCGTCGGCAAAGACCGCACGCCGAATTCGGCCGCGACTTCCCGTGCGGTGCTGATGTTGATTTGATACATATGCAGTTCGGATTTAAGGTTTTTATCGCGCAGCTTTTGCAAATGCGGCTGCAGCGCGCGGCAATAACCGCACCATTTGGCATCGAACTGGAGCAACACGGGCGCGGTCGTGCTGATGGCAGCTTCAACCTCCGCCATCGTGGTCAGTTGCGATATTTCGCCAACCGTGCCGGCATCGCGCGCCTGCGGCACTGCGAACAGCAGCGCGCCCATCAGCAATAAAACGGCCGCCAACGGACAATATCTTTTAAAATACCGCATCTGTGTCATCTGCCGTCCCTTTTGCCCCTCTATGTACCCTGCTTCTTTTATGATGACAGCGCCGCGGCACCGGCGTCAAACAAAAACCCGCGGACGTGGCGGCGCAAACAAAAAATCCCCCTGAAAACAGGGGGCTTTTTGTAATTTTACGACAGCGATCAGATCGTGTCATCGACCCATTTGACGAGGTCTGATTTCGCCATCGACCCCACCGTCTGCGCCACCACTTCGCCGCCCTTGAAGATCAAAAGCGTTGGGATGGAGCGCACGCCGTATTTCGTCGGCGCATTCGGGTTTTCGTCGATATTGATTTTGACGACTTTCAACTGGTCGCCTTTTTCCGCGGCCAGTGCGTCGACACTGGGGCCGAGCGCGCGGCAAGGACCGCACCATTCGGCCCAGAAATCGACCAGCACGGGGCCCTCGGCCTTGAGAACTTCCTGTTCAAAATCTGCATCGCTGACTTGCTGTGCGCCCATGGCGGTTATCCTTTCTTGATCGGTTTCTGTTGTATATTTCTATATCTCGGCACGCGCAGTGCGCGGCGGTATCAGGGCTTCGGCGGCTTGGGTGCCGAAGGGCCTTTGCCTTCGTTGTTAATATCGGGCGTTTTGGGCGTTTGTAAAGACGCTTCGACCAGTTTTTCCAGCGTTTCGGTCGGCACGGCGCCCGTGACCATATAAATGGCCGCCTGACCTTGCATGGTGACCAGCGTGGGAATGGAGCGCACGCCAAAAGCACCGGCCAGATTGGGGCTTTCATCGACATTGATTTTGACGACTTTGACCTTGTCTTTGTTGTCTTCGGCGAATTTTTCAAGGCGCGGGGCGAGCGATTTGCACGGGCCGCACCAATCGGCATAAAAATCGATCAGCACAAGTTTATCGGATTTGAGCACTTCCTGATCGAAATTGGACTCGTTCACGGGGATCACGAAACCGGACATCTGTTATGTTTCCTTATCTGCTAGGCGTGGGAAAAGCGGCATTACCGCACATATTTATCAGGACGTTTGGGCACCAGTACGGCGGGCTTTTCCGCCAGAAACATATCGGCCCAGACGTCTTTGTCCACACCCTTTTGCAGACCATGCACCGTGCCGACCTTGTCCAGCCATTGCACCTCGCCAATCAGGGGACGGTGCTGTTTTTCGCTGTTGTGGTCGAAATCGACCTCTCCCTGCCACAAAAGCTCGGTGCGCGCCGCATCGTTAAAAATCCGCAGCACATCGCCTTTTTCAAGGGCATGGAGGCCGTCATAACCGGTCTTGCCGTCCTCGTAAAACGACCAATGCGAACCTTCGCTGCCTTGCTCGGAAAAAATCTCGAGCCGGCCTTTGAGCACGCGTGATTTTGGCGTTTCGCGGGACATGTTTTTATCCGGTTATCTGGTGACTGCGTTTACCCTAACTTATGGGGCATGCGGGTCAAGCAGTTTATCCGAAAGCGGCATCAGAACCGGCCCATCTGTCCAGAGCAGCGCGGTACGCACTGTTTTATCCGGATATATTTTTCGTAATATGTCGCGGTAGGCCGCCATTTGCTTCAGATAGACGGCAGGCACGCCCGATTCGTCTTTGGGCGGCGGGCGGTTGGTTTTGAAATCCACTACCAGCACTTCTGCCGCGCTGACGCAGAGACGGTCGATCTGACCTGACAATACTTTTTGCGGCACTGCCGTGCCCGCCGCACCGGCTAACCCCACAACAGGCACTTCGGCGCGCGACGTTGGCGCAAAAATATCTGCAAAATCCGGATGTGCCAGCACGCCCATCACCTCGGCGGCAAAAATTTTCTGCTCCGCTGCCGTCATGCCCAAAGACGGACGGCCAAGCCATTTGAGCAGCGCGTCTTCGCGCCGCGCGCTTGGCAACTGCGGTAAAATTTCCAGCAGCTGATGCACAATCACCCCGCGGCGGAAACGCCAGCTGTCATCGGTGCCGAGCGGGCTTTTGGCCGCCGGTTCATCTTCGCCAGGTTTGGAGGGCGCCAGCGGCACGGGCGGCACGGGTTCGGCCTCCGGCACGGCGCGCGCCCAATCGGGTAGCGGGCGGCGCGCGGCGTCTTCGTCTTGCGCCGCGGTCAGGGGCGGTGCTTTTTCGGCAGGCACGGTTTGCGGATGCGACAGACGGCGCGCAGACAGGATATTTCCCTCTGCATCCGTCAGCGGCGCGCCTTCCATGCTGAAAGGTATCGTATCCGCAGACGACGGAAAACTTCCCGCGACAAGGTTATACCAGCAGCCGTCCTTGGGCGCATGTTTGCCGCGGAAACCCGCGATATATAAACGGTCTTCCGCGCGCGTCAGGGCGACATAGAGCAAACGCCGGTATTCTTCCATCTGTTTTTCTGCCGCAGCTTCGCGGGCGCGGTCGTAGATACCGGCATCGAATTCCTGCCGCGGCGACCACAGCGGCACATCAAGGCTTGATGCGCGGCCATCCACGTTTTCTTCGGGCCACAGCAGGCGCACGCGGCCTTTATTGTGGTCGTGCAGAATTTTTACCGTATCGGGCAAAAAGACGATAGGTGCCTGAAGGCCTTTGGATGCATGCACTGTCATGATCCGCACCTGATCGGCCTTATGCGCTTCCTGTTCGCGTTTGATCTGCGCTTCGCCGCGCAGGAACCAGTCACAAAATCCCTGCAGCGCGGGGGTATGCGATTGCTCGAAGTGCAGACAGCTGTTGAGAAACTCGTCGAGCGCATCCTGAATATCAAGCCCCAGCCGCGCATAAAACGCCCGCCGTCCCGACAGCGCATCGGCGGGGCAGGCCGTGTTCATGATTTCGGCGAAAAATTCATACGGCGTCGCATAACCGCTGCGCTCGATACGTTTTTGCAGCCAGAGCGCGATATCGGGCCGCGCATCGCGCAGGCTTTGCCACAAGCCATGCGGACGGCCATAGCAAAGGGCAAAAAGTTCATCCTCGGTCATGCCAATCAGCGGTGATTTCAAAGCCGTGGCCAGCGTCAGATCATCGCGCGGCTGCAGCGCGAATCCGGCCACGGCCAGCAAATCCATGACGCTGATTTCTTCGGTCAGGGTGATGCGGTCGATACCCGCAACGGGCACGTCGGCTTCTTTCAGCGCGCGCATCATCAGATCCACCAAGGCGCCGCGCGATTGCACCAAAATCATCACATCGCCTGCGCGGATCGGGCGGCCTTTGGATTCCAGCATCTCGCCGCTTTCCAGCCAGCCGCGCACAGTCTCGGCAATTTTGCGCGCCAGGCGGCTGGCGGCATTGTCACCGGTTTCGATGTCGACCGGCATGCGCCAGGCTTCGCCCGCATCACGCGTTTGCGCCTGCACCAGCGGCCACAGCTCCACGCGCCCTGCATGCCCTTCGCGGAACGGACGGTGCAAGACCTCGCGCGCGATATCGGCCACCACGCCACGCCGCGCGGTCAAGGGTGCGAAAACACCATCGACAACCTCCAGCACCGTGCGGGTAGAGCGGAAAGAATATTCAAGAAAAATTTCCCAGCCGTCCTGCACCGCCGTGACCTTGCGGCCGAAAAATTCCTGCATCTGCGCAAAAGCGGCAGGGTCTGCGCCCTGAAAGCTGAAAATAGACTGCTTTTCATCACCCACGACAAAGAGCGTACGCACGGCATCATCGCGGCTGCCGACCCCTGCAAAAAACTCGCCCGCCAGCGCACGCACCACGCGCCACTGCGCGGGGCTGGTATCCTGCGCTTCATCGACAAGAATATGATCGATACCTTCGTCCAGTTTAAACAGCACCCAGCCGACCATGCCCGGCGCATCCAGCAGCGCGGAGGTGCGGATAATCAGATCGTCAAAATCCAGCCGGTCGGTTGCGGCCTTATGCGCACTGTAACGTCCGACCATTTCGGCGGAAACCGTCAGCAGCGCCGCATTGAGCCGTGCCAGCCGCACCGCTTTGAGTTTTTCATTCAGCGCATCGAGGCGTTCGGCCTCTGCCGTCATGATCTCGATGGCGTCGGGGCAGGCTTCCAGCACAGGTTTGGTGACCAGCCGCGCATAAATTTCGCCCTGCTGGTTAAAAAACGCGCGGCGGTAAATGCCGATCAGCGCGCCACGTTTGGCGGGCTGTTCCAGCCATGTTTGCAGCGCGCCCGCGCGTTCCTTGTCGGTCTTGCCGCCCTCCAGCATGGCGCGCAGCACAAGGCGCAGCTTTGTTTCCTGTTCTGCCTCGATACGCCCCGCGCCCGCCAGTACATCTTCTTCGCGCGTTTCGGGCGTGACGCCGAGATGTTTACAGACTGCCGCAATCGTCCCCGCCGCGCCGCCGCCCGCATCGCCGTGTTTTTTGAGGATGGCGTCCAAAAGGCTGCGCTTGGCCATGACCTGCGCCATCAAACCCGACATATCTTCTTGATTGAGATAAAGCGTCAACGTTGCAAAAGCCTCGGCAACCGGACTGTCCGGATGGGCACGCGCGGCGGCGATCATCCCGCGCTGGCAGCTGAGCAGATATTCAATCGCGCTTTGTTCGTCCATCAGCTCGAAATGCGGCGGCAGACCGGCTTCGACCGGAAAACGTTTCAGCACCGACTGGCAGAAAGAGTGGATGGTCATGATCTTGAGACCGCCCGGCGTATCAAGGACACGGGCGAAAAGACGGCGCGCTTCACGCAGCGTTTCGGCATCCGGCGCCGCGCCCAAAAGACCGGTCAGATCGGCGGTCAGTTTCGCATCGTCCACCACCGCCCAGCGCGCAAGGCGTTTGTAGATACGGTTCGACATTTCCGCCGCCGCTGTCTTGGTGAAGGTCAGGCACAAGACCCGCTCTGGCCGCGTCGCACTCTGTGCGACTAATCTACTTTCCGCACTCTGTGCGACGACTCTATTTTCCGCACCTTGCCCCGCGCGCGGCAGCATCAGGCGTAAAACGCGGTCGATCAAAACCTTGGTCTTGCCCGTCCCTGCCGAAGCACCCACCCAGACACTGCGCAGCGGATTGGCCGCAGCGGCCTGATCTGCGCCTGCGTCTTTGACGGGCAGGGTTTGCGCGGTGATATGAGGCTGGTTCACATTGCTCATGCCGCATCCTCCGCATCATCGCCGCCGATGGACCATTCGCGCACGCGCGCCAGATGGTTATAGTCGGAAAATTTCGGTTTCGCCTCCGCGCGCGGCTGGCTGAGGTAGGGCGTCGCCGGATCGTCAAATTTTTCGACCAGCGCCAGAAGCCCTGCCTGCGCTGCATCGGTCATATCGGCGACACTGATATCGCGGCCGGATAATGTCACGCGCTCGACCGGTTTTTGCCCGCTGCCGGTCACGCGCCAATAGACCAGCTCTGACGTTTCGCCCGCGGGCATGCCGGTAAAAGCACCGTGGCGCAGCATCAGGGCCTCCAGCGGCAATTGCGGCGACAACCCTTGCCGCACATCGCCCTTGCTGGGTGTGCCGCCGGATTTGTAATCGATGATCGCATAGCTGCCGTCTTTGAGGCGGTCAATACGGTCGGCCGTGCCGCTGAGCGTAAACGGCCCTGCCGCCGTCTGGAATTCATACGCGCCGATCACTTCGGTGGCATAGGGCTTGGCATCCTGCCGCCAGTCGGCTTCCTGCTGCGTGAATTGATGCGCGATTTTTTCAAAACGCGGCCACCAAAACGCCTCCACATCCTGCGGCACACGCTGTTCGATGAGCGCTGTGCGGCCAAAGGCAATCAATTTTTCGGCGGCATCCGGCGGCAGAGCATCGGGATAGGCTTTGATAAACCGCTCCAGCGCCGCATGGATAAACGTGCCGCGCTCTGCCCCGCCCGGGTCGGCATCGATGGGATCGAACGCGCGGAGGTTCAGCACATACTGCGCGTAAATCTGGTAAGGGTCGCGCATCCAGCTTTCGATGCGCGTGACCGACAATTTGCGCGGGCGGGCGGCCAGCGGCGGCGTCGGCGCGGGGCGCGGGGCGGCTTTGATTTCGGCGGGCATATCCATGTCCTGCCGCCAGTGACGGTAACGCAGACCCGCCGCCTGCGGCAGCGCAAGCCCCACGGCTTCAAGCACGGCATCGATGCGCAAAAGCCAGCGCGCGGGGACGGTCGGCGTGCCATCGACTTTTTGCGCGCGTGTCAAAACGACTTCGGGCGCGCTGGCTGCCTGCACAAAGTCGTGCGATGCCAGACTGAGCGCTTTTTCCGGCGACGGCAGGCCGAAATCGCGGCGCATCGGACGCGACATCCACGGGTCATGCGCGGGCAGTGCCGGCCATGTGCCTTCGTTCATGCCGCCCAGAATGACCAGATCGGCGCAGTAAAGCCGTGCTTCCACCTGACCGAGGATACTCAGGCGCGGATGCATGCCATAGCGCGGGCGCACCGTGACGGATTTCATGAGCATGCGCAAAAGAGGCACGTAATGCGATGGCGGCACGGGCGGCACGTCGCCTGCGGCGGCCAAAAGCTGCTGCAACAGCTGGCTTGCGCCCTCCCCCGCTTCGCCCAGCCACAAACGCGCTGCGCCCAGGGTCTCGGTTGTCGCGGCAAGATCTTCGGCCATCTTCACATGTGCTTCGAGCATCTGGCGGAACGGCGTTTCGCTTTCTGTCTCCATCAGCGCAGCGAAAGGCGCGGCGAGCGTTTCGATTTTTTCGACCCAGCCGAGCAGCCTTTGCCGTGCATCCTGCTGCTTTTCGCTATCCAGTTTTTCAATCGCCTGCCGGAGCCCCGCAAAACCCGCACTGGGGCGCGGGCCGCGCAAGACCATTTGATCGAGCAGATAGACCATGCCGCGCATATCTTCTGCAGGGATGGCTGCAGCCATGACCGGATGTTTGAGCAGCGACAAGAGCGTGACTGGCGCGAGCCCCTGCTCCGCCGCCTCCGCGCAGAGCATCAACCATGCGCCCACGGGCAATTCGGTCAGCGGCTGGCCGCCGGAATCGTCAATATCAATGCCCCAGCGCCGCATGGACAGCGTGACGCGGCGCGCAAGACGGCGGTCGGGTGTGATCAGTGCCGCCGTTTTACCGTGCGTTTCAAGCGCTTCGCGCAAAATCAGCGCAATCACGTCAGCTTCTTCCTGCGGCGTGTCACAATCAATGCGCGTGAAGCCATCGAGCGCGGTTGCGGGAATATCATGCGGCGTCAGCTGCCGCCAACGTTCTGTCGTTTCGGCGGGGCGCATCGCTTCGGTCAGCAGCCGCACACGGGCGTGGTTGACATCGGAGACGTGCCGCAAAGGCCAGAGCCCCACATCGCCGCGTTCTACCCCTGTGGCTGCCAGCAGTTTTTTCATGTTGTACTGCGGGTGATCTTCGCCGATAAGATCCCAGCTTTCGGCATCCATTTGCGTATCAAGGCCAGGCAGCACCAGCGCGCCCTGCGGCAAACGCGCGACCAGCGCCAAAAGCGCGCGCGCGGCAGGCACGGTGCCGGTTGACCCTGCCGCAATCACCGGATAGGCGGGCGGCGCACGGTGCCAGACGGATTCCTGCGCCGCGAGCAGCAGGTTGCGCCGCGCCGCGCTATCGATCACGCCGCGGCTTTGCAGCACCTGCGGCCAGATGTCGGTAAGGATCTTCAAAAATTCCAGTGTCTGCTGCCAATGCCCCGCGAAGGCTTCGGGCACCAGATTTTTGAGCCCGTCGAAAGACAGGTTTTCGGTCTGCACTTCGTCCAGAAAATGGCCGAGATCCTGCGCCAGCGACACCGCCTGATCGAAGCTTTGTGCCTTGCCCGCGCTGAGCAATGTGCGGGCAAGAAGGATTTGCCGCTCCATCTTTGAAACCGCATCGGGTATATCGGACAGCGTGGCGGCAGCATCTTCGAGGCCGGAGAGCAGCAAGCTGACCTCTTCCGCCTCCACATCGCCGACCGGCATCAGACGCGGCAGCACAATCGCCTGCCCGCCTGACAAACGCAAAAAAGCATCGCGCAAGGTACGGCAGGCGCGGCGGCTTGGCAGCAGGACAATCGTATCGCCCAGCGCGAGCGGATCATCCGCCGCGCGCTCCAGCAGGCCGCGCGCAAGACTGTCGGCGAAGCTTTGCCCCGCGGGAATATTCAGCACATTCGGTTTGTCGCGCAGGCCGGTCATGGGCGGGCTCAGGGCGCGCGTTTTTTGGTGGTGGCGGCAGCCATGATCTGGTTGGTTTTTTCAAGCGCTTCGGGCGTACCGACATGATGCCATTCGCCGTCATGCACATGGGCATAGAGCCGCCCCTTTGCTTCCGCGTCCAAAAACAAATCGCGGAAGGAAAAAACACCTGCCTCGACGCCGTCAAACAGGCGCGGATGCACAATGCGTGGGCCGGCGAAAATATAATTCGCCTCCGGCTTGCCCGCCTTGATGTAATCGTCGGACTTTGCGAAGACCGGCTTGTCTGCGCCTGCGGGCAGGTAATAATCGCCGTGTCCGGCATAGGCGGGCAGATCTTCGGTGGTATGCAGCAGCAGCAGCACATCCATTTTTCCGCCGTCCCATTTTTCGGCCAGCTGGCCGAGGGTCGGCTTGTCCGGCCCATCCGTCCAGACCACATCGGCATTGAGCACAAAAAACGGCTCGTCCCCGAAATGGCCGATCATTTTTTGCACGCCGCCGCCGGTATCCAGCAGCACGTCTTCGTGCGAGATCGTGATCTTGATATCCTTGCGCGCGGCAAGGTGGTCTTCGATCATACCGCCGAGGTAATGCACATTCACAACAACATCCGTCACCCCCGCCGCCACGAGCGCATCGAGCGTGCGGTCGAGCATCGTGCGGCCGCCCACATACAAAAGCGGCTTCGGGCAATTGTCCGTCAGCGGGCGCATGCGCGCGCCAAGCCCGGCGGCCAGAACAAAAGCCTTGGTAATCGCAGGACGCTCCGTCATCTGTCTTCCTTCACAGGGATAAAAATTCGCCCGCCGCCAGCCGTGCTTGCCATGCGCCATGGCCGGTCAGGGTCATCTGGCGCGCGCCTTCGGCCGCACCGTTTTCAGTGTCGAAATCTATGTTTATTTCTAGCCGATCAGGGGGCAAAAGGCCACCCAGTCTCTCCGGCCATTCGACCAGCGCCACACCGCCGCGCCGCGCCTCTTCCCAGCCCAATTCCAGAATGTCGCGCTCTTCCTGCTCCAGCCGGTAAAGATCGAAATGCCAGAGGGTGAAATCGGGCAGGTCATACATCTGCACCAGCGTAAAGGTCGGGCTGGGTACTTCTTCATCGGGATTTTGCGCCAGATGGCGGATCAGGGCGCGGCTGAGCGCCGTCTTGCCCGCCCCCAGCCCGCCGTAAAGCGCCACCACGTCGCCGCCGCGCAAAAGCCCGGCCAGACGCGCCGCGAAGGGCGCAAGTTCGGCTTCGTTTTCAATCCTTTGCGTCACGGGTGGCATTTTGGGGGCTCCTGTGGTACATCATGGCCTGATTTTAAAGAGAACGACATGGAAAATACACAGAAAACAGATGTCATCATTATCGGCGCGGGCCCCGTGGGGCTCTTCGCGATTTTTGAATGCGGCATGCTGGGCATGAAATGCCATGTCATCGACGCGCTGATTGAAATCGGCGGGCAATGCACCGCGCTCTACCCTGAAAAGCCGATTTACGACATCCCCGCGCACCCCGACATTATGGCGGGTGAGCTGATCGCCAAGCTGGAGGCGCAGGCCGCGCCCTTCGCCCCTGTCTATCACCTCGGCCAGCAGGCAGAGAAGCTGGAACATCTGCCGGATGGCCGTGTGCGCATCACCACATCGAAGGGCACCGTGATCGAAGCCGCCGCCGTGATCGTCGCCGCGGGCGCAGGCGCTTTTGGCCCCAACCGCCCGCCGCTGGAGGGCATTGAGGATTTCGAGAACAAAAGCGTGTTCTACATGGTCAAACGCCGTGCCGATTTTGCGGGCAAGCGCGTGGTGATTGCCGGCGGCGGCGATAGCGCCGTTGACTGGGCCCTCTCGCTTGCCGATGTCGCTGAAAAAATTTACGTCGTGCACCGCCGCGATAAATTCCGCGCCGCCGATGCCAGTGTCGATAAACTCAAATCCCTCGCCACCGCCGCGAACAGCCGCATTGAAATGGTTATTCCCTATCAGCTGCATGCGCTGCAAGGTGCGGCGGGTGTGATGTCAGGCGTGGACGTCGCCGATCTGGATGGCACGGTCAGACATATCGAAGCCGATGCGCTTTTGGCTTTTTTCGGCCTGACGCCGCAGCTGGGGCCGCTTGCCGAATGGGGCATGGATATTGCGCATTTCCACATCCCCGTCGACCCCGCCACCTGCCAGACCGCCGCCGCGCGCATTTTTGCCGTAGGCGACGTTGCGACCTATACCCGTAAATTAAAGCTGATTTTAACCGGCTTTGCCGAGGCCGCACAGGCCGCACATGCCATCCACCCCCTTGTTTTTCCGGGGCAGGAGCTCCATTTTACTTACTCAACCAGCAAAGGAAGACCTTAAACCATGTTCATCCAGACCGAACAGACGCCGAACCCCGCGTCGCTGAAATTCCTGCCCGGCTGCGAAGTCATGGTTGCCGGCACCGCCGAATTTACCGAAGCGGAAAAAGCCGCCGCCGCATCGCCGCTGGCCGCGCGTTTGTTTAAAATCGACGGCGTGGCGGGTGTTTTCCTCGGCACCGATTTTGTCACCATCACCAAAACCGATGCCGCGTCCTGGGCGCAGCTGAAGCCGCTTTTGCTTGGCGTTATCATGGAGCATTTCACAACCGGCCAGCCGGTCATGAATGACGAGCATCTGCATCACGCCGATCACGCCGCCCATTCGACCGCACATGAAGACGATGACGACGTCGTGCGCCAGATCAAAGAACTTCTGGACACTCGCATCCGCCCCGCCGTGGCGGCAGACGGCGGCGATATTGTGTTTTCGTCTTTTGAAGATGGCGTTGTTTACCTGCAAATGCGCGGTGCCTGCGCGGGCTGCCCGTCATCGACAGCCACGCTCAAGACCGGCATTGAAAACCTTTTGCGCCACTTCATCCCCGAAGTCACCGAAGTGCGCCCGATCAACTGATATGCAGCAGATCGCCACATAAAAAAACGCCCCGTCATTGCGGGGCGTTTTTTTATGGCCGTGGATGATTAATCCACAACAGCCACATCTTCATCGTCCTCCACCGCATCATCGGTATCGACTTCGACCTCGACATCATCCACCTCTTCAGCTTCCGAAGCGGCGGCAGCTTTTTGACGCGCGGCGGCATTCAGCGCCGTACCGCGGCTGCGGCTGGACGTCTGATAAGCCATGGCGGCGTGGTCGGGGCAATAGGGCGTGCCGACACGGATGCCGCGGCCGCAAAAGGTGAAATCCGGCTCGCGCGGGTCACCGATCGGCCATTTGCACATACGTTCCGTCAGGTCAATCAGCGCAACGCCGCCGCCCGGGGGCACGATATCTTTTTGGATGGTTTTAAGTTCTTCGACTTCTTTGTTCAGCTGTGCGCTGGTCTTGGCATTGGCCGCAGGCGGGGTGACGCTGGCGGCTTTTTTACCGCGCGCGGGTGGTGCAGCGGGCGCGGCAGGTGCGGCGCGCTCTTTCTTCGCGGCAGGTTCTTTTTTGGCCGTTGCAGGTTTTTTAATCGGCGACGGACGGCCGGACAGCCCCATGCGGTGCGCCTTGCCAATAACGGCGTTACGCGTCACGCCTTTGGCGAGCATCTTTGCGATTTCAGCGGCCGATTTGCCTTCTTTCCACATCTTTTTAAGAAGCGCGATGCGTTCGTCTGTCCAGCTCATACAAGGGAATCCTGTCATTTCATAAAAAGGGGCGCATGCGCCGCGAAGACACAGAATATAGCACCGATTCGCGGCTTGCAAAGCCGACAAAATCACGGATTGGGCGGTATTTTTGGCAGTTTTCGCCCTTTAAAAGGGCTATTTTACAAAATGTCCGTCACGGGGATGCCGGTCCCTCGCTACGGCGGCGCAGCTTGAGCGGTGGCGGCAGGGCGGTATCGTTTTGCAAGGTATCGGCCGCGGCGAGGGCGGCGGCATATTCCTGCGCCTTGCGCAGCGCGGCGGCGGCTTCAGCAGCGGCTTCGCGCTGCGGGCGTTCTTTCTCGTATTTAATCGCTGCCGTCACATCATGCAACTGCTTGGCGATAGCACGGTCTTCGGCGGGCGCACCCCAGCGGTCTTTGAGCGTCCAGTCCGCGCCCGCACGGATAAGCGCGGCGGATAGTTCTTGATTGTCGCGGTTCATCGCTTCGTGCAGCGGGGAATTGCCGCTGCGGCTGACGCTATTCACGTCCACGCCGCGCGAAAGAATATGCAGTGCCAGATCGTCATGCCCCTGATAGACAGCGACATGCAGCGGTGTACGCCCGTCGTAGTCGGTGAGGTCGTGCCGCGCCCCCCGATCCATCAGCAGCTTCACGCATTCCGCATATCCGGAATAAGCCGCCACCGTCAAGGCCGTACCCGACCCTCCGCCGGGTGTGCCTGCGTCGACATCCGCGCCCTTATCCAGCAACAGACGCGCAACTTCGGTATACCCGCGCGATACCGCAAAATAGAGAGGCGTCAAATCATTGACGTCCTTCGCATCTACCTCCGCACCGCGGATGATTTCGCGGCGCGCACGCGCAAGATCACCCTTGATCGCCGCCGCACGCAAAGCTTCGGTGGCGAGCTGCCGCTCGCTTTTGCCGGAAATTTTGCTGAATATCTTGCGCAGCATGCCTGTGCCCTTGTTTTACAAACAGGTCATTTTACAGAATGTTGGAAGTTTTTGTCAAGTGTCCTAAATCAGCTATTAAAATCAAGCCCCCAGGCGGCGTAGCGGGCGGGATCGTCGGTCCATTTTTCGCGTACCTTCACGAAGATCGACAAGTGGACGCGGCGCTCCAGCATTTCTTCGAGATCTTCGCGGGCGGCCTGGCCGATTTTTTTGATACGCGTGCCGCCTTTGCCCAGCACGATGGCTTTTTGCGTGTCGCGCATGACGTAGATGGTCTGCGAGACTTTGACGCTGCCGTTATCAAATTCTTCCCAGCTTTCGGTTTCGACGGTGGAGGCATAGGGAAGCTCGTCACCCAGCTGCAAAAAGATTTTTTCGCGCGTGATCTCGGCGGCCAGCAGGCGCAGCGGCATGTCGGAAATCTGGTCTTCGCCAAACATCCACGGGCCTTCGGGCATGCGCGCGGCGATGTCATTCATCAGACGCTGCACCCCGTCTCCGGTCAGGGCGGAGATCATGTAAATCTCGGTAAAAATTCCCTCGCCATTCAGCGCGGCGGCCAGTTCCAGCAGTTTTTCTTTTTTCACCATGTCGATTTTGTTGAGCGCCAGAACCACTTTGCGGTCCCGCTGTTTCAGCCGGTCGATAATGGCACGGGTATCCGCATTGACGTAGCCTTTGGACGCATCGGCCAGCAGCACAGTTACTTCGGCATCTTGCATGCCCTGCCATGCCGCGGCGACCATGGCTTTTTCCAGCCGTTTTTTGGGGGCGAAAATGCCGGGTGTATCGACGAAAACAATCTGCGCCTCGCCATGGTTCACAATGCCCATGACACGCACGCGCGTGGTTTGCACCTTGGGGCTGACGATGGAAACCTTTGTCCCCACCAGCTGGTTGACCAGTGTCGATTTGCCCGCATTGGGCGCGCCGATAATGCCGACGAAGCCGCAGCGTGTTTTTTTATCCGTCATGATTTCTCTCCGATTTTTTCAAGCAGGTGCGCGGCGGCCATTTTTTCGGCGGCGCGTTTGCTTGGCGCCTCCGCCTCTTCTGCGGCGAAGCCTTCGACCTTGGCCGATACGCGAAACAGCGGCGCGTGGTCGGGGCCGGACTGGCCGGTCACCTCATAGACCGGCAGCGGTAAGCTGCGGCTTTGCGCCCATTCCTGCAGGCTGGTTTTGGGGTCTTCCGGCGGGGCGGCATCATCTGTCAGCTGTGCGGCGAAAAGGGTTTCAACCACGCCCTGCGCCGCGGCAAAACCGCCGTCAATAAAAACAGCTGCGATGACCGCCTCCAGCGCGTCGGCCAGAATGGCGTCTTTGCGCGCCCCGCCCGCGCCGCGTTCTGAATCAGACAGACGCACGGCATCCGGCAGGCCAATATCATGCGCGATCGCCGCGAGCGCGCCTTGCTGCACCAGCGCCGTATGACGTTTGGCAAGCGCGCCTTCGTTGTCTTCACTGAAACGCTCAAACAGCAGCGCGGCCACCGCAAGGCCAAGTACGCGGTCGCCGAGAAATTCAAGCCGTTCGTTATTTTGCGCCGCGCCGCGCAGGCTGGCATGGGTCAGGGCGGTTTGCAGCAGATCCTTGGCTGCAAAAACATACCCGATTTTTTGTTCCAGATCAGAGGCCATGGACGCTGCGGAAGATCCGGCTATAGCGCACGGCTTTGGGACGTTCGATCATCTGGCAGAAGACCGATTTCACAGCGGCGAGCGCGCCGTCTTTGACGCAAGCCGCGCCGATGCTTTCGGTCGAGAAGAACAAAAAGCCCGCACGGCCGACAAGATTGTCTTCGGGCACGAAGCCGACCTGTATCTGCTCGCGGCTGTCCATCGAGGCATCGCGGTTGTCGCCCATGGCGAAATAATGCGCTTCGGGCACGATATAGACCGGCGTATTGTCGTAGTTGTCGTGGTCGGACAGTTCATAGATATGATGCGTCACGCCATTCGGCAGCGTTTCGAGATATTTTTGATAGACGCGCGTGCCGTCAGGGTCGGCCACGGTTTCGGAGCCAAGATATTCGCGCGGCACGAGGACGCTGTTGAGGTAAAGCCGCCCCTCGATCATCTGGATCGTATCGCCGGGCAGGCCGATGATGCGCTTGATGTAATCGATGTCGGGGTGTTTCGGCTGGCGGAAAACCGCGATGTCGCCGGTTTCGGGGCGGCCGCTGCCGTAACGCCCCTTGAAGCTGGCGATGCCCAGCGGAAAGGAATAGCGGCTGTAGCCATAGGAATATTTTTCGACAAAAAGATAATCGCCGATTTTCAGCGCCGGATACATGGAGGCGGAGGGGATATTGAAAGGCTCGAACAAAAACGCGCGGATCACAATCGCAATCACCGCCGCCAGCAACATGGCTTTGCCCAGCTCGGCGAAATCGTCTTTGCGCTCGCGCTCTTCGCCATTGCCTGCGGCATCACTGCCGGCGCGTTTCTTCTCTTCGGCTTCGTCGATGTCGGTGTAAATCTTGTCGGGATCGGTCGTCACGGGGTTCATCCTGATATGTCTTGTTTTGCCGCGATAATCACAAAGGCCAAAGCAAAGGGCGGCTCGTCGCTGAGACTGATATGTATATCCACCGTCATACCCTCTGGCGTCAGGCGGGTCAAACGCTCTTTCGCCCCGCCCGTCAGCAAAATCGACGGTTTTCCGGCAGAATCGTTGATAACCGCGATGTCTTTGAGATGAATATGGTCGCGAATGCCGAGGCCCAGCGCCTTGGCGCAGGCCTCTTTTGCGGCCCAGCGCTTGGCATAACCCGCAACAGCCACATCACTGTTCGGGCCGGCCTTGCGCTCGACATGGGCGCGCTCGTCTTCGGTAAAGCAGCGTTCGATAAACCGTTCGCCATGATCGAGCAGCACGGCGCGGATGCGGTCAATGCTGACAATATCTGTACCGGTGCCGATAATCATGATCTATGCCCCTTCACGATTTGATCCGGCGCAGATAGGCCGCGCGGATGCGTTCGCTGCGCAAGCCGCGATAACCCGATACCACGCGGCGCACGGCATAGAAACTGGCGAACCACACCACAAACATATAAGGCGTGCTGCCGATCGTCATGGGCAGCAAAAGCTCCATCGGGTTGTCGCGCAGCATCTGGAAGCTCAGCTCCGACGGCATGCCCTCGGTCGCAAGGCCGGTTTCAAGCTGGCAGATTACCATGATCCAGTGGCCGGTGTAATAAATCAAAAGCCAGATCAGCGGAAACGTCCACGGGTTACCGATGACGGTGCCGATCAGCATCGCAACAAAAGAGCCGCGCAAAACCCAGCACGCCAGCCCGCCGAGCAGGATGTGAAAGCCGAGAAAAGGCGTAAAGGACACTGCAGCGCCCGTTGCAAAACCGCAGGCGATAAAATACGGCGTGCCCGGCAAGCGTCCCATGCGGTGCGCGTAGTAACTGCGAATGCGCCGCCAGGTCATTTTCGGCCAGAAAATATCGCGGAGACGTTCGTTAAAATTGCGCCGTTTGCGTCTTTTGAACATGTCGCCCTACCGGCTGCGCGCCCTGTTGACAGAGGTGATTTCCGGCGTCGATCGCAGCGCCGCGATAATATCGCTGAGATGGCGGCTGTCGCGCACATAGACGTCAATCATCATGTCCCAGAAATCAAGCGAGCGGTTCATGATTTTCAGGTTTGTGATATTGCCCTGATTTTTGCCGATAACCGTCGACAATGTGCCCAGCGCGCCCGGCGTATTGGCGATGGTAATCAGCAGACGCCCGACATGGCTTTCGGGGCTGTCCTCACCGTCTTCCCACGATACATCCAGCCAGCGTTCGGGCGTGTCGGCAAAGCTCTCCAGCGTGTCGCAGTCAATCGTGTGGATGGTCACGCCCTTGCCGGTCGTGACGATGCCAACGATACGGTCGCCCGGCAGCGGGTGACAGCAGCGCGCGAAATGCAGCGCCATGCCGGGGATCAGCCCCTTGATCGGCATCGGCGCGGATTTGCCTTTTTGATGCGTTTTCTTTTCCGGCGCGGGGGACACGAAATTTTGCAGTGACGGCGGCGCTTCTTTGGGCCGCTGCTCAGGGTGGATGGCATAGAAAACCTCGCGGCTGGCGATATGGCCGGAGCCGATACCGGTCAAGAGGTCTTCGATATTCTCGGTTTTAAAATGGCGGTAAACGTCATGGTTGAAATGGCGTTCATTAAATTCAAAACCTTCCTGCTTCAGCACTTTTTGCAGCATCGCCTTGCCAAGGCTCATATACTGTTCGCGCTGTTGCAGGCGGATAAAACGGCGGATGCGCGCTTTGGCCTTGCCGGTGACGACAAAACGTTCCCAGTTGGGACTGGGCGTCTGGCTTTTGGAGGTTGTGATTTCGATCTGGTCGCCGTTGCCGAGTTTTGTGCTGAGCGGCACGATGCGTCCGTTGACCTTGGCCCCCACCGTCTTGTCGCCGAGTTCCGAGTGCAGCGCATAGGCAAAGTCGACCGGCGTTGCGCCGCGCGGCAGGTTAATCAGGTCACCGTTCGGTGTGAAGCAGAAAACCTGATCCTGATACAGCTCCAGCTTGGTGTTTTCGAGAAATTCCTCGGGGCGCTGCGCATGCTCCACGATATCCATCAACTCGCGCAGCCAGCGGTATTGACGGCCTTCGGTATTTTTGGCGGCATCGCCTTTTTTATACGACCAATGCGCAGCCACGCCCAGCTCGGCCTCTTCGTGCATTTCCGGCGTGCGGATTTGCACTTCGATACGATGGTTTTCCGGCCCGATGACGGTGGTATGGAGCGAGCGGTAGCCGTTGGGCTTGGGCAGCGAAATATAATCTTTGAACCGTCCCGGCACAGTCGGATAAAGCCCGTGGATAACGCCGAGCGCGTGATAGCATTCAGCAACGCTGGGCACCATGATGCGAAACGCCATGATATCGGACAGCTGCTCGAACGAAATGTTCTTGCGCTGCATCTTCTTCCAGATCGAATATTTGGTTTTTTCACGGCCATAGACGTTGGCGTCCAGCCCCGCTTCTTTCAGTTTGCTAACTAGCTCCGTGATGATGCGGGAGACAACAACGTCGCCCCCTTCGTCGCGCAGATAATTCAGACGCGCGGAAATACTCTCGCGCGCTTCGGGGTTGAGGGCTTCGAAGGAAATATCCTCCAGCTCCTCTTTGATTTTATGAATGCCGATACGTTCGGCCAGCGGCGCATAGATCTCCAGCGTTTCAAGGCCGATACGGCGGCGCTTTTCCGGCTTGGGGATATGGTGCAGCGTGCGCATATTGTGCAGACGATCGGCCAGCTTGACGAGCAGCACCCGAATGTCTTCGGACATCGCCAGCACCAGCTTGCGGAAGTTCTCTGCCTGTTTTTCCTGCGCGCTCTGAAATTCGATTTTCGACAGTTTTGTGACGCCATCGACAAGGCGGCAGATTTCCTTGCCGAAAAGCTTTTCGATTTCTTCCAGCGTCGCGCCGGTATCTTCGACCGTATCATGCAAAAGCGCAGTGCAGATCGACGCCGTATCCAGCTTCATTTCGGTCAGGATGCCCGCGACTTCGAGCGGGTGCGAAAAATACGGATCGCCCGAGGCGCGCGTCTGCGCCCCATGCGCCTTCATGGCATAAACATAGGCGCGGTTGACCAGATCCTCGTTCATATCCGGATCATAAGTCTTGATGATTTCGATCAGTTCGTATTGCCGGAGCATCCGCCACCCTGAGCCGTTTCTTTTTTATTATCTGAACGGCATAAAAAAAGCCGCCCAGCATTTAAGTATAGGCGGCTTTTTTCGAATTTGTAAGGGATTTGGGGGTAAAAACCGCCCGTGTCCGGCTGGGTTAGATTTTGTCGTCGTCGAAGCTTTCATCGGCGGCGAAATCTTCGCCTGCGACCGGCACCAGATCGTCTTCGCCCTCTACGGCGGTATCGGCGTCATCCGCATCGTCGGCTTCGGCAGCGTCATCGCCGAGGTCTTCGCCCATGCCCGCGCCTTCCAGTTCGCCTTCGGCTGCCTGACCGGCCACTTGTGCCCAGTCGCTTTCGCCTTCCATGACGTCGATGATATCTTCGCCTTCGTCTTCAACTTCGATGACTTTCTGGTGGTTTTTGACCAGAGAGTCACGCAGACCGTCCAGCGACAGGTCGGTATCGGCGATTTCGCGTAGCGACACCACGGGGTTTTTATCGTTGTCGCGATCAACACCGAGCGGAGAGCCCGAGCCGATTTCACGCGCGCGCTGGGAGGCGAGCAGCACCAGTTCGAACCTGTTGGGTACTTTCAGAACGCAGTCTTCGACCGTTACACGAGCCATGGGGGGATCACCTTTTCAATGTCAAAATCGTCACGCAGGCGCTGGCCGCGCCAGAGCTCTGGGTTTCGCACATCGGATTTATCGCCCGAGTCTGCGAGACAGGCATTTTTTATAAAACCCGCGCCCCTGCTTTGCAACAAAAATTCATGCCTATGGCTTGTTTTTGCCGCCGCGCGCCTTAAATCATGTTTTCGATAAAGAATGTTTTTATTTTTGATAAGAATACTTGACATCGTCAAATATCCCGGATTATAGAGAGTGCCTGATCTGATAATGGCCGGCGTGGGTTTTGCCGAAATCATTTACGAAACACAGATCAGCACCAAGAACACAAATAACAAAAACGCCCCTTCCGATCAAGGGCTGGGGGCATGTTTCACAGAAGCCGAGGTTAACATCTTGAAAAATAATAAAAATTCTGAATTTGCCGGCGCCAGTTTCTTCTATCCCGAAGAGAAACTCGCCGTATTTATCGATGGGGCGAATCTTTACGCCGCCGCCAAAAGCCTTGAATTTGATATCGACTACAAGCGCCTTTTGAGCTGGATTTCCGGCCAGAGCCGCCTTGTCCGCGCGTTTTACTACACCGCGCTGGTGGAAGATCAGGAATATTCCCCCATTCGCCCGCTGATCGACTGGCTGGATTATAACGGCTATAGCATGGTCACGAAACCTGCCAAGGAATTCACCGACCATACCGGCCGCCGCAAGATCAAAGGCAATATGGACATCGAACTGGCCATCGACATGATCGAACTGGCCGACCACGTCGATCATATCGTGCTGTTCTCGGGCGATGGCGATTTCCGCCGTCTACTGGAATCGGTGCAGCGCAAAGGCGCGCGCATCACGGTCGTCTCGACCATACGCACACAGCCGCCGATGGTCGCCGACGAATTGCGCCGTCAGGCCGATCATTTCATCGATCTGGTTGACCTGATGGAATTTATCACGCGTCAGGGCGGCGGCACGGCAGCACAAACGCAGGCGCAGTCCCCCGCCACAGGCGGCGGCGACAATGCCGACGGTACACCGCGCATCCGCGCTTAATCACCGCAACGTTCTTCGCGGCATACACACAGACGAAAAAACGGGACAGGTTTCAAACCTTGTCCCGTTTTTTTGTCGGCTTTATCTGGCGGCGTTTTACTGTTTTGCGGCTTCCTGCAGCTCGTGGATCACCTGATTGATCGGCGCGAGCAGGTCTTGCGAATCCTGCAGCACTTTTTCAACCAGTTTGATGGCGGTATCAAGCGGCACGTTCTGGTCGAGGTTGATATATTCCTGCTCTTTCGGCATGGCCGAATAAAGCTTGGACAGATGCCCCGCCAGTTTGATGTCGAGCAGCGAGAGCTTGCTCACATTCGCCTCGAAAACCGTTTTGCTGAAGCTGGGATGTTTTTGCACGATGTCGCCGACCTGCTGGTATTTGGGCGGCTGCATCGGGTCGCTGAGGCTTTTGAGCAGATCGCCGTAGATGACGAGGAAGGCCTCGATCTTGTTCTTGTTCTCGGCCAGCTCGCCTTCCAGCGTCGTGACCAGTACTTGGCGTTCGCGCGATTGCAAAAGCGCTTCTTTGCGCTCGCTCTGGCGGTTTTCGCTGGTCTGGCTTTGCGACACGCGCCCCATAAAGCGCAGCATCAACAGCGCGTTGAAACCAAAGCCCAGCAGCATGCCGCCAAAAATCACCAGCGGCGCCAGCACGTCGGATTGCAGCCATTTGGGCAGGGTCACGGCCTGACGGTCGATCAGCGCCCAGACGCCTTTTTTCATCGCGCGCGCCTGTTCTTGCGCTTTTTCGTAGTTGGTGGCAAAAACCGTATTGTAGGTCTGGCGGCGGTCAACGATGGCATAGCCATTGCCGAGCAGCTCCAGCGCCAGATCCTGATTGCTCTGCACCACGCAGCGGCCGATCAGTTCGGGGATCACACCGCCTTCGAGTTTGCAGTTAACCTGACCTTCCTGAATAAGCGTATCCATCAACTCCATCGCGCGCAGCTCCAGCGGCGTATCGCCGGAGGTTGCGGGGCGGATACCCCACAGACGGATCGACAGACCTTCCGCCCGCAGCGTCACCGGATCGACCGCGCGCATGGGGCGCTGGATCCGCTCCGGCAGAGCACTGGTCGTTGCGGTACCGGGCGCGGCCTGCGCGACTTGCGCACCACGCTGCGGCTGTTGCGTCTGCGCCGCGGCAAGATTTGGCGCGAGCAGAAAAAGAGACAACACAGCGGCGCGGGTCATCAAAAGGCAGGAAGAACGCATGAAAATCCCCCATCGGGCGAAAAAGACAAAAGGAAGACGAAGACCAGAGCGGCCTGTCCCTATCCTAGCGCAGAAATGGTTAACATTTCAAATACTTGCCAAAACCGTCGCTATGTCAAACAACCGCATAGCGGTTTGTCAAACAACCGCGCCGTGCGCTAACAAATTAACGCGCGGCAGTTTTCGGAATCGGCAGGAAGGGGAAGAGCCAGCCGGCCAGCTGCTGCGGGTTACGCGTCTGGATCAGCACACGCCCCGGTCCGCGGAAACGGCAGGCAAAGCCTTCGCCCGAGGTCATCGACGAAAACCAGGTTTTCGCGCCTTTGGTGATTTCATATTTCATCGAGGCATCCCAGGCGACCAGATGCCCGTTGTCGATCAGCACCGTCTCGCCCTCGGCGATATTAATGGAATAGATCGACCCGTAAGTGGACAGAAAGACCGTGCCCTCGCCAAAGACCTTGACGACAAAAAACCCTTCGCCGCTGAAAAGACCTTTGCTGAGGCTTTGCATTTTGGTCGAGACCTGCACATCGGGCGTGGCCGCCAGATAGCCGTCTTTTTGCACCAGAAGTTCGCTTCCGCCGCTGACATCGACCGTGGCGATGCCGCCCGGTGTCGCCGCCGCCAAAAGTGCCCAGCCGTTGCCGTGTACGGCTTCGATCTGCTGCATAAAAAAGCTTTCGCCCGAAAATTTTCGCGCAACCCCGCGCAGGAAACCGCCGTCCATCTTGCCGGTCAGCTCCATCCCTTCGGACATGGCGACCATGGCGCCGCTTTCGGCTTTGATCTTTTCCCCCTCCTGAAGTTCAAAGCGGATCAGGGGGAAGGCAACGTCGGATGTGATTTCGTATTTCATAGGCAGGATACTCCAAAAAACTTTTTAAAAAGCGGGCGGGCAAAAAATCAATACGGCGTCTTGTCGGATTTTTTTGTCCAGTTGTCAAAGACGATCTTGGCTTCGTCGCGCAGAAACATTTTGCTGGGCAGGCTGCGCTTGTCTTCGGTGACTTTGAATTCGCTATAGATAAAATCATCGTCAAAGCCGATGCGCGCTGCATCTTCGCGTGTATTGCCGAAATAAATGCGGTCTACGCGCGCCCAGTACAGTGCGGCCAGACACATCGGGCACGGCTCGCAACTGGTATAAACCTCGCAGCCCGACAGGCTGAAATCACCGATCACTTTGCAGGCTTCGCGGATGGCGACCATTTCGGCATGCGCCGTCGGGTCGTTGGATGATGTCACCTGATTCCAGCCCTCGGCAATGATCTTGCCGCCCTGCACGATCACCGCGCCGAAAGGTCCGCCGCAATTCGCATCCATCTTTTCCTGACTAAGATCGATGGCACGGCGCATAAAGGCCTCGCGGTCGGCCTTGGCCTGCGGGTCACGCATATCGGGAGCGAGCGGTTTTGACGCAGGCACGGTTTCGGTGACGATCTTCTCGGCAATGCCGGGCAACAGATAGCTCTGAATATTTTTCAAAAGCTTGTCGGGCATGACAGGTTTTTTCATGACCGATACCTGATCGACGCCGATGCGCGTCTTGACGGCATCGTGATCTTCCTCGTCCGTCAGGGCAATCACCGGCAGGCGGCTAAAGCTCATCCTGAGTTTGTGCAAAAGGCCGATGTTGTCGATATTGTCATTCTCTACATCCAGCACCAAAAGCTGCAAATGCTTGGCGAGAAAAGCCGTCGCCTCGTCGCCCGATTTGGCTTCGTAGGTTTCATAGCCTTTGTTGTTGAGAATACCGACAATCAGCTTACGCGTGATGTCGTTGTTTTCGACCACCAGAATATGGCCCTGTTCGCTGACTGGCATTGTTTCTTTTATCCGTTACTGGGCATGTTCATGTTCCGGCTCTTCTTTTTTCGGCGCTTTGCCGCCTTTGGCGGGCGGGTAGCCGAAGACGAGCTTGTCGTCTTTTTCGTCGATTTCGACCGCGCCGCCTTTGACCAGCTTGCCGAACAAAAGCTCTTCGGCCAGCGGTTTCTTGACGTATTCCTGAATAACGCGGGCGAGCGGCCGCGCGCCCATAGCAGGGTCATAGCCTTTTTTGCCCAGCCATTGCCGTGCATTATCGCTGAGCGTGATCGTCACGCCGCGGTCGCCCAGCTGGGCTTCCAGTTGCATGATGAATTTTTCAACCACGCGGCCGATGGTTTCCGGCGCCAGCGGGGCGAAGGAAATCACCGCATCGAGGCGGTTTCTGAATTCAGGGCTGAAAGCACGGTTGATGGCTTCTTCGTCATCACCGATACGCATCTCGCGGCCAAAACCCATGCCGTGCTTCGCCATATCGGCCGCGCCGGCATTGGTCGTCATGATAAGAATGACGTTGCGGAAGTCGATGGTTTTGCCGTTGTTGTCGGTCAGCTTGCCGTAGTCCATGACCTGCAAGAGAATATTATAAATATCCGGATGCGCTTTTTCGATTTCATCGAGCAGCAGCACGGCATGCGGATGCTGGTCAACCTTGTCGGTCAGCATGCCACCTTGGTCAAACCCGACATAGCCGGGCGGCGCGCCGATCAGACGCGCGATGCTGTGACGCTCCATATATTCGGACATGTCAAAACGCAAAAGCTCCAGCCCCAGCGTCTTTGCCAGTTGTTTGGACACTTCGGTTTTACCCACGCCCGTGGGGCCGGAAAACAGATAGCAGCCAATCGGCTTTTCGGGGTCGCGCAGACCCGCGCGGCTCAGTTTGATCGCGGCAGAGAGGGCTTCAATCGCCATATTTTGGCCGAAGACGAGCGTTTTCAGGTCACGCTCCAGATTCGCCAGCACTTCGCGGTCGTCTTTGGTGACCGTCTTGGGCGGGATGCGCGCGATTTTCGATACCGTCGCTTCGACATCTTTCAGCGTGATAATTTTTTTGCGTTTGTCTTCGGGCAGCAGCATTTGCGCCGCGCCGGCTTCGTCGATCACATCAATCGCCTTGTCGGGCAGTTTGCGGTCGCCGATATAGCGCGCCGATAGCTCGACCGCACCGCGGATGGCGTCTTCGGCATAGGTGACTTTATGATGTTCTTCGTAATAGGGCTTGAGACCCTTGAGGATTTTCACCGCATCTTCAATCGACGGCTCCAGCACATCGATTTTCTGGAAGCGGCGCACAAGGGCGCGGTCTTTTTCAAAATGGTTGCGGTATTCTTTATAGGTTGTCGAACCGATGCAACGCAGCGTACCGTTTGACAAAGACGGCTTCAGCAAATTCGACGCATCCATCGCCCCGCCCGACGTCGCGCCCGCGCCGATCACGGTATGGATTTCATCGATAAACAAAACCGCGTCGTCAATCGATTGCAGCTCGGTCAAAACCGCCTTGATGCGTTCTTCAAAATCGCCGCGGTAGCGTGTACCGGCCAAAAGCGCGCCCATATCGAGCGCGTAGATCACCGCGCCTTTCAGTACATCCGGCACGTCGCCTTCGATGATGCGGCGGGCGAGGCCTTCGGCAATCGCCGTTTTGCCCACACCGGGGTCGCCCACATAAAGCGGGTTGTTCTTGCTGCGGCGGCACAGCACCTGAATGGTGCGCTCGACTTCGCTCTCACGCCCGATCAAGGGGTCGATCTTGCCCTTGGCGGCTTTGTCGTTGAGGTTGACGCAATAGGCATCCAGCGCGTCTTTGCCTTTTTTGAGCGGTGCGTCTTCGCCGGCCTCTTCGCCGGCGCCATGCACGGCGCGCTCTTCGCTATGACCGGCCACTTTGGCGATACCGTGTGAAATATAATTGACCGCGTCAAACCGCGTCATTTCCTGTTCCTGCAGGAAAAACACGGCATTGCTCTCGCGCTCCGAAAACAGCGCGACCAGCACGTTGGCGCCGGTGACTTCTTCGCGCCCCGATGACTGCACATGAATGGCGGCACGCTGCAAAACCCGCTGGAAGCTGGAGGTCGGCTTGGATTCCTCCGCCGCCGGATGCACCAGATTTTGCATTTCGGTATCGATGTAATGCGATAATTCCTGCCGCAGCAAATCCAGATCCACCCCGCAGGCGCGCATGACAGCCACCGCATCCTGATCTTCGGTCAGCGCCAGTAATAAATGTTCCAGCGTGGCGAATTCATGATGCCGCGCATTGGCATAGGCCAGCGCGCGGTGCAGCGTTTGTTCCAGATTTCGTGACAGCATATTATCTTCCCCTATCGACCCTGATTATTCTTTTTCCAGCACGCCCTGCGCGCTATTCCTTTTCCATCGTACATTGCAGCGGGTGTTCGTTTTTGCGCGCGTAGTCCATGACAAGGTTCACCTTGGTTTCCGCAACCTCATGCGTATAGACGCCGCAGATGCCCACGCCGCGGCGGTGGACGTGCAGCATGATCTCGGTCGCTTCCTGACGGTTTTTGGCAAAGAATTTCTCGAGCACATGCACAACGAAATCCATCGGCGTGAAATCGTCATTGAGCAGCAGCACACGGAACATCGCGGGCTTCTTCGGCTTCAGCCGCGTCCGCGTCAAAAGCCCCACGCCCGGCCGCGCACCATCGCGCTCATCGTCGGGCGGCGCAGACGAAACTGTCACGTCGGGCGGAGCCGACGAAACGCTTACGTCGGACGGTGCTGTCATCTTGATGTCCTTATACGCAGTCATTCACATAACCTCAGATTGCCCGCGAACACTCTTTTAACAAGATAGACATGTCTGCACAGTTTGTCATCCTCGAGGGCCTCCATGTTCTTGAGGGTTCCAATGCTGCACCGCAAAATAACCCTGCAAAAAAAAGGCCTTAGGGGCAAATTCGTGCTTTACACGAATCTCTTGTTGCCATAATTTCAACAAACGCGCGGAACTTGTTCTCGCCTGTGCGATGCACGCCGCGACAAACCCCTTCTTTTGCACAACAAACAGCAGAAACGGAGACGCCCGTTTTGAAAAAGGCTTCTTTATTCAAACATTTCGCCCTTTGTGTGGCGTTTCAGGCTGCGGCCATTCCCGCCGCCATGGCACAGGAAAAACCGCCGGAGCCGGCGCGTGCTGACCGTTATGCGTCTATCGTTATCGATGCCCAGACCGGCAATACACTTTACGCGCGCGATGGCGACCAGCAGTTGCGCCCCGCATCGACCACCAAAGTCATGACCGCCTATCTGACCTTTGAGGCGCTGCGCGCCGGTACGCTGACGCTCGATCAGGAGCTGACAGTCTCACGCCGTGCCGCCACGCAGGAGCGCACCAATCTGGCGATGATCCGCCCCGTCACCATCACGGACAAGAAAACCGGCAAGAAACGCACCGAAAACCAACAGGTCATCCGCAAAATCACCGTTGAAGACGCGCTGAAAGGCATGCTGGTGCATTCCGCCAATGACGCCGCCGTGGTGCTGGCCGAAGCCATCGGCGGCAGTCTCGAGGGCTTTGCCGATAAAATGAACGCCGCCGCCACGAAGATCGGCATGAACGACAGCCATTTCATGAACCCGAACGGCCTGCCGCATACCCAGCAATATTCAACCGTTTCCGACATGGCGAAACTCTCTGCCGCAGTGATTGCCGAATACCCCGAATATTATCATTTCTTCAGCACCCGCACCTTCCGCTATAACGGCACCAATTACCGCAACTATAACAATCTGCTCGGCAGCTATGACGGTGTGGATGGCCTTAAAACGGGCTATATCCGCACATCCGGCTTTAACCTTGCCGCATCGGCAGAGCGTGACGGCCAGCGCATTATCGCCGTTGTTTTCGGCGCCGATAACCCCACGCAGCGCAAGGCCGACATGACTGTGCTGCTGGATTACGGCTTTGCCGTGCTGGGCAGCCAGCCCAAACCGCCGCTGCCGGCCAACGATACGCTGCCGCCCGATGACAGCGAAGATCCGGAAGAAACCGCACCCGGCTTTCAATCCGAAGGACAGGCGAAAGCACCCGTCACGAACGGTATCGGCTTTTTTGCGCCGCAGCCCGCCCGGCAAACCGGCAGCCTGAGCGCAAGTTATACCCTCGCCTCCTTCAGCCTGCACCGTGCGCATGAAGGCAGTACAATACGCCCCACGCTCGGCCCTGCGCCCTTGCCGGAAAAAGATCTGCCGGGGCCGGAAAAGCAGCCGCTTTACGCACAGCGGACGTCTTTTCCCCGCGGCCGCGAGATCTGACCACCCGCAAAACTGTGCAACACACGGAAATATCCGGATATTCCGGCGTTTTTTGCCTGTGGCCGTCTGGACAAACCCGCCAAAGCGGCATACCATATTGAGAGGGGGCAAATGCGCCGGAAATCGCATTTTGCCAAGGGGTTTATTGTGCCAAAAACGGGATATGCGAGTGTGAAACGGCTTTTGTGCCTGCTGTGCGCCGTGATGTTGCTGACCGCACTTGCCGTTGGCGATGCAGCGGCTGCCGGCAAAAAACAGCAAAGAAACCAGCCCAACGAAAAATACGCGTCCATCGTGATTGATGCGGCGACCGGCGTTGTGATTAGCGAACGCAACCCCGACAAAATCCTGCACCCGGCGTCTCTGACAAAAATGATGACGCTCTATCTGACCTTCGAAGCAATCCAGCAGGGCAGCCTGCGCAAAACCCAGCGCCTCAGCGTCTCCAGCCACGCCGCCATGCAGCCGCCGTCCAAAATCGGGCTGGAGCCGGGCGATACGATCCGCGTCGAAGATGCGATCTATTCCCTCGTCACCCGCTCGGCCAATGATATTTCGGTTGTGATCGCCGAAGGCATCGCGGGCAGCGAACACCGTTTTGCACGGCTGATGACCGCGAAAGCGAAACAGCTGGGCATGCGCAATAGCCATTTCGTCAATCCGCACGGTCTGCACGACCCGCTGCAAATCAGCACCGCGCGCGACATGGCGGTGCTGTCGCGCGCGCTGATGCGCGACTTCCCCAATGAATACCGCTATTTCAGCACCAACCGTTTCGTCTATGCGGGCACGACCTATCGCAACCACAACCGCCTGCTCGAAAGCTATGAAGGCATGGACGGCATCAAGACCGGCTACATCGCCGCATCGGGATTCAATCTTGCCGCTTCCGCCGTGCGCGATGGCCGCCGTTTGATCGGCGTCGTTTTCGGCGGGCGCACCGCAGCATCGCGCAACGAACATATGGCCGAACTTCTGGATACAGGCTTTGCGCGCCTTGGTACGCCGCAGGTTGCGCGCCGCATCACCGAACAAACGCAGATGGCTGCGGTGCGCCTGCCCACGCGCAAGCCCGGCACGGTTGCCGCAGTGACCGCCGTTGACCGCGCGCTGGCCGGCACCAAAGTCGCCATGAACCCCGAAATGCGCAGCGATGATGACGATGACACCAATACCGGCCTGGTCGGCGTACAGCAGGGTGACCGCGACGGCAACGGCAGCGATGGTTTGTTCATCAAGGGCGACCTTGCCGCCAAAGGACCGCGCATCATTCACAACATCGCCCCCGCCACGGGCAGCGGGCCTGTGCGCCAGACGCTGGGCGCCGATGTCTGGTCGGTGCAGGTCGGCGCGTTTTCAACGCATGATGCGGGGCTGGCCGCGCTGCGCGGTGTGCGCGACAAATTGCCAAAGACGATTTCGGGGCATAGCCAGTATATCATCGCCCCGCTCATGACCAGCCGCGGCGTTATCTACCGCGCGCGGCTGTCCGGACTCAGCCGGGATCAGGCAACGCAGGCCTGCCGGATATTGAAAGACAACTGCCTGATTTTGGCGGCACAGTAGAAGACCGTAAAACAAAGGTTTTTTAAACGGGGAACGGCAAGCCGCTTTCGTCCGTTCTCTCTTGAGGGAGGATTGTGCCATGTCCACGACACAAATACCCGAACCGCCACCGCCGGATCTGCCCGCCGGCATTCCCAAACTGGCGATGCGTATGGTGGTGCAGGGTTTCGTACAGGGCGTCAATTACCGACGCTGGCTGCAGGGCGAGGCGCTGGACCGCGGCGTGAGCGGCTGGGCGCGCAACCGCAGCGACGGCACGGTGGAGGCGCTGCTCTATGGCGACCCGCGGCAGGTCGAAGATTTGATCCGCGCCTGCCGCCACGGCCCGATGATGGCCCGAGTTGACAAGGTGCATGCCGAGCCCGCAGAATACGACGGCCTGATCGAAGATTTCCGCATCGAAGCCTCTGTCGATGCCTGAGCCAAACGCCCGAACAGAAACAAGAACGGATCCGCCGCCATGCGCCTTTTTGCTGCCCTGATTGTTTTCGCGCTTGCCGCGCCCGCCGTCTTGACCGCCGCGCCGCTTTACGCCGCCGATGATGTGGCAAAGGCGGAGGATGTGCCCTTCCGCGAAGATTCCGGCCTGATCACTGCCGAATATTATCTGGCGACCGGAAAATACACGCAGGCGATTGATGTGCTGGGCGGTGTTTTGCAGCGCCATCCGCAAAACGCAGATGCCTATACCTATCGCGGCTATGCCTTTCAAAAGCTCGGCGATGCCAAAAAGGCGCGCGAAAGTTACCGCCTTGCGCTCGGCTTCAACCCGCGGCATCTGGGCGCGAATAAATATATGGGCAACCTGTGGCTGGAAGAAGGCGATTTGTCGCGCGCCATGGAACAGTTGCAGGCGATGATCTATGTCTGCGCCGGCACCTATTGCGCCGAGGTGGACGAATTTCAAAACGATATCAACC
>JAUXOC010000104.1 GCA_030682495.1 Alphaproteobacteria bacterium | reverse complement strand
TTTCAAAAAGCGCATCCTTGCCGTCCTCGCCGGGGCGCAGCACTTTTTGCTTGATGTCGTCGGGCAGCGCCAGCTCGTAGCCGTCCGGCGTTTCGGGCACGCCTTTCTTGCCTTGTTCCTTACGAAAGCCATCGACAGCCTTGTGCAGCTTGTCGATCGTTTCGCGGTCGTCTTTACCGGCAAAATGGTCGGGCAGGCCCTCGGGGCGATAGGCCTGCGGCGCGGTGCCGGCATCACTGGCGGGCGGGGTGTTATCCGCCGGGGGCGGGCTTCCCGCTGCACCTGCGGCCGCGGCGGCACCTGCAGCTGGGGTTTTGTCGTCGGTCGGTTGTTGCGCTGTGTCGGTCATGGTCTTTTCTCCTGTTCAGGTTTGCGGATTATTTCTGTTTTTTTGCGCGGCTTTTTTTCGCATCCGGCGCGGGCAGGCTGCGGCCGGACTCGATCATCTTGGCCAGATAAATCATGAAACTGTTCTGGCCGTGCCGCTCCAGATAAAACGGCATATGCTGATCCATCGTCGTGTTAGGCGTCATCATAAACATGCCGCGGCGCAGGCTCTGGTCGAGCAAATCCTGCAGCACAGCCTCGGCATCGTGCGGGCTGCCGTTGCCATTGAACAGCCGCGCATAGCTGCGCTTCAGTGCGTCACCGGGGCGCTCGGCAGCCTGCGCCATAAATTTTCCGGCTTCGGTATTGTTCAGGGCTGCAAACCCCTCTTTCATCGTGCTGCCGGCCAGCAGGTCTTCAAGCGATGCCGGCACGTGCGGCAAAAAGCCATTGCCGGCGATCTTTCCAAGTATGTCCATGGTCGTTTTCTCCTTTGCGGTTTTGCGGTTTTGGTTTCGTTATGCGGCCTGCAGCGCCATGCCTTCGGCCTTTTGTCCGCCGCCCATGCCTGCAGCGGCTTGCATGGCGGCAATTTTCTCCAGTCTTTCGCGCTCGGCGGTGCGTTCTGTCGCATCGCGGATCAGGTTATTCGGCACGCCGATCTGCCCGCCGATCCAGACCAGAATATCTTCCAGCTTGGCGACCAGCTCCGTCAGCTGCGGCCCGCCGATTGCGCGGCAGACCTCGATCCAGCGGACGACTTTTTCGACCTGCTGCAGCTGCTGCGCTTGCGCCAGCGGGGAATTGATCTGCACGCGCAGCGCGAAATTGTCGATCTTGACTTTCGGGATCATGCCGCGACGCCCCAGCACATCGGCCACGCGGCGCACCAGCGCGACCAGCGCCGATGTCAACCGCCCGACAGCCCCGCCGAAGTCCTGCGTCAGCATGCGCATGCGCTCGATGATTTCCGTCGCGCTGCGCCGCGTGCCGTCGGCAGGCGGCAAAGACTGGTCGGAAAGCGCCTGCCGGATACCGCTGCGCAGATCGGCAAGAATAAACTGGCTCAGATCAAATTCACGCCCGACCGGCAGCGGCGACATCGATGCCCCCATGCTGCCGCCCGTCGATTTCACGGGGATCATGCCGCCGGGGATGATCTGGATATTATCGGGGTTGATGACCCCGTCATCCTGCACCAGATACATGCCGGCAAGGGCAAGGGCCGCGTTCTTCAGCTGGAATTCGACAACCTTGTTTGCTGTGCGCATATCGGACAGCGACAACAGCACCGGCCCCGGGCCGTATTCGCAGCCGGGGATCTTCGACCAGGGAAACAAAATCCACGGGCAGGTGTCATGCACCTGCTTCACCAGCTCGTAAGGATCATCGCCTTTTTTGCGGTAGAAAACGCGGTATGTCCATTTCTGGCTTTGAGTATCCAGCTCGGTCACTTCCAGCAGCTCGACAGGCTTGTTTGCTTTTTTGCTATCCTTCAGCAGCTCGCGCAGCTCGTCGTTCAGTTTGGCATTTGCCCACATGCGTTTGATATCGCGCGGCTTGACCTTCGGGCGGCGGAAGATGCCCGATGTCGATCCGTCCGGCCCGTCTTCGATCGAGATTTCCGCCTGACTGGCCGCCATGAAAATCAGCGGCTCGGTGTCACTGTGCGGGTTTTCCAGCACCAGCATGGCACCAAGCCCGCTCACCAGCATGTCGAGGAAGGCTTCCCAGATCGAGTTGATAAATTTTTCCGATTTGAAAACCATCACGATGATCTGCTGGATCTGATATAGCACCTTTTCCAGCTCGGCAGCCTGTGCGGTCGACAGGCGCATCGACAGCACCGGCCCCGGTTTGATTTCCACCCATGACTGATCGGGCGGTACCAGATCGGTCAGCAGGCGGTTGGCGGTGCGAAACGTGGAATTGATCGCCGTGCTGTCAAACAGGTTTGACATCGGCACCGGCCCGCCGTTCGATGTTTCCGCGTAGGGGTTCCGCCACGGGCAGGCCATTTCGTAGGCTTCCTGCAAAATCGACCGCCAGAGCTGCCGGCGCGAATGCGCCTCGTCGCCGCGCCAGCAAATATCGCTGGCGCTGCTGTATGTCGCTTTTTCCGTTGCTGCTTTTTGCTCCATGGCTTTTAGCCCCCCAAAGTGGTTTTCAAAGACCCCACCGGCCCGCCATAGGCCAGTGATGCACCGCCGCGGCGGCGTGCTGCAACGGCGCGGCGCTGCGCCGCTTCCTGCCGCGACAGCTCCGTCTCGCGTTCATCTTCGCGCAGGCGTGCGCGCTTTTGCTGCGCCTCCTGCTGTTTCATCAGTTTTGCCTGTTGTGCCGACGCGCCCCCGCCGCCAAAAAGTGATGCTATCCCGGTCATGGCATTCCTCCCTTGTAAACGTACATTTCCAAATCTTGCCCCCGCGCGCCCATGCGTTTCAGACGCGCCTCGAACTCAAACCCCGCCGCCTCGGCATAACGGCACACGCCGGCACGCGCCGGATCGACCAGCATGTGCAGGCGGTGAATATCCAGCACCCGTATCAGCTGCGGCAGGCCGGCGCGCTGTTGCCGCAGCACCGTGCGGAATTGCTCTTCAAATCCCTTGCCTGTCACCATCCAGACCTCGCCGACGCCGGCCGCATGCGCGATGCCGCAGACCACCACCGGCGCCGCGATCGACGGCAGCGCGAAAGATGGATAATTCAAAATCTGGTATTCGATCAGCGCGCGGCAAGCCGCATCGTTCAGCAGGCGCCTGTCTTCATCCGTCCGCGGCTGCAGCATCGACAATGCTTTGATGTTTGCTTTGCTCATACCTTCACATTCACCCTTGCCACACGCATGCCGCCGCCGGTCGCAGGCCGCGCGCGCCGGGCACGCCCGACCGCTTCCTCATACCCGCCCTCGTCAAGCGCGCCGTACTGCAGCGCATCCTGCACATCGGCAATCGGGAATTTTTTGACGGGCACGTCTTCGTGCTCGTCCGATCCTTTTTTGCGCTTGAACTTGTAATGCGCGGCCAGACCCTTGCGCAGCACCGTGCAGCTGGAACTGATCAGAATGCCGGGCTGCCCGTCATCGACGCTGGTTTTAAACTTGACCCGCACGGCATCCAGCCGCACCTCGATGCTGTTGGTCGCGGCCGCCGTGATGCGGTCGCGGCCTTGCCAGCCCATCAGGCGGTTCATCTTGTCGATCCAGCTTTCTTCATCGTCGCCGTTCGGCGATGCGCCGGCAGGGTCGCACTTGCCGCCGGCAACGCGGATGCCGGAATACTTGGCAGAGCCGGTCAGTTTTTTCAGCCCCGCGGCCAGACCCTTCGACCCCGTTTCCGAGAAAAGCTCATCCAGCACGCGCAGCTGGCCGTTCGGCATTGTTTGCCGCAGGATCGCCGCCGGCCGCAGCCCTTGGTCGAAATCGACAAAAACCGTGATGCCGCGCACGGGCATCAGCTCTTCGCCGGCACAGTGAAAGCTGTCGCGGTATTCTTCAAACACCGGCTTGCCGTCGCGGGTAAACCCGTATTCGTTGTGAATGTTCCGCCGCACCAGATCATCGCGGCCGCGCGACAGCAGCTGCGCGCGCATCGCCTCGTAACCTTCGCGCGTGGCGCGCTGCCGGTTTTCGGCATTCGCTTCCAGCCCGCCAGGCTGCCGGAAAAAAGCATAGTTTTCCGGCCTGATTTCTTCCTTCAGCTTGTAAAGATAATTTTCGACATCGGGCGCGTTATAGTCGATGTTCACCTGCTTGACGCACAGCGCGGGATCGACGTGCATTTCGCCCGGATAGCGGCCCTGCGCGATACGCATGACGCCGTTGTCCAAAACCTCCGGCGACAGCGTGTCGCCTTCGTTCAGGTTCAGCAGGTTGAACTCCTTGCCCTTGAAAAGATCTTCGACGTTCTGCTCGCCCAGCGCCTCGAACTCCGACTGCAGATCCACGATCGACTGATCCGGCAGCTGAAAGCGGATATGGTGAAAGCCCGTCTGGTTAAGCCCGCCCGTCCATTTGCCCAGTTTTTTCGGCACCCATTTCCACCAGCTGGGGATCGTCGTGCCGTACAGCTGGCGGAACGTCTCGCGCACAAAAAGCGCCTTGTTATAGCGCACGCCGTCCAGCTTGCTGCGCGGCTGCAGCGCCGCGAGCTTGATTGTTTTCATCACAAGGCACGACGTTTTCGCCGACCCCACCGGCCCCATGATCGCGTTCACCGGCTTCATGCTTTGCATGAAAGCATCGCCGACAGGCCCGGGCGGCTCGAAATTCAAATTCAGCATGCTCATGACCGCCCGCTCCCGCACCCGAAGCCCGGCTGACAAATTTTTTCGCCCGCCCCCCGCACCCCGAGCGCGGGCCACAAACTTTCGCGCCCCATGCCCCGCGGCAGGCTCTCGCCTTCGCCGGCACGGAGGGGGGCGCGATTTTTCGGATTTTTATAAATACCGATGCCCCCGCTCGGTCGCGGGGTGGCGGGGGGGGGACAGGGTGCGCGGCCGCCGGCGAAAATTGCGCGGGCGGGCGCGGGATTGTCGGGCAGGCACGCGGCGCGGGCGGGGCGGCAGCGCGTCCCCAGCTGCGGCGGAAGGCCGAGAGCATCTGATCTTGGATCAGTCATTGCCACCCCCGAAATCATCAGCATTATCATCCGGATAGCCTGTTTCGTTAGAGGTCAGACCGTTAGAGTTTTCGATTTCCTCCGCGCTAAACATCTGATTTTGTTCGCTTTCATCATCGACCATGTTCAGCACCTGGACGGCCATGCCCTCGACCGTTTTGGCGTCGATAGGCGCAGCGTGCTGGCCCATGTTGATGGTCAGCTGGATCAGCCCCTGATCGCCCGTGTCGATGGCCAGCGGCATTTTCTGGTGCAGATACGGCGCGCATTCCTTGGCGCATTGCATCTGCAGCTTGAAGGCCTCGGCCTTGGTGCAGGACAGCAGCCGCGCCAGCTCGTCGGTCGGCAGCGAATAGGTCTGCATCATGGCCTGCAGCGGGCTGGCGTGCCGCGACAGCAGAAACTTGCGCCATTCTTGCGTGCTGCGGTTCTTCGCGCCCGCAGGCCGCCCCGCGCCGCGCGGCGCACCCGCCACCGCAATCCCCCGATCGGCAGCCATGCGCGTCAGCGGCAGCAGGTCGAGCTGATCGTCCGCAGCCGCATCAGCCGCCGCCGCCGCGCCATCCATCAGCTCGCTGACAGCGGTTTTCAGCCCGCGCTTGTCCGGATCAAGGCCGCTCATGAATAAAACCCCAATTTTTTATTCAAAAATCCGAGCGTTGCACCACCGTTGCAGGGCTGTTGCACTTCTTTTTTATCTTTTCTCTTTGAAAAAAAAGAAAAAGAGAGAGAGGTGCAACGGTGCAACGCATGCAACGCCTGTTTGCCCATACGCGCGCCCGCGCCCGTACACATATAGGGATGTTGTTTTGACCGTTGCACCGTTGCACCTTGCCTTTTTTGCTTTTGCGCCAATGGCTTACGGGTGCAACGGGGATGCAACAGGGTGCAACGGTGCGTTGCAGGGCGAGAATTGACAAATGCAGGGATTACAAACATTTACGCATCCCCCTTCTGATCGTCGGCAAAAAGCGCGGACAGCGGCACTTTGGTGTATCGACTGGCCGAGCCGCCGAAGTTTGTCGAGCTGGTCGAGGCCGCAGCGCCCACGATGCGCCGCATGGATTGCCGCCAGACGCCATCGCCCCAGCGCGAGCCCGCAAAGACCGCCCGCAGGCCTTGATGATCATTGGCGACGAGCAGGAAGCCGTCTTTGTAATCGCCCTGCACGCGCAGCCCATGGGCTGCCAGCACCTTCTGCGCATCCTCGACCGGATTGCTCGGGTGCATATTGGCCGCCTGTTCGATCCAGCTGCCGACCGTGCGTTTCATACCGTCGCGGTAAACGTCACAATGCGATGATGCAAGGTGCAGCAGGCATTTCTCTGCATCCGACATCACGCTTTCGGTTTCGGCCAGCGTTGACCGCTGCATGTGCGCCTTCCATTCATCCAGCTCGTCGGTGGTCGGCAGCCCGTCATGCGCGAGCACGTCATAGCAGGTCAGCAGCGTGCCAAAGAGGTCGGCACCGCGCCCCCCATGCCCCGCCTGGGCAAGCATGCCCCGCCACAAATCCAGCCGCTGCCCCATGTCGCCCCATCGTGCCAAAAAGCGCGACCGGAAAGCTGCGCCGATTTTTGCCAGTTCCTTCGGGTTCGGGTTCGGGGCGAGAGCGCCCTGCGGCAATGCGTCCAGCTCTAGGATGGCCATCCGGCTTAAATCCTGCGGCAGCAACGGCGGGATCAGGATGCTCGAAAACATGAAGCAATTGCGCACCGTAAACTGCGCGCCCTTGTGATCGGCACCGCCGCGCAGCGTGCTGCCGCCGCTGGCCGCATGGCGCGCCAGCTTGATGATGTTCGCGTTCTTGCGGTTGTCGTCTTCGCTCTCCAGCTCGTCCAGCTGCACGGGCAGTGATGCGTGCTTGACCTTTTGCCAAAGGCCGGCGGCCGAGGCATCGGACGCCGAGATCATGCCGCCCGCGCCTTGCACATGCGTCAAAATGTCGTGCAGCGTCGATTTGCCGGTCGCGGCATCGCCGGTGATCCAGATCAGCGGGCGCCATTTCAGCGCGCCGCCGATCATCGATGCGCCCAGCCAGCCGAGCAGCAGATACGGATCAACATCCGGCCTGCGCCAGTTCCACGTCTTGAAGGTATCGAGCAGCTGCAGCGCGGCCGCCGTGCCGGTGTCCTGCACCTTTGCGGGTCGGGGCTTGGGGGCATCGGCGGGGTAAATGTGCCGGCCGATCTTGCCGGGCATTTCTGTCGCATCCGAATTGCTGCGGTAAAGCACATCACCGCAATGCATGACCAGCTCGTCATCATCGCCGCGCCATGCGCCCGGGCCGCGCACCAGGTCAGTGACATCGATGATGCCAATGTCGGCCGCCGTGCCCATCAGCGCCTCGGACGCCTTTTCAGGACGCCAGCCGTTGATGTTGCCTTTGTCATCGACGCGCGGCCAACTGTCATAGAGCCAGCTGCTCTGCGCACCGAACAGGTTTAAAAGCTGCAGGCGGCCATGGTCTTTGTCCTTAAGCTCGCGCAGCTGCTGATTGGCGTCGAGGTAATAGCAAACGTTTTCCTTGATACCCAGCGGCACAACCGGACAGCCTTCGGGCAGCTCTTCAAACGTGCCGTCGTGCTCGTGCTCGCGCATCGGCGTATCCTGCCGCGCAGGTTTTTCGGCACTGGCGCGCGGTGCTTGTTTTTTCTCTGCGGGTGCGGGCGCGGGTGCGGCCGGTGCAACCTCTGCCGTTTCGATTGCCGCGCGGATCGGCTGCAGCTGCTCGTTATTCATGATACCGCTCCCGCGCCAGAGAATGAAAAAAGGACAGGCGCTGATCGCGCCTGAAGTTGATCGTTGAAATCTTTCCCTACTTCCGAACGCGCAACGGCTACACGACGCCCCTGCGCCTGAAACCGCAAGATCGCTTTGTCGAGCGCCGATTGCGCCTGCGCGTTCTCGCCGTCGTTATCCGCGGCAATGGTGATGTCCTGTATCGCCGGCGGCAGATCGATGTTCATGAAATTGCCCAGCGACACGCCGGCCAGCACGCGGTGCTCGGGGCAGGCAAGCGCGAGCGTCAGTCCGTCTTCGATCCCCTCGCACAAAATCACGCGGTCGCCCGCGGGCGCTTTGGCGATCGGCTTGTTCGATGCGCCGCGGTTCAACGTGATAAACCCGCCGCGGAAAGACCCCAGCGACAGCTTGCTATCCTTCAGGCGTTTGTCTTTGCGCCAGACGCCATCATCGCCGCGCACGATGTAGGTGCGGTGCGTGGCGATATGCTCGCCCGCACCGTTTGAAATCTGCGCCACCATGGCGGGCACTTCGGCCTTCAGCTCTTTATTCCAGCATTTATCGGTAAAGCGCAGCGACCCGGGCACGCGCGGCAGTAACCTGATATCGATGCAGCGGCCGCCCAGATAAGACGCCACCGGCGTATCGAGAATATCACTGCGCGCCCCCAGCCAGAGCGCCTGCGCGATCTTGCGCATCTTGTCTGCTTTCAAAATCGCATCGGCATCTGCCTGGCGCGCCGCCTGCTCCGCTTCGCGCCGGCGCTGCGCCAGCCGTGCCGGATCAAGACCGTCGAGGCCGAGCCAGCTGCGCGACCATTTGATCGCATCTGTTTTGTTGCCGTGAAAAAGCACAGCGGCGACCAGCTCGAGCGCATCGCCCGTCTCGCCGCTTGAAAAATCTTTCCACACGCCGGCCTTGCCGCCCTGCAGGTGGATCTTCATCGACCGCCCCGGCTCGCCCGCCAGGCTGCCGACACACCACTCGCTGCCCTCGCGCACGCCGCGCGGCAGCAGTTCACGCACCAGCTGGTGCGTGCGCTGCGACAGCATCGTGGATATGTCGGCAACGGTGACGGTCATTTTTTTGCCTGTAGAAAAGCGCGCACGTCGCCGACAGTCACCTGCCCGCCTGCGCCGCTGCCGGTCATGCCCGACCAGTCAAACCCCGCCGGCTGCTGCGCCATCAACGTCAATGCCGCTTTCGACACATCAACCTTGACAGCGGCAGGCTTGCCCGCAGCACCTGATTGCGCTGCCGGCCCTGCTGTGGCCGCAGGCGCTTTCGCTACGGCCTTCTTCTGGGGGGCATCAGTGACCGGCACGTATTTGCCGCCGATAAGTTTACGCATATTTGTTTTCTCCTTTTTTGGGGATTGAGGCGAAGCCGCTGGAATAATCACGCGCATCGCCCGACTTCCACACCTTGCCGGTTTTGCAGCCGGCGCAGACGCGGTTATGGGGGCCTTCGGACGCAAAGGAATTGCCGCAGCTCAGACAGCTGCGGCGCACGGGGCGGGTTTCACCCTCGCGGCGGCAATGGGCAGGACGCGCGGCGCGCGTATTGGCTTTCGGCGCGCGCTGCTTAGGCATCGGCAGCCTCCGCCAGCCATGCGCCAGCACGGTAAAGCGCCATCGCCAGCCTAACGATCAGGCGGGCGGCGGCGCGATAGATTTTTCTCTTCAGGTTTTTTAGCAGCATCATGGTCAAGCTCCCCCAGCTTTGTCATGTCGAGCTTTTCGGACAACGCGTCGAGCTGCGAACGCAGCGCGAACAGGTCATCGCGGAGTGTCGATTTTTCAAATTCTTCCGTCTCCGGAAACAGCACACCCAATACTGCCGTTATGCCGAAAAGTCTGGCCGCGACCATAAAGCTCGACAGCTGCGGGGTGACGTCCCCCGTCAGCCAGCTTTTGGCCGTTCTTGTTTCAACGTTAAAATCGCGCATGATGCGCTTGGTTGCGTGGCGCGTGCCATACTGCCCGCGCAAAAACGCGCCCCAGCGCGCCGCCACAGCGTCCCTGACGCCAAGATGTTCCTGCGGCGTCCCGCCGCGTTGCAATCCGCTGCCCTTTTTAGACATATCGTTCCTCCCTGCCCTGTGCGTAAATGAATGCACAGACGGCGCAGGGCGGTTGACAGACCGCAGCGTCAGATCGAAAACAGAAGATGATGGATACGGATGCAAACCCATTATGCCGCTACCCCCTCGCAAACAGCCGCCGGACCGCTGCAACGGTCCTCGGCGGGGGGCGGGCATTCTGCACCGTCAAGCGACGGCAGATCGTAAAAGTCATTCGGCGCGACCATTCCCGCCGTCAGCTCGAAAATCCGGCGCATCATATCCTCGCGCGGAATGCGGCGGCTCTCGGCCCACAAATGAACATTCTGCGGCGATGTTTCCAGCTGCCGCGCCATCTCTGACAGGCTAATGCCATGGGCGATGATGTAGGTCTTCAGTTTCATACGGCGATTATCAACAAAACGATGAAAACAAATCAAGAGAAAAATCAACATATTGTTAATTTACAGTTACAACATTTTGTTGAAGAATATGACATGGCCAATTTCATCAAAGAAATCAGGACGTCACAGAGTTTAACGCTCGACCAGCTGGCCGAGCGCGTCGGCACGACGCCGCAGCAGATCAACCTTCTGGAAGCCGGCAAACGCAAATTGACATGGGAATGGATGCAACGTCTGGCCGACGGGCTGGAATGTCACCCCCTCGATCTGGTCGAAGGCCCCGCCGTGCCGAAAGACGAAGGCGAAAAAGACCTGCTGCGAAAATTTCGCGGCCTGGAGGATGGCCAAAAAAGGATGTTCTCGCATATGCTCGATGGATTGAGCAAAGACGACGACAAACAGCAGAAGGATAATGCCGATGCCAACACAGACAGAAAAAGACGCTAATAACCGCATTTATATTATAATTTTTGCGCTTTTTACCAGTCTTTTCATGCTGCATAACTGGTCATTTTCATCGGAAATAAAGGCCGCTATCGCGGTGCAGAACAATTCAAACCTGCAAGTCATACGTACATTAGATAACGATTTTTATGTCTTTTCTAGCACCCCCTTTGGAAAAGTGAGCGCGCAGCTTTGCCAATTAAGCCGAGAGTATCCAGTCGTTCCAGACGATCATCCGAATAAAAATGCGTGGTATCACCAACTTAACTGTAAAAGCATTGCTGTCGAGACCACATCGCCGTACAAGACCTAAAGCGATCAGCCGCAGAATAATCACAAATTGTTTCCCATGAAACCGCCCTTCGGGGCGGTTTTTCT
>JAUXOC010000101.1 GCA_030682495.1 Alphaproteobacteria bacterium | reverse complement strand
CGGCACCGCGCGCGCACCCGGTGATAAATCTATTTCGCACCGCGCCCTGATGTTTGGCGCGCTGGCAAACGGCGTCACCGAAATCACCGGCCTTTTGGAAGGCGAAGACGTCATCCATACCGCCGAAGCACTGGAAGCCATGGGCGCGCAGATCGTCCGCCCCGCACAGGCAGGCGGCGTCTGGCATGTGACCGGCGTGGGCGTGGCTGGCCTGAAAAACCCCGCGCGGGAGATTTATCTGGGCAATAGCGGCACATCGACACGGCTTTTGATGGGGCTGGTCGGCGGCTATCCCGTGCGCGCGACGTTTACGGGCGATGCCTCGCTGTCCAAACGCCCGATGGCGCGTGTGAGCAAGCCGCTTGAGGAAATGGGCGTCAAAATCACCAGCGCAGACGGCGGCAAGCTGCCGCTGACAGTCGAAGGCGCCGAAACCCTGCGCGAAATTTCCTATACGCTGCCCGTTGCTTCGGCGCAGGTGAAATCGGCGATCATTCTGGCCGCCCTGTCCTGCGCGGGTGAAAGCACCGTGATTGAGCCCGAACCCACCCGCGACCATTCCGAACGCATGCTGCGGTTTTTCGGCGCCGATATCCAAAGCCGCGCGAACGAGAACGGCGCGAACGTTATCACCGTGCGCGGCAAACCTGTTTTGACCGGCAGGCCCGTAATGGTGCCCGCCGATCCCAGCTCCGCTGCTTTTGCGGTTGTGGCGGCGCTCATCGTGCCGGGCTCCGATATTGTTTTGCCGCAGGTCTCCATCAACCCTCTGCGCACCGGCCTTTATGCGACGCTGCGCGATATGGGCGCGGATTTTACATTTGAAAACGAACGCGAATTATCAGGCGAGCCTGTCGCCGATATCCGCGTCCGTCATAGCAAATTGACAGGCGTTACTGTGCCCGAAGCGCGCGTGCCGTCGATGATTGATGAATTCCCCATCCTCGGCGTTGCCGCCGCCTTTGCTGCGGGCACAACCTATATGTCGGGACTGGAAGAGCTGCGCGTCAAAGAAAGTGACCGCCTTGCCGCCATCTATCACGGCCTTACCGCCGCTGGCGTCACCGCGCGCATGGGCGACAGCACGCTGGAAGTTGACGGCGCAGGCGGCATCGCCCCTGCCGGCGGCTGCATCATCGAAACGCATCTCGACCACCGCATCGCCATGAGCTTTCTGGTGCTGGGCATGGCCGCCGCACAGGCCATCGCCGTCGATGACGCCGATACCATCAACACCAGCTTCCCCGCCTTCGCTACCCTGATGAACGCGCTGGGGGCGGATATCCGCACAGCCTGAGAAATGGCTCACTGCACCGAATCGATGCTGCGCCGCGTGGATACAAAACCCGCCGCAAGCTCTTGAAATCACATTCCATAAAACGATATTGAAATCGCAGGGCTTTTTGTGGTATGACGTCTGTGCGTTTGTCGCGCCGTTAAGGATATGTTAATATAGACTAATAAACTATTAATATTTTCAGGCGCTTAAAAAGAACAGGGGATTTTTATGCAGGCGAATTTCAGAAAGACCGATTTCATCCCGCAACCCAAAGGCGCGGACGATGCCAACAAGAAAATCGTGATTGCCGTGGACGGCCCCGCCGCATCGGGCAAGGGCACGCTGGCACGCAAACTGGCGGAGCGTCTGGGCTATGCCTATCTGGATACCGGCGCACTGTACCGTGCCGTCGGTATGGCCACGCTGGAAAGCGGCGGCAACCCCGACAACTGGCAGGATGTGCAATCCGCCGTGCAAATCATTACCCGCAACCTGACGCCGGAGCTGCTGGCCAGCCCCGCCTTGCGCACCCCTGAGGTTGCCGAAGCAGCATCCAAAGTCGCTGTTATCCCCGAGGTACGTCAAGCGCTGCTCGATTACCAGCGCGCTTTTGCCGCAAACCCGCCCGGTAATGTCGGCGGCGCTGTGCTGGATGGCCGCGATATCGGCACCGTGATCTGCCCGCAGGCAGACGTCAAATTCTTTGTGACCGCTTCGGTGGAAGAACGCGCGCGCCGCCGCTTTGAAGAGCTGAAAATCACCAGCGCCGACAAAGGCGCGATCCTGAACCAGTCGCAAGTACTGGCCGATCTGAAACGCCGCGACGAGCGTGACCAGACCCGCGCCGCCGCCCCGACCAAGGCCGCCGCCGATGCCTATGTGCTGGATACCACCGTCCTGAGCGCCCCACAGGCACTGGAGCAGGCCATCACGGTCATCCGCGCCAAGTTCCTGTCGGAGACCAACGACAACGGCGCCGCCCTGCGCAAACCGCCGCAGCCGTAAACAAAACCGATATGCTTTGTAAAAGGCCGTCCCCCCGCGGGCGGCCTTTTGCTTTGCGCGCCACTCTCGTTCTTATGTTAAAATAATGGCCGTAAAGGCCACGCTTGCACCGACAGGTCTGCCGCCAGCGTGGGCGGCATCGTGTTTTGATCGTTTTTCCCTGTTTTTTCATGGTTTTTGTTGACTCAAGGGGGATAAATCCCCTATCAAGACGCAACAATCCGCGGGCTCGGGTGCCGCATGGCGGCTCATGGATTGTATTTCATATGAAAAGTGAGACCTAACACATGGCAAAAGTAGCCGCTAGAATTATCGATGATGTTTCCGTTGCGGACATCACCGGCGAGAAAATGAGCTTTGAAGCTCTGCTCGACGAAACCCTGAAAGGCGTCAAGTCTTTCGAAGGCAACGTTGTTGAAGGCACCGTTATCGCGATTGATGACGAATTCGTGACCCTCGACGTTGGCCTGAAATCGGAAGGCCGTATCCCGCTGCGCGAATTTGGCGTTGCCGGCGCACGCACCGAAATCAAAAAAGGCGACAAGGTAGAAGTCTTCGTTGAACGCCTCGAAAACAAAGACGGCGAAGCCGTCCTCAGCCGCGAGAAAGCCCGCCGCGAAGAAAGCTGGGTCCTGCTCGAAAAGCAGCACAAAGCAACCGAACGCGTCACCGGTATTATCTTTGGCCGTGTCAAAGGTGGCTTCACGGTCGACCTCAACGGCGCTGTTGCGTTCCTGCCCGGCTCGCAGGTGGATATCCGCCCTGTGCGTGATATCTCCCCGCTGTTCGGCACGCCGCAGCCTTTCCTGATCCTGAAGATGGACCGCCAGCGCGGCAACATCGTCGTTTCGCGCCGCGCGGTTCTCGAAGAATCCCGCGCCGAAGCCCGCAGCGAGCTGGTCTCCAACCTCAAAGAAGGTCAGGAACTGCAAGGTGTGGTCAAGAACATCACCGATTACGGCGCGTTCATTGACCTCGGCGGTGTCGACGGTCTGCTGCACGTGACCGACATCTCCTGGAAACGCATCAACCACCCGTCGGAAGTTCTGAGCGTCGGCCAAACGGTCAACGTCAAGATCATCCGCTTCAACGAAGAATCCCAGCGCATCAGCCTCGGCATGAAGCAGCTGGAAGGCGATCCTTGGGGTGAAGTTGCCGGCAAGTTTAAAGTGGGCGAGCGCTACAAAGGCCGCGTCACGAACATTGCCGACTACGGTGCATTCGTTGAACTGGGCGACGGCATCGAAGGCCTTGTCCACGTCTCTGAAATGTCCTGGACCAAGAAGAACGTCCATCCGGGCAAAATCGTCTCTACGTCGCAAGAAGTCGAAGTTCAGGTTCTGGACGTTGACCTCACCAAGCGCCGCATCAGCCTCGGCCTGAAACAGTGCACGGACAACCCGTGGCTGAAATTCGCGGCCGACCGCAAAGCCGGCGACGTGCTGGAAGGCGAGATCCGCAACATCACCGAATTCGGTCTGTTTGTCGGCATCGGCGACCAGATCGACGGTATGGTGCATCTGTCTGACCTGTCTTGGGGTGAAGCTGGCGAAGAAGCCATCAAAAACTTCAAGAAAGGCGACAGCGTTAAAGTCAAAATCCTCGAAGTCGATGCTGACAAAGAACGCGTCTCCCTCGGTATCAAGCAACTGGACAGCGATCCGTTTGCCGATGCACTGGGCGGCGTTGCCAAAGGCACGACAGTTACCTGCACCGTCACCGCGATCACCGACAAGGGGATCGAGGTTTCTGTGAACGAGAAGCTCTCGGGCTTCATCAAGAAAGGTGACCTCAGCCGCGAACGTTCTGAACAACGTGCTGACCGTTTCGCTGTTGGTGAAAAAGTCGACGCGAAAGTGCTGAAAGTTGACCGTACCGGCCGCAAGCTGGAACTGTCGATCAAGCAGCGCGAAATCGACGAAGACAAGCAAGCGATGGCTGAATACGGATCGTCTGACTCGGGCGCTTCGCTCGGCGACATCCTCGGCGCCGCTTTGCAAAAGAAAGGCAAGAAAGACGCTGAATAATCTCAGCCCTTTCAACCAAACAAAAACCCCCGAAGGCAACTTCGGGGGTTTTTGTTTGTGCGAACGCCCTACCGCAAAGCGGGCTCAAGGGGGTTGACAGCACGCCCTTATGTGCCATAATCCGGCCAATTTCCGATAATCTTTAAATTTCGCCAAATCTCTAAGGAATCGCCATGCCCCAGAAAATGACCCGCGAAGACGCAATCAAACAATTCGGCCTGCATTATGAACCGGGCCTCAGCGCGCTTGACCTGCGCTTGCAGAGACCCACCTCTCTGGCCGGACGCATTGCGGAGCTGGCCGAGCGTAAAGTCTCGAACACGATCACCCTTGTCGAATCCCTCGGCCCTGCAACCGAGACTTTCCATTTTCGCACAATCGAAGAAGCCGCTGCACATCTGGTCGCCAACCGACGCGCCGAGCTGGAAAAGCGCCGCGATGCCATCAAAGATCTGCTGGCAAATGACGAAGCCGCCGCGCTGAAGGCCGCACCCGCCAGCCGCAACCTGTCCGCCGTTTTCGAAACGGCCGCCCAAGCGCTGAAGACAATCGATCAGGCGCTGGCGCAGGAATTCACGATCAAAGTGAACGCGCTCAAAGACGAACTCTCTCTGCCTTCACCGCTGCTGAATGTGGGCGATACAGTCCATGTACTGCGTAAGACTTCCGGCCTGCCCGTTCTGACGACAGAAACCGTGGCCGCGCGCGATATGCGTGGTTCTTTGCCCTTTGCAGGCGCATTGGACGTTTCGGTCAACTATATCTTCGGCAAGAACAGCGCGGCGGTACCGGAAAAAAACAGCGCTACATTTGTCTTTGCTACCGAAAGCAACGACAAAAGCCCGGCGGGCGTGATTGCGGCCGGTGCAAATATTCTGGCTTTCACCCGCGCCAAAGATGCAAAGGCCGCGATGCGCGATATTGTCAGCAACAAGCTTGAACAGCTCGACGCTGAGCGCCAGTCACTGATAAACGCCTTGCGAAACGAAGGGCTCTCGCCACGCCGCAAGCCCCGCAGCCCAAAAAACTGAAAAATTAAAACTAAAATAAAACCCCCGAAGGCAACTTCGGGGGTTTTTGTTTATGCGGTTTATTTTGCAGCGTCACTTCCACGCCATCAACGTTTTGCCGTGGTCACGCAGCCAGCGGCGGGCGGATTTTGCGTCTGTTGTGAGGCTGGCGCAAAGACGCCAAAAGGCAGGGCCGTGGTTCATGTGGATGCGGTGGGCGGTTTCGTGGGCGACCAGATAGTCCATCACCTCGGGCGGCGCAAAGATGATGCGCCATGAATACATCAATTTTCCGTCAGACCCACAGCTGCCCCAGCGTGATTTGGGGTCAAGGACGCGCACACTGGTCGGCTTGAGCCCGAGCGTGGCTGCTTTTTCAGCCGACAGCGCCGTCAGCTGCCGCAGCGATTCCGCTTTGATAAAGTCACGCACGCGCCGGTGCAGATGCGCGGCATCGCCGTGCACAATAATCGTATCACCCTCTATACGTGTCACGCCGCGGCCAGCGGCAGGCACGATCGTATATTCTTTGCCCGCAAGCGGTATGCGCGCGCCGGCATCAAAATTGCGGACGGGGGTGATTTTGGCGCGGTGGCGTTCAACCCAGTCCATATTTTCGCGCACGAATTTTTCTGCCGCGTGCAGCGATGTGCGTTTGGGCCAGGTCAGCACCACATCGCCCAGTTTTGCATCGACACGCAGCGCCAGCCTGCGCGCGCGGCTGTTCGGCACCACGCGCACACCGTGGAGATCAGCAGGGGGCGGCAGCGGCGCGCTACGCGTTCGGATGAGCGTTTTGAGCATCGCGGCCAGCCAAAAGGCGGTTGAGGGCATCGATATAAGCGCGCACCGACGAGACGATCACATCGGGATCGATACCGATGCCGTTATAACTGTGGCCGTTACCGGCCAGCCGCACGTTTACCTCGCCCTTGGCGTCGGAGCCGTGCGTGAGTGCCTTGAGCTCGTAATGCGTCAGCACCACATCGTCGTGCGGCACCAGAATGCGCATGGCCTTGAAACAGGCATCAACCGGCCCTTTGCCGACCGCACGGGCGCGGGTACGGATGCCGTCCATTTCAATTTCAAGTTCCGCCTCCTGCGGACCGAAGGAGCCGGATTTGACGCCCATGCCGATAAAAGTGATCCGCTCCCGCGGCAGGCCTTCAGTTGCCGTCACAATCACGCGCAGATCGTCATCGCTGACTTTGCGGCGGCGTTCGGCGTAGTCCTGAAACCGCGCATAGGCGGCATCCAGCGCGGCGTTGTCGAGTTCGAACCCCAGAGAGCGCAATTTGGCGCGGAAAAAACTGCGCCCCGAATATTTCCCCAGCACCAGATCGGTTTTATCACGCCCGACAGATTCCGGCGTCATGACGTCATAGGCACGGCCATCAAGATGGATGCCGGATTCTTGCGAAAAAACATTTAGACCGATGACTGGTTTGCTGGGCTGCACCGCGAATCCTGTCAACTCGCCGAGCAGCCGCGCTGCGGGCACCAGCTGTTCGGAAATCACGGCGGTTTCAAACGCTAGCCTGTCCTGACGCGTGCGGATGGCCATGACGACTTCTTCGAGCGCGGCATGGCCTGCCCGCGCGCCGATACCGCCGAGCGTCACCGTCACCTGACGCGCCCCCGCATCGAGCGCCGCCAGACTATTGGCCAGCGCAAGGCCGAGGTCATTGGGGCAATCGACCGACAAGACGGCGCGGTCAATATCCGGCACGCGGTTTTTCAGCATCTGCACAATCTGTGCAATTTCAGCGGGCACGCCATAACCGACGCTGTCAGCAATGTTGATGGTCGCCGCACCCGCACGGATGGCCGTTTCAACGGCGCGGCAGAGAAAATCTGCTTCTGCCCGTGTGGCGTCTTCGGCTGTCCACTGCACATCTTCGGCATGGGTGCGCGCCGCCGTGACGCCATGGTGAATGACCGAGAGTGTTTCTTGTGCATCCATCTGCAACCGGTGTTTCATGTGCTGCGGCGATACGGCAGTAAAAACATTGAGCCGGACGCGCGGCAGGCGGCGCGACAACTGCACCGCCGCCATAATGTCTTCGGGTCTGGTGCGGCAGATAATGGCGATTTTTGCGCCCTGCAAAACCTGCGCGACGCGGCGGATGCTTTCGATACCGTTTTCATCGTCAGGCATGCCTGCTTCGATGATATCGACGCCCATGCGGTCGAGCATTTCGGCCAGACGCGGCTTGTCTTCCGCGCGCATGCTGTGCCCCGGCGCGTGGTCGCCGGCGAAAAGGGTGCTGTCGTAAATCCAGATACGGTCGGTCATGCGCGCCGCTTAATCCAGCTTGCGCGCGGCATCGGGCAACATCACCGGAATACCTTCGCGGATAGGGAAGGCGAGGCCCGCCTGACGGCTGATAAGCTCCTGCCGCGCCGCGTCGTATTCCAGCGGCGCCTTGGTCAGCGGGCAGACGAGAATTTCAAGTAATCTGGGGTCGGCTTTTTTGGCTTCGCTGGGCATAAAAATCTTTCGCTTAAAATTTTAATTCTTAATGGCAGGTATCGGTGCTGCAGCCGTTGCCGCAGTCTTGACGTACGGCAGATTCCAAAAGGCCGTGCAGCAGCCGTGCGCGGTCGGCCAGCGTCGGTGCCTCAAGCAGCGCCTGTTTTTCATCCGCCGCGAAGGGGCAGACGACACTGAGCGTGGCGACCAGACGTTCGCAGCCGATTTGACGGATTTGTTCCCACTGGTCGCAGGACATACCCATTTTTTTGAAATAGGCGTGGAGCGTCTGCACCATGGTTTCGCGGCAGATATCTGTAACAGTGTCCGGCTCCAGATCGGATTTGAAGGGCGCCCAATCCGCCCGCGCCCGCAAATAACCGCCGGATGTCTGCGTGGGCGCAGCGGTAGGGTTAAACCGTGCAACGCCCTTGAGTGTAATCAGGTAGCGGCCATCATCGGTTTCGCTGAAAGAGACAATGCGGCCTGCGCAGCCGGTTTTGCACAATGTGGTCTGCGCCGTTTCATCTTGCGGCTGGATGATGCCGATCAGACGGTGCGTTGCAAGCGCGTCGCGCGTCATGGCCAGATAGCGCGGCTCGAAAATATTCAGCGGCAATTGCACGCGCGGCAGCAAGATAACACGCGGCAGCGGAAAGACAGGAAGATCCTCCGGCAATTCGTCAAACGTGGTGTCGAAAGCCTCGGTCATCCCTATCTCCTCAGGAGAACAAAACGGCGGACAGCTTGCGCCGCCCCTGTGCCGTTTGCGGGTGTGTATTGCCCATGGCGTCAAACAGCGCCAGCAGCAGCTTGCGCGCTTTCTGGTCTTGCCATTCGCGGTCGCGGCGTGTGAGGTCGATCAGCGTATCGATCGCGGCCTCGATATCGCAGCCCGCCAGCTGTACGCGCGCCAGATCAAAACGGGCGGCATGGTTTTTAGGTTCTTTGGCGATCTGCGCCGAGAGCGCGGCCGCATCAGGCAACGTTCCTGCGTCTTCGGATTGCGCCAGCAAAAAAGAAAGTCCCTGAATGCGCGGATGTTTCAGCTGTTCTGCATCCAGCTGCGAGAGAATTTCGGAGATCCCTTCCGGTGATTTTTCAGCCACGAAGCACCAGCCGATACCCGCCATCGCATCCATGTTGTCAGGAACGATGTCAAGGACGATGCTATACGTCGCCATCGCGTCGGTGTAAGCACCTGCGGCAAAAAAATCATCGGCGCGTTTCATATCCGCCGTCACGTCTATGGGCGCAGCAGCGGCTTCGTCATTGGCCGCAGCACCGCTAAGGGCGACGAGTTTTTGCACAAAAGCGCGCAATTCGCTTTCGGGTTTGCCGCCCATAAATCCGTCTACGGGCTGGCCCTGCCAAAACGCATAGACCGTAGGCACAGACTGCACGCGAAAGACCTGCGCCAGTTCGGGGTTTTTATCGATATCGACCTTGACCATATGCACTTTGCCGGCGGCTTCGGTGACGGTTTTTTCAAGTACCGGCAGCAGCTGTTTGCACGGCCCGCACCATGTGGCCCAGAAATCGACAATAACAGGCACACGCATGGACAGCGCCAGCACATCTTGTTCGAAGGCCTCTGTATTCGTTTCGCGCATATAGGCGCTGGCCGCGCTATCAGTTTTGGCGGCGCCAAGGGTCGTGAGATCCAGCATGGTTTCTGTTCTGCCTTTGTGGTGTCAAACAGGCCGCATTATAACAGCCTGCCTGATAGAAATAAGCCCGAAGGCGTCAAAATCAACGTAAAATCGCGTCCGAACGCTTGTTCACGCCTGCTTTTCCAGTTTGGCGACCAGCGGGTCATATCCAAGATGCCGCAAAAAACGCAGCAGGTCATCGGGGGCAAGGCAGGTGGTCATGTCATTGCGTAGCGGGTGGCAATTCACTGTGCTGCACTGCGTCAATTTTTCATCCAGCACAAAGCGCACCCGCCGCTGCGTATCGTTTACCAGCGCCAGCGGTGTCACCGAGCCCGAAGGCACGCCCAGCGCGTCCAGAAGCCGCTCAGGAGAGCCAAATGACAGCCTGCCTGCCCCGATCAACTCCGGTAGCCCCTTGAGGTCAACCACCGTATAGGCCGCCGCTGTGACGAGCCAGAGCTGGTCTTTTTTGTCTTTCAGGAAAAGGTTCTTGGTATGCCCGCCGGGGATCAGGTGTTTGAAGCCTTCCCCTTCCGCCACCGTAAAAACGGCAGGGTGGGCATAGGTAATGGCCGCGATACCCAACTGCGCGAAAAGCGCCCCGAGGGGGTCGGGCGTTTGAATTATGTCAATTTGCGAATTGGCGGCAGTCATCATCACGGAATAAAGCGGATATAGCTGCGGTCGTCAAACGAGACATAGCCCGGCTTGACCCCTTTGACCTGCGGATAGAGCCTGTACATCAGCGGGTCTTCGGTCACGATATACTGCAGCACCTTTTCCGTTTCTTCGAGCGTGGAGGCAACATAGGGGTATCCATCACTGGCCAGCGCAATGTCATGCGCGTGGTCGGCGCCGAAAACCTCCAGATGCGCGTCGGGCACTTTTGTGCCGTTGAGAACGCCATAGCCGAAAGGCCCTTCATAATTGGTAAAAACCTTGAATTCAGCCATCATCGGCGACAGCAATTCCCATGTCGGGTCGTTGTCGCGCAGCGCTTCCTCCCGCTCCCCCTTGGCAATGCGGGAACAGATATAAGCGCGCCGCAGCTGCGCCCAGTTTTCTTCCTGCGGGAAGGATTTGGTATTCGCAAGCCCGTTAATCATGAAAGTCGGGTCGGCCACGCGCCAGATTTCCCGCCGGTGGCGCGAATACATCACAAGCGCGCAAGCGGGGCGACGCAGCGTATCGCCGAAGTTCTTGTTTTCTGCCGCCGCCGCGGTTTCGGAGATGGTTTTGAGCCTTTCGGTCAAATGGTCAATCGCCTGACGTGATTCGATCTGGCGCGGCAGGCGGGAAATTTCCGCGCCGATGGTTTCCGCGGCGAAACGGCCGATGGTCGTACCCTGCAGCATCTGGCCGCGGCGGGAGCTGACGCCATCGATCACGGCAACAAAATGCTCTGCCACAACGATTTTATCTTCGTTGAGCGCCTCATCCCCCGTTTTGCCCTGGGTGAACTGTTCGATGATCTGCATGGTCATATACCGCCGCGCGTGAACCAGAAAGCGGCGAATCCCTTGCCTTTCAGAATAAAGGCAAGAGTCTTTCAAACTCAAGACGTTTCGGGAAAAAAACACCCGCGTGTTCTATCGGCAACAGCGGCGGGCGCTTTTTTGTCTGACTTAGGCTGCAGGCGGCTTGTTTTGCGGGGCGTTGGTATTGACCGCAGGCTTCCCACCGATGTTACTATTTGGCGGCCTCCCGCCTATCGGCAATGCCTTTTCGACCAACCGCGCCCAATAGCTTGCCCCGACCGGCAGTGCCGCGTCGTTAAAGTCATATTTGGCGCTGTGGATATCCGGCCCCTTGCTGCCATCCGTCGGGCCGGTGCCGATCGCCATAAAATTACCGGGCTTTTTTTCCAGGTAAAAGGCAAAGTCCTCGACACCCAGCGTGCGCGGCACATTGGTAATCACGGCGTTATCGCCCACGGTTTCTTTGGCCACGCTGATGGCGAAATCGGTCTCGTCGCTGCTGTTGACCAGAACGGGGTAGCCGTTTTCAAAATCCAGCTCCAGCGTGACGCCATGTTTTTGCGCCGTGTCTTCGACAATTTTCTGCATTTTTTCTTTGAGGCGGTCGTGCAGGGCGGTATCAAACGTGCGGATACTACCGTTGAAGGAAATACTATCAGGGATGACGTTATTCGCTTCACCATCAGTAAACAGGCCACAAACCGTAACAGCCGCAGGCTCGTCTGCGGCAATTTCGGCTTTGGCCATGGCCTTGATCGCCAAAATTGCTTCGGCTGCCGCGGCAATCACATCGGTCGTGTTGCCGGCACGCGCGCTATGCCCGCCAATGCCTTTGAAGGTCACATGAAAATCGTCATTCGCCGCCAGCATCGGCCCCGCGCCTGTCGCCATAGTGCCGAGCGGCAGATCGGGGAAGTTGTGCAGACCGTAAATCGCTTCGGCCGGAAATTTGCTAAACAGCCCTTGTTTAATCATTTCCTGCGCACCGCCAATATGTTCTTCGGCGGGTTGGAAAACGAAATAGACCGTGCCTTCAAAATTGCGGGTTTCGGCCAGATACTTGGCCGCGCCCAGCAGCATCGCCATATGGCCGTCGTGGCCGCAGGCATGGTGGACACCGGGTTCGCGCGATTGATGCAGCACGCCGGTTTTTTCCTGTATCGGCAGCGCATCCATATCCGCGCGCAGCATAATGGCGGGGCCACCTGGGCCGGATTTACCATGCAGTACGCCTACAACGCCGGTTTTGGCGAGAGACTGGACATCATCCATCCGGAACATCTGCAACTGGCGGCTGATAAACCGCGCCGTTTTGCGCTCTTCAAAGGCGAGCTCGGGCTCGGCATGCAGGCGGTGGCGCCAGCGCGTCATTTCGAGCGACATTTCTTTGATTTTTTTAATAATGCTCATGGTGGCGGTCCTTTAAAAAGCCGAGACATCCACCCTCTTGCCGGAGCCCTTTCAGACCCGCCCGCGCTATCGACCGCGCACGGGCGCAGGTCGTTATTTAATCTGTTTTTTGTAGCAGGCATTGCATAGTGAGCCGTTTGCCACTTTCTGTCAACCCTGCGGCGCTGTGGCAAAGCCCTTGAAATAACGCCCGATTTTGACCTTTCTTTTCAGGAACTTTGATCTAATCTCATCCGTAAGCCCCGCAAGCACACAGAACAAGGAGCCTGGTGATGTCCGCCGTACAAAACTGCAAGCCCTATCGAATGAACATCATGACGCTGGGTGTCGCCCTGCTGCTGGCAAGTGCAACGACAAGCATCCTGTTTGACAGCCGCAGTGCCCGTGCCGACACCGCCAAAGACATCCAGCTTTTATCGGAAGCCACAATTTCGCTGAGCGAAGCCATCGGTATTGCCGAAAAACATGTCGGCGGCAAAGCCATCGATGCGGAGCTTGACCGCGAAGACGGCAAGGCTGTCTATGACGTCAGCGTTATCAAAGCGCAAAGCGAATTCGATGTGCGCCTTGATGCCGCAAGTGGCGCGGTGTTGCACGTGAAAGAAGATAAGAAATAATACCCCGCGCTTAGCGCAGCCGTGCGGCAACTTCTGTATCCAATGACGCCATAAATTTTTCGACGCTATCGGTATAGCTGCCTTTTTGTCCCAGTTCGCTGTTGAGCTTGCCGTGGCCTTTGGGCAGCGCCAGCATGGCGGCGGGGATGCCGAGGGCGAGGCTTTTCTGCACATAGGCTTCGGACTGTTCACACGGCTTGTCGGGCCGCGTGGTGGAGCAAATGCCGAGCCACGGCGCCGATGTTTTGTCGAGCCTGTGGAACGGCGACATTTGCGGCCAGCGCGCGGGGTCGGCGCCGAAAGCTTCGGTGTAGCGTACCTTTAAAAACGGCAAGACCTTAGGCATTTGCATCTCCAGATCCGTTGCGCCGGCATCGATGGACACGACGCCCAGCACATCCTGCATGCCCGCCGCATCCCGAATGTCTTTGGCGGTGCCGACCAGCGACACCAGATGCGCCCCTGCCGAATGCCCCATCAGAATAAGTTTGGTGCTATCTCCACCCCATTGCCCCGCGTTTTTTTGCAAAAATGCCGCGGCGGCGGCGACTTCGTGCGCTTGCGCCAGCGCATCGCGGCCATGTGTCAACATGGGGTAATTGGTGCTGGCGACCACAAAGCCTTTCGCCGTCCAGCGCGCCACTTTGTTTTGCACGGTCGATTTCAGCGATTTATCGCCCACGCACCAGCCGCCACCATGCGCCATCAAGATCATCGGCGCAGGGCCGCCGCGCGCGGCTTCGCCCTTGGGCAGATAAACATCAAACCGCTGCCGTTCATGCGTGCCATAGGCGACGTCTTTGACATCCGGCGGGGAGCCGATAAGCCGGTCGCCCCCGGATTTTATCCTGCGGTCGATCTTTGCGTAGTGATCCGCGCAGCTACCGCCCGCGTCTTCGCTGAACATGCCGTCACCTTCGGCAGATTTTTGCTGGAGACGGTCGCGCAGTCTTTCGCGCAGTTTTCCATCGCCTGCGGCGGCCGTTTGCACAGCCACGAAAGAAAATAAAATACAGGCTGTCAAAATCCATATGCGGGTTGCTGTTTTTGGTCTTTTCATTTTTCCCTCTCTCTATCCGCCTTATCGCTGGATAAGTCTTTTTTGCACATCGACGCGGTCTTTGGGGCTGATTTTTTCGGCCAGTGCATCACGTTCTTCGTTAAAAGCATTGTCGATATCGGCGGCGCGGGCATACCAGTAATAAGCCTCGACATCGCTTTTTTCGACGCCGTGCCCGTCCAGATAGGCATCGCCGATCAGCATCATCGCCGCCGGATGGCGGGCATCCGCCGCACGGTGCAGCCAGCGCAAGGCCAGCGCAGGATTTGCATCGGCGCCGACGCCTTCGATATACATGCGGCCCAGCATATATTGCGCATCGGTATGGTTCTGATCGCCCGCCAGCGTCAGCCAGCGCAGCGCGTCGGCGGGTGCAGCAGCGACGCCCTCACCCAGCAAATAGGCATAGCCGATATTGAACTGCGCTTCGGCGCTTTTTTTATCCGCAGCTTTTCGCCACCATCTGAGCGCTTCCGCATCGTTTTTATCAACGCCCTGACCGCCGGAATAAGCAGCAGCAATCGCATTTTGCGCACGCGTGTCGCCTTTATTCGCGGCTTCAAGAAACCAGCGCGCCGATTGCGTGGCATCGCGCAGGCTTTCGTCTTCACTGAAAAGATAAAACATGCCCAGATCATACTGTGCATCGACATGCCCCTGTGCCGCCGCCTTGAGAAACCATGTAATGGCCGCACGGTGGTCGCGCGTAACCCCGTCTTTGCCCATGCCATAGACAACGCCCATGTCATACTGCGCGGCGGCATCGCCTTTCAATGCACGCTCCAGCACGGCTTTGTCGGGGCCTGCGGTGGCGGGGGATTCAACCGCTGCGTTTTCTTTGGCCGCAGGCGTTTCCGCAGAGGCTGCTGCGGAGATATTCAAAATCAGCGCCAGCGCAAAACCGGCAGCGGTAACAGTATTTTTCATGGTATCTCCGGTACCTGTAAAAATGCGCGCCGAAGGCCGGCTCCCCACAAGGCTACAGCATTGGCCGCGCAACCGCGAATTTTTTGGTGCACATATCAGACACTGGGCGTACAGGGGATTCCCTGCGCACCGGACACAAAAAAACCCGCGGGGCAGCGGGCGATCTTCGGAAAAATGGAGCGGATGAAGGGATTTGAAC
>JAUXOC010000081.1 GCA_030682495.1 Alphaproteobacteria bacterium | reverse complement strand
TGACCAGTTTGCCGAGATCGTCTTTGTTCTCGCGCAGGACTTCGCCGAAGACGCGGATCAGCTCTCCGCGCTGCGGGGCGGGGACGGTGCGCCAGTTTAGAAAGGCATCATGTGCGCGCGCGATTTTGGTTTCCAGCTGCGCAGGACTGTCCATTTTGACGATACCCAGCAGCGAGCCATCGACGGGCGTGAAAACCTTGAGGTTGCCCGCCGAGAAATCGCGGGAATTGACGCCGAGCTTCTTGAGCAGGTGCCCGGCCGTATCGGCCAGCGACAGGATCTGGATGTTGGATTCGGCGGCGGCTTTTTTGCGGGCGGTCATGGCGCTCTCCTGATATGAAACCGTGAGGGAAAAACTGGTTTAATATGCGATAAATCAAAGGGTTTCTCAATAGACTGCCGGTTTTTGATTGACATAATTAATATGGGGGCGTAGTGTCTTCGCAGTGTTAAAATCATGAAAAAACAGGTGTGTGATGCAAAACCAGCCCCAATCCAGCCCCAATCCGCAAATCGAAGAAGGCAAAACCGTGCCCAAGCAAAAATCCGACGCTTTTGCGGCCTTTCTGACCATGGGCACCATGGCGGTTGCACTCGGCGGGGCGTCGATCATGTTTAATCACGCGGTCAAAAACGCGCAGGACAACGATCCGATGTTTGTGATGCCCGTGGCCGAACAGCGTATTACCGATATGGGATATACGAACGTGCGCTTTGAAACCTTCAACAAGGTTGCAGGCAAGCCCGCCGAAATCACCTTCACCGCCGAGATGCCGGATAAAGAATTCGGTGCGCTGCCGTACAAAGGCGAAGCGCATTGCACCAGCACGTCCTGCCCGCGCATCACGGTCGCGCTGGATTTTTCACGCAAATTCGGCAGCTGATCTTTAAACCGTCCAGTCGAGGATGACTTTGCCCGTGCTGCCTTCCAGCATGGCATCAAAGGCTTTTTGATAGTCGGCGGCGGGGAAGATATGCGTGATGACGCCGGACACATCAAGGCCGGACTGCACGACGGATTTCATTTTATACCACGTCTCGAACATCTCGCGGCCATAGATGCCTTTCAGCGTCAGGCCTTTGAAAATCACATGGTTCCAGTCAATCGCCGTATCAGCAGGCGGGATGCCGAGGATGGCGATTTTGCCGCCATGCCGCATCGTTTCCGTCATCTGGCGGAAGGCCTGCGCATTGCCTGACATCTCCAGACCCACGTCGAAGCCTTCGGTCATGCCAAGCTCTTTCATCACATCGCGCAGAGATTGCTTGGCGACGTTAACGACCCGTGTTGCCCCCATTTTGCGGGCAAGGTCGAGGCGGTAATCGTTGACGTCGGTAATGACGATATGCCGCGCGCCCGCATGTTTGGCGATGGCGACGGCCATCACACCGATGGGGCCCGCGCCGGTAATCAACACGTCTTCGCCGACCAGATCGAACGACAGCGCGGTATGCACCGCATTGCCGAGCGGGTCGAAGAAAGAGGCGACATCATCCGATATTTTTTCGTCATTGATCGGAAAGACGTTAAAGGCGGGCAGAGCAAAATATTCGGCAAAGCAGCCCTGACGGTTGACGCCGACGCCGATGGTCTTGATGCACAAGTGCATCTTGCCGCCGCGGCAGTTACGGCATTTGTGGCAGGGCAGATGCCCTTCGCCCGATACGCGCTGGCCGACCTCCAGTCCCGATACATTGCTGCCCAGTCTGGCGATTTCTCCCACGTATTCATGGCCGGTAATCATCGGCACCGGCACGGTTTTGGCCGCCCAGGCATCCCATTTATAAATATGCAGGTCTGTGCCGCAAATCGCGGTTTTGCGGATTTTAATCAACACATCGTCGGGGCCAATCTCCGGCACCGGTGCTTCGATCATCCAGATGCCTTCTTTGGCTTCTTGCTTGGAAAGGGCGCGCATAGTTTTTGTCATGGTTACTTAATCACTCCCAACTCACGGCCAACTTTCTCAAATGCGGCGATGGCGCGATCTAAGTGCGTTTTGTCATGTGCCGCCGACATTTGCGTGCGGATACGTGCCTTGCCCTGCGGCACGACGGGGTAGGAGAAGGCGATGACGTAAAGCCCTTCATCGAGCAACTTGTCGGCCAGTTTCTTGGCCAGAACGGCGTCATAGATCATCACGGGAATAATCGGATGTTCGCCGGGGATCAGATCAAAGCCGAGCGCAGTCATTTTCTCGCGGAAATACTTCGCGTTATCACGCAGTTTTTGCAAACGCTCCGGCATTTTCAAAATCAGGGCTATGGCGGCGATGGATGCGGCAGCAATCGATGGCGCCAGCGTGTTTGAAAACAGATAGGGGCGAGATCTCTGGCGCAGCCATTCGATGATTTCTTTTTTGCCTGACGTATAACCGCCCGATGCACCGCCAAGCGCTTTACCAAAGGTGCCGGTGATAATATGCACGCGATCCTGCACGCCCCAATGCTCCGGCGTGCCTGCGCCGGTTTTGCCGGTGAAACCGACAGCATGACTGTCATCGACCATCACCATCGCATCGTATTTTTCGGCCAGATCGCAAATGGCGGGCAAGTTGGCGATGATACCGTCCATCGAAAAAACGCCATCTGTCACGACCAGACGGTAACGCGCGCCGGCGGCTTCTTTCAGCTTCGCTTCCAGATCATCCATATTGTTGTTTTTGTAGCGGTAACGCGATGCCTTGCACAAACGGATACCGTCGATGATGCTGGCATGGTTGAGTTCATCGCTGATAACGGCGTCTTCCTCGCCAAGAATGGTTTCAAACAGGCCGCCGTTGGCATCGAAGCAAGATGTGTAAAGAATGGTGTCTTCGGTCTTCAGGTATTCGCTGACTTTGCGCTCCAGCTGTTTGTGCAAATCCTGCGTGCCGCAAATAAACCGCACGGAAGCCATGCCGAGCCCGTGCGTGTCGAGCGCCTTGTGCGCGGCGGCGATGAGATCGGGGTGATTGGCAAGGCCGAGGTAATTGTTGGCACAGAGGTTGATCACATGTCTGTCGTCGTTCTGCGGACGGTGCACGGTGATGTCGGCCTGCTGCGGGGAGACAATGATGCGCTCCGATTTATACAGCCCCTGCGTATGCAGCGCGGCGGTTTCATCGGCCAGATGTGTCAGCATCGGTTTGGTGGCGGTCATGTGTCTGAGTCTCCCTTTAAAATACCGGAAGACTTTATCACATCATCCGGGCAAATGGCAGGAGGCGAGACCGCGTTTTTCCAGATATTGCTGATGATCGTCTTCGGCGATAAAGAAAGTTGCGGCGGGGGCGATCTCCGTCACGACCGGACGCGCATATTTTCCGGAAGCGGTGAGGGCGGCTCTACTTTCTTCGGCTTCTTTCTGCTGCGCCGCGGAATAGGTGAAGATGGCGCTGCGGTATTGCGTGCCGACATCGGGGCCTTGGCGGTTTAGCTCTGTCGGGTTGTGACAACGCCAGAACAAATCAAGCAGCGCGGCATAGCTGACAACGGCAGGATCGTATTCGACAAAAACAACTTCGGCATGGCCGGTGGTATCGGTGCAGACCGCCTTGTACGTCGGCTGGTCGGTATGGCCGCCCATATAACCCACGGCGGTGCTTTCGACGCCGCCCATCTTGCGAAACGCTGCCTCTACACCCCAGAAACACCCCGCACCAAATGCCGCTTTTTCCATCGGAAACTCCCTTGCTTTGGTATAAGGTAGGGCTGAATTTTAAAAGAGGCAAGGGACATGGAAAAAATCATCGCCGGCCTGAAAGAGCGTATCGAAACGCTGCAGGACGAAATCGAGCGCGAGATCGACCGCAAACGTGACGAATTCCGCTATAAAATAGAACAGCGCCGCGTTGTTTTCGAACAGGAAGTCATCGCCCGCCATCGCGCGCTGCGCATGAAGATATCCAAATTTCTGCGTACGTCCAAAATCGGCTATATCGTGACCGCACCAGTGATCTATAGCCTTATCATTCCGTTTTCGTTGATGGATTTATTTGTGACGGTTTATCAGCATATTTGCTTTCGCGTCTACGGCATTCCGCTGGTCAAACGCAGCGAATATGTGGTGATGGACCGCAAATATCTTGAATATTTGAACTGGATCGAAAAACTGAACTGCCTCTACTGCGAATACGGCAATGGTGTCATCGCCTATACGCGCGAAGTGGCAGGGAGGACAGAACAATTCTGGTGCCCCATCAAGCACGCCAAAAAAATCAAGGACGCGCATAGCCGTTATCTGGAATTCATCGAATACGGCGATACCGAAAATTTTCACGGCAAATTGGAAAACCAGCGTGACCGCTGCCGCGCCTGCGAACAAGGCGGCGGCTGCGCCACTGTCGGCAGCGGCCCCGTAGTCATCAAAATGCCTGAACAGAAGAAAGATCAGTGATGCATCTGCGTCTGGTGGCTTTTCGTGTTTTGCTGGCGGTGGGGATTTTGCTCTGCCTGCTGCCGGTCGTGAGTGCGCCTATGGCGCTGGCTGCGGGTATGCTGATTGCGCTGGTGATCGGCAATCCGGCGCTGGATTTTTGCATGAAAACATCGCGCCGCACGCTGGCCTTTTCTGTTGCGGGGCTGGGCGCGGGGATGAACCTTTACGATGTCCTGCACGCGGGGGCGGAGGGGATTGTCTATACCATCATCGGCATCGCGGCGGCGCTGGCCATGGGCGCGCTGATCGGCAATCGCCTGCGCCTTGCGGGGGATACAACGATTCTGGTCAGCGTGGGCACGGCGATTTGCGGCGGCAGCGCGATTGTCGCCATGGCGCCGGCCATCCGCGCGCGTATTGAAGCGGTGGCGATGTCGCTGGCGATTGTTTTTGTATTGAATGCGGTGGCGCTGCTGGTCTTCCCGCCGCTCGGGCATTATCTGGGGCTAAGCGAAAAGCAATTCGGGCTTTGGGCGGCGCTGGCGATACATGATACCAGCTCTGTCGTGGGGGCGGCGACAGCCTATGGCGAGGGCGCACTTGAAAATGCCGTGGTGCTGAAAATGGCGCGTGCGCTGTGGATTTTTCCGCTGGCGCTTTTGGCGGGGCTGGTCATGACATTCCGCTTCCGCGCCTCCAAGAGCCCGCTGCCGGGCATGAAATTCCCGTGGTTTATTCCGGCCTTTCTGGCTGTGGCGGCTTTGTTTACATGGCTGCCGGCGCTTTCTGGCGTCGCGGATATGGTGTTTTTTGCGGCACAGCGTGGTATGTCGGTGACGCTGTTTTTGATCGGTAGCACGATTACGCTATCCGCGTTCAGATCCTTGGGCTGGCGTCCGCTGCTGCTGGGGCTTTTGCTCTGGCTGTTTGTCGCGGCGGGGTCACTTGCGGCTATTCAGGCGGGCTGGATAGGCTGATTTAATCGTCTTCGCCTTCGGAATTATATTCAGCGCCAATGTGTTTTTCACCGCGCGCTTCGGCAAGATTGATTTGTTTTTGCCGCTCGGCAGATCGTGCCTTGCGCTCTTCGCTCAGGCTGTCGTGGCAATTTGGACAGGCGATGCCGTCGATATATTTATCGCTTTTGACATCTTCCGGCGAGACAGGATGGCGGCAGGACGGGCAGAGGATGTAGCGGCCTTCGGCCAGCCCGTGCCCGACAGCGACGCGCTGGTCGAAGACAAAACATTCACCTTGCCATAGGCTTTGTTCTTGCGGCATTTCTTCGAGATATTTAAGGATGCCGCCCTTGAGGTGGTACACCTCCTCAAACCCCAGTTTCTTCATATAGGCAGAGGCTTTTTCGCAGCGGATGCCACCGGTGCAGAACATAGCCACTTTTTTGTTTTTCTGCGGGTCGAGATTTTTCTGCACATAGTCCGGAAAGGCGCGGAAGCTGTCAGTCTCCGGATTGACCGCGTTTTTAAAGCTGCCGATTTTAATTTCGTAGTCATTTCGGGTATCAATCACGATGGTTTCGGGATCTGAAATGACCTCGTTCCATTCCTGCGGCGATACATAGGTGCCAACGATTTCGTTCGGGTTCACATCGGGCAGGCCGATGGTAACGATCTCTTTTTTCAGGCGTACCTTCATGCGGTAAAATGGCTGTTCGCTTGCAAAGGATTCCTTGTGCTCCATATCCTGAAATCCGGCATAGCGGCGGATATGGTGCAACACGGTGTCAATGCCGCTGCGGCTGCCGGCGATGGTACCGTTGATGCCCTCGGCTGCGATCAGCAGTGTGCCGCAGATACCGTGTTCGGCGCAGACGGCGCGCAAATCCGACTGCATCTGTTCGGGCTGCGCAACGGGCGCAAATTTATAAAGGGCGGCAACAACGAAGCGGCTCATGGCAATATCCTCCGCCGCGCATCCTACGCCAGCGCGCGCCGGATTTCATCCGTTTTTATGAGGAATTATTCTTTGTGCGCAATCACGACAAGGTCAAACAGGCAACCCACCGGAGAGGCGGGGCCGGTGATGACGGCTTCGGTACCGCCAATAACGTCACCGGTTTCGATATTGTTCTGGCTGCATAGTTTATACGTGCGGTTTTCCGACACGGCTTTGTGGCTGGTACAGGGGGCGATGTCGCCATAGCGCGCCTTGCGTTCCTGTACATCGACCGAAATCAGGGTCTCGTTTTCAACCAGCGGCGAAGGCACCGGCGATTTTTTGACCTGCACGTCGGAAACTGTGCCTCGTATTTCGCAAACCGGCAGCGCGCCAAAGCCGCTGGCGCTTTCGGCCGCATGCCAGAAAACCGCGCTGGCCAGCACGGCCGCACAGAAGACAAAAGCGCTATAGCGTAGGCTCTGTTTCATGACTTCTCCTGCCGAAGCGGGCAACGCGGCACCGCTTTTGGCTTCCTGTAACCAGCATAGCGTAAAAAGCTTAAAGAGGGCTTAGGAAAAAAATCTTTTAGAAACAGGCATCTACTGTCTTTTTTGCGCGGGGATAGCGGCTTTTTCAGCGACGGGTTTGTCTTTCAGGTAGCCCAGCACTTCTTTTTCGTAGAAGTCGCTGCGGCCATCTTTCGCAACCCAAGAGGCTTGCTTGTTCGCCGCATCGATCCAGACGGGATCCATGCCTTTGTCTTTCATCTGCTGCCAGTGGTCGAGCAGCTTTGCTTCCTTCGGGCTGATGTCAGAGGCTTGGCCTTCTTTGAACAAGCGCACGCTCAAGGTGGCACGGGCACGCAGATCGACTAAATATTTTTCGGGGAAGGCGCCGATGGGCGCGCGCAAGCCCGCTTCAAGAAGGTTGCCGACCAGTCCGCGCACGTTTGCAACTCCTGCATTTTGATGCAGGTAGCTGTTGATGACATAGTGTATCCGGTCGGTATCGGTGGCGCCGCTTTTCATGGCTTTAAAGGCATCATTGAAAAGCTGTGTTGTGCTTTCGTGGCTGCGCTGACCGTTCGACAGTCTGCTGCCGTCGAGGCGATGGGGCATCTGTATCGCGGCGAAGGCCTCTGTCTCCAGCTTCGATGTATATCCGGTGTAAGGGTTGGGCAGCGCGGGCAAGGCAAGTGCAGATTTTTGTACAGGTAAATCCAGCAGGGCGGGTTTATCACTTTCCGGCAAGACGGTGCGAATGTTTTGTTTCAGCTTTTCAAACAGCGCGGGCCCAGTTGCTGTGAGTGCGGTTGCAGTCTCGCTGGCCAGTGAAAATCCCTTTCCTGTGATCTCTTTCATATACGGAATACCGCGAATGGTCAGCAGCGGGGCGATGTTTTCGGCGTTCCAGCGGTCTTGCGTGAAAAGGGTATTCGCATTATTACGCGCAGAATCAACGTATCTCTGGTGTGCAGCGCGGTGCTGATAATCGCCATCCTTGGCGGCTTTGATCGAGTTTGATGTGTCGGGCACGTATTTATCGATAAATTTGAAGTAGTCCCGTTCGTAAAGCGCGAGCGTGGCTGTTTCGCGGAAATAGGCAGGCAGAACTTTTGCCGCGAAAGTTGTCCATTTGTTCTCTGCCGCTTGCGGCAGTGCGCTCTGTGCCTCTTGCGCCATTTGCGGGCAGGCGCGCCAAAACTCGTTGAACAGCGCGGCGGTGCGGAATTGCCGCGCGGGGCCTTGCGGGGAGCCGAGCAGTGCTTCCGCCGCCGCGACGGCTTCGGATACGCGGGCATTCCCTTCAAGCACACGGTCAAGCAAGATGGCGCTGCGCGGCGTATCTGACAGGCCATAGCGCATGCCGTTTTTGATGTCTTCCATATGCTGAAGCTCGTGTTTCAGTGTCAGGGCGACATTGGCGGCGGAGGAGCCGCTGGCGAGCGGGATTTGCTTGTTGGCGTAATCGCAAAGGCCAGACGCGTTTCTTTCCTTGCAAAGATCATCATTGAAGACAAGACGAAATTCCATTTGTTTTGCCTTGGATAGCAACCTTGCGCCATCGTCGGTTTGTGACAGCAGAAAGACGGCCTTTTGCAGATGCTCTTTGTTCTTTTGGCTGCGAATTTCGTAATCGACGAGATTCTTTGTGTTCTCCCGCTCGTTCAGGAGCGGATCTTTTTTAAAGGCGGGCTGGGTGCCGCCATCGATATAGTCTATTGGCCGGCGGGCGAGGAAATCGGTTGCGGTGGGCGGACGGTTGGTGACGGCTTCGCCGTTCTCGTCAACAATCATCGACCAATAGCCCTCGGGCTGCGGCGGGCCATCGGCAATGGGTGGCGGAAAATAACTTTTCCGCGCGGCTTGGCCGAAGATTTTTTTGAGCCAGCTCATGCACCCTCATTCAAAAGATATTGCCATTTTACCATATTTTTTTAACGCCTGGTTAATTTGAGCAATATCGAGTACTTAACAGCAAAAACCCCGCCGTTTCCGGCGGGGTTTTTAGGATGGGAAAGCGTAGAGGTTTAGGCCGCGAGGCTTTCGAGATCGAGTTCATGCTGCGTCAGGTCAACAGAAACCAGTTGCGACACGCCGCGTTCGCTCATGGTCACGCCATAGAGACGATCCATGCGCGCCATCGTCATCCGGTGGTGGGTGATGACGATAAAGCGGGTTTTGGTTTCTTTCGACAGGTCTTCGAGCAGCGTGCAATAACGGTCGACGTTGCTTTCGTCCAGCGGGGCGTCCACCTCGTCCAGCACGCAGATCGGCGCGGGGTTGGTCAGGAACATGCCGAAGATAAGCGCAATCGACGTCAGCGTCTGTTCACCGCCCGAGAGCAGCGACAGGACGGTGAGTTTCTTGCCCGGCGGCTGGGCATAAATTTCAAGACCGGATTCAAGAATGTCATCGGCTTCGACCAGTTTCAGATAAGCCGAACCACCGCCAAAGAGGCGCGTGAACAGTTTCTGGAAGTGCAGGTTGACGGTGTCAAAGGCAGCCAGCAGGCGCTCGCGCGCTTCTTTGTTCAGCTTGTTGATGCCTTCGCGCAGTTTGTCTATGGCGGCGGCCAGATCGGCGCGCTCGGTATCCATCAGCGTCATCTGGTCGGTGATTTCCTGTGCTTCGACTTCGGCGCGCAGGTTTACGGGGCCCATGTTGTCACGCTCGCGTAGCAAACGCTCCAGCTTGGACTGCCAGCTGTCGGCATCGCCCAGTTCTTCGACGGCCAGTTCCAGCTTGGCGACCAGTTCTTCGGGCGTGCAGCTGAATTTTTCAAAGATGGTCGCTTCGATGCCGGACTGGCTGTGCTGCGTATTGCTGACGCCTGCCTGTGCCATCGCACGCGCTTCGCGGGCGTCGGACAGGGCGGCTTCGGCTGTGCGCAGGGTGCGCTGTAGTTCATTCGCGCTGTTTTCGGTTGCGGCCAGAATATCGGCGGCTTCACGGCGGCGCTCTTCGGCATCGCTGATCTGGGTCAGCAGGCTTTGCTGCTGTTCCGCGATCTTGGCGGGGCGACCGGAGAGATCTTCCAGCACGGCCTTGGTCTGGTTGATGCGGTCTTCCAGCTCGAGCAGGCGCTCGTCAATACGCTCGATGCGCGCGTTCCAGCTTTCGACATCTCCTGCAATCTGGCCGAGACGGCGGGCGCGGTTTTCACCGGCGCGGCGAATGTCGGCATAGACGGCCTGCTGGTCGGCAAGCTGTTGACGCTTTTCGCCGACAGCGGTTTTCAGCGCGGCGATGCGCTCGCGGCTTTCGGTCGTCTCCGGCAGGGCGGCGAGGGTTTCGCGCGCTTCGCTCAAGGACGTTTCGGCAGATTCAATATCTTGTACAGCCGCTTCGATCGACGTCGTCAGGCTGGATAGTTTCGCGGTCACTTCGGTCAGCTGGTTGCTGAGCGCGGTGTGGCGGCGACGCAGGCCATTGAGGTTTTCTTCGGCAAGGCGGTTCGCGGCGCGCGCGGCATTGACGGCGTCAATCGCATTCGTGCGGGTTTGCTTGGCGGTTTCGGCATCGCTGCGAACGGTGTCAAGGCGCGCCTGCATCGCATCAATCTCGGCTTCGAGATCGGCAAGGCGGTTTTTCTGCTCCAGACGGATTGCGGCGGCGTTTTCGGCATCGGGCGAAACAACCAGACCGTCCCAGCGCCAGGCGCCGCCGTCACGGGTGACGAGGCATTGGCCGGGTTTCAGGTCGGGCATCAGCGCTTCGGCTTCTGCGGTGGTTTCGACGATACCGATTTGCGACAGAATACGCGCCAGTGCCTTCGGCCCCTGAACAGAGATCGACAGCGGGCGGGCATGGCCGGGCAGGGATGCGGCATCGGTATATTCCGGCAGTTCGCGCCAGAAAATCGGCGCATTGCCATCGAGCGCGGCTTGCAGATCGTCACCGAGTGCAACGGCGAGGGCTTTTTCAAGCCCTGCATCGACGTTCAAAAGGTCGATGACCGGCTGATAGCCTTCCTGCGGGTTGCGCAGGATGCGGCGCAGTGCATCGGCTTCGGCGGTCAGCTGCGCAAAGCTGCGCTGTACGGCTTGCAGGGCATCGGCGGTTTCCTGCGCGCGCTGGTCGGCGCTTGCGCGGTCGGCTTCGGCGCTGTCCAATGCGGCGGTGGCGTTTTTATAGCTGTCTTCAGCAGCGGCGATATCGGTGCCGAGCGTATCCAGCTCCGCCTTGCCCGGTGTGTTTTCGATCAGGCGGACATGCTGCGATTCAAGATCGGTTTTACGCGATTGCAGGCTGGCGAGGCGGCGTTCCAGATCACCGATCTGGCGTTCGGCGCTGCTGCGTGCGGCGTCCTGCGCGGCGGTTTCTTCCGTCAGCAGGGTCAGTTCGGTTTCACTTTTCTCTACGGCGTTTTGCAGCTCGTCACGCAGAATGCGGGCTTCTTCTTCACGTTCACCCTGACGCGCGGCTTCATCTTCCAGCGCGGCGCGTTCTTCGCCAAGGCGGGCAACGGTCTCGCCGGCTTCGCTTTTCTGCGCGGTTTCATGGGCAACGTCGCGTGTGTATTGCGACAGCAGGTTTTCCGACTTCGCGCGTTCTTCTTCGACAAGGCGTGCTTCGTTTTCAAGCGTGCCATAGGCGAGTTTAAGGTGCTGAAGAGCGGCGGCGGCTTCGGCTTCGGCCTGACGCATCTCGGGCAGGCCTGCGGCGGCTTCGGTCTGCTGGGTTGTCAGGGCGGTGACTTCCAGCGTCTTTTCGCGCACGGTGTTTTCGGCCAGATCGAAAGAGGCGAGGGCGTTGGTGACAGCAATCTGGCTGGCTTGAAAACGCAGATACAACAGCGAGCCTTCGGCCGTCTGGATATGACCGGACAGGTTGCGGTAACGCGATGCCTGACGCGCCTGTTTCTTAAGGCCGTCAAGCTGCGCATTCATCGCGCCCATGACGTCTTCGAGACGCAGCAGATTGGTTTCGGCGGCGCGCAGCTTCAGCTCCGCTTCATGGCGGCGGGCGTGCAGGCCGGAAATGCCGGCGGCTTCTTCCAGCACCATGCGGCGCTGGGTCGGCTTGGCATTAATCATGTCGGCAACGCGGCCTTGTGACACCAGCGCGGGAGAATGCGAGCCGATGGAGCTGTCCGCAAAAAGGATTTGCACGTCACGCATGCGCACGTTCTTGCCGTTGACTTTATAGGTCGAACCGACAGAGCGTTCGATCTTGCGCGAGACTTCAAGTTCGTCGGAATCGTTCAACTCGGCCGGCGCGCGGCGGTCGGCGTTGTCCAGCAGCAGGCAGACTTCGGCCGTGTTGCGGGCGGGTCGGTCGTCTGTCCCGTTGAAAATCACGTCATCCATCCCGGACGAGCGCATGCGCTTCGGGGAGTTTTCACCCATCACCCAGCGCAGGGCTTCGGTCAGGTTGGATTTGCCGCAGCCGTTCGGGCCGACGATTCCGGTGAGGCCTTCGCCGATATCGAGCTCGGTTGGTTCGACAAAGGATTTGAAGCCGGTGAGGCGGAGCTTGCTGAACTGAACCATCGGATTACCTCATGCCCAGCAGTTTGTTGACGACTTCGGCGAATTCGCGCGGGTCGTCAACGCCCACCAGCTGACGGACGTTTTCACTGCCGCGCAGGTTAAAGACGAAAGTCGGGGTCGAACGGATGCGGTACAGCGTCTGTGCATCGCGTTGGCGCTTCAGCAGCGCGGATTCCAGTTCGGCATTGGTCATGCAGGCGGTGATGAAATCGTCATCCATACCGGCAAGGTTGCCGTATTGCGCCAGCGCGCGCAGCGGGTTGTCGCTCTTGGTCCATTTGTCCTGGTTTTTGAAAAGTACTTCGAGCAGGTCGAAATACTTCTCGTTCGGGGCGCAGCGCGCCATCATGGCGGCGCGCAGGGCGTAGTTGTCGATGGGGTAGTCGCGGAAGATCAGGCGGACTTTGCCGGTGTCGATCAAATCACGCTTGATGGTGGCGAGCGAGTTATTATGAAACTTCGCGCAATGCGGGCAGGTCAACGATGCATATTCGATAATCGTGATCGGCGCATCGTCGCGGCCAAGGACGCGGTCGTCGGTGGCGCGCAGGATGTTGACGGTCAGCGCTTTGGGTGCATTCAGCAGGCTTTCGACCTCTTCTGCATCTTCGGTGCGCGGTGCTGCTTCGGCAGAGGCATCGGCATCAGGGGCAGGGGCGTCAGGCGCGCTGCTGGGTTCAATGCTTTCTGCGCTCTCTGTGCTGACGGGGCTGCTCGCGGCCAGACGCTCTTCGGCGGTTTGGGGCGCGGCTGTTTCTTCCGGTGCATCGGCGTAGGCGGCGATCTCGCTTTGTGCAGCCATGCTATCGAGCACCTCGGCCGGAATATTCGCGGCGGTTTCGGTACCGCTTTGTTCGATTGCGGCTTGCTCCGGCGTTTGCAAAGACGGCGGGGGTACGAACATGAAAACAGCGGCGGCAATCGCCAGCAGGGCGACAACGGCGATGATCGCGGCCTTGCCCTGCATTCTCTGAAATTTGGAGTTTTTGTTCGCTTCGCTGCGCATGAGATTTCCCTTATGCTGCGCACCGGTTAGTCCGGTGCATTTTTAATGTTTTCAAAGATGTAAGAATCTGCGGTGATTATAAGCTTTGCTTTTGTGAAAAGGCAATATAACTTCACAAGTTATGTGCAATTTTTTCGACAAAATTCAATATTTTAGTTGAGAAAAAAAGGTTAAAATGCTGTGGATGAAATAAAAAGCGGTTATACCCCTATCATGCAAAAAACATTCTTGAAAATGCACGGTCTTGGCAATGATTTCGTCATTTTTGACGGTCGTGCGGGGGCTCCTTTGTACTTATCCACAGAAATGATCCGGAGTCTGGGGGACAGGCATACAGGGGTCGGGTTTGACCAGATGGTTATTATCTCGCCGCCTAAATCTGCGCAAGCCGATGTTTTTATGAGTATTTTTAACAGCGACGGCAGCGAGGTCGGCGCCTGCGGCAATGCCACCCGCTGCGTGGCCGATGTGCTGATGCGTGAAACGGGGCGCAGCGAGGCCGCACTGGAAACCATGGCCGGTATTCTCAAGGCCCGCCGTGCCGGTGCGGGACGGGTCTGTGTGGATATGGGCAAAGTTCGCCTTGGATGGCAAGATATCCCGCTAAGTGAAGAGCAGGACACGCTTTCTTTGGGGCTCAGCGAGGGCATGCTTAAGGCTCCTGTCGCTGTCAATGTGGGCAACCCCCATGCGGTTTTCTTCGTTCAGCAGCTGGAAGAGGTGCCGCTCGAAAAGTTCGGCCCGTTGATCGAGAACCACCCCCTGTTTCCGGAAAAGACCAATGTGGAGGTCGTGCGTATCGACAGCTGGAATGCCTTGACCATGCAGGTATGGGAACGCGGTGTTGGTATCACCCGCGCCTGTGGCACCGGTGCCTGTGCGGCGGCGGTGGCGGCGGCGCGGCGCGGCTTGACGGGGCGAAAGGTCTCGGTCACGCTGGAAGGTGGTGTTCTGGATATTGAATGGCGCGAGGCCGACGACCATGTACTGATGACCGGTGCCGTAGAAGAGGTCTTTACGGGAACCCTGTCGCAAGGGTTTGGAGAATGAACGCCGCCGCCTTGCCGGATGCCCAATATCATGGGCCGGGTATTTTCCTGATGCTGGGCTCCGCCCTGTCTTTGGCGGTCATGAATGCGCTGGTGAAATGGCTGACGCTGGAGAGCTATTCGACTTTTCAGATTGTTTTTATGAATGCGGTCTGCGGCTTTACGGCTGTGTTGTCGTGGCTGCTGATGTCGGGCCGGATGGTCTTTGTGAAGCGGGTGCGCCCGCTTCTTTTGGTATATGTCATGGCGGCACTGACAGCTTGCCTGTCGCTTTTTTACGCCTTCGGTCATGGCCAGCTGGCACAGATCAGCACGGTTGTGGCGGCGGCACCGCTTTTGGTCGCTGTCTTGTCTTTTGTCTTTCTGGCAGAACGGCTGAGCCGCTGGCAGACAGGGCTGATCGTTGCGGGCTTTGTGGGTATTTTGCTGGTGCTGCGTCCGGGGGTGGACATGCAGGCGAGCTTGCCGCTGCTGGCGGCGCTGGGCGGGACATTTGCGCTGGCAGTCAGTCAGGTGCTGGTGCGCAAAATGAGCCGCAGTATCCATACCGCGGCCTTTATCCTGTATTTTTATACGGGGGCGTTGGTTATCTCCGGTGTGCTGGTTTTTGGCGGCGACCTGTGGCAACCGGCGGCGGCGGGGGATTTACCCCTGTTTCTGGGCTGCGCTGCCGCCGATGTGCTGGCGCTTTTTTTGATGTATTCGGCTTTTCGCTGCGCGCCGGCATCGATGGTGATGCCCTTTCAATACAGCAATATTGTCTGGAGCGCCCTGATGGGCTATGTCATTTGGCAGGAACAGCCGGATAACTGGACGCTGACAGGGGCTTTCGTGATTATCGGCACGGGTATCCTGTTTACCCGTACGGCGCTGCGGCGCAAACCTGTCTTGGTGCCCCAAACCTGAACAGCCGCCAAAGCGGCATGAAGCATTAAAAATGGACGAGCTGAAAATCATTACCCGTAAAGCGGAGCATCACGAGGAAGCGATCGAACTGCCCGATGCAGATACCCAGCTGGCGCAGCAGGGCAAGGACGGTCCGCGTGTGGTGACATTTGGCTGCCGCCTGAATATTTATGAATCCGAAGTGATGAAGGCACATGCCGCCAAGGCGGGGCTGACAGATGCCATCATCATCAATACCTGCGCCGTGACATCCGAGGCAGAACGTCAGGCGCGTCAGGCCATTCGCCGTGCGCGCCGCGAAAATCCGGATGCGAAGATTATTGTGACCGGCTGCGCCGCGCAAGTGAACCCCAAAAGCTTTGCCGACATGCCCGAAGTCACGCAGGTCATGGGCAATGACCTGAAGCTGAAAGAAGAAAGCTGGCTTTCGCCCTCGACCGAACGCGTGATCGTCAATGATATTATGTCGGTCAAGGAAACCGCGGGGCATCTGATTTCGGGGTTTGAATCGCATGCGCGCGCTTTTGTGCAGGTGCAAAACGGCTGTGACCACCGCTGCACGTTTTGCATCATTCCGTATGGGCGCGGCAATTCACGCTCTGTGCCCATGGGTGAAATTGTCGATCAGCTACGCAAGCTGGTCGAACATGGTTATCACGAAGTCGTGCTGACCGGCGTGGATATTACTTCGTACGGCCCTGATCTGCCGGGGCAGCCGCGGCTCGGCCAGATGATCCGCCGCGTTCTGGCGCTGGTGCCTGATTTGAAACGTTTGCGCCTGTCGTCGCTCGATCCTGTCGAAATAGACGATGACCTGTGGAAACTGATCGGCGAGGAAGAAAGATTCATGCCGCACCTGCACCTGTCGATGCAGGCAGGTGATGATATGATCCTCAAGCGCATGAAGCGTCGCCATCTGCGCGATGATTTGTTTAAGGTCTGCGATAAAGCGCGCCGTTTGCGCCCCGATATTGTTTTCGGGGCAGATATCATCGCGGGTTTTCCGACGGAAACGGACGAGATGTTTGAAAATACGTTTGACGCTGTTCGTGAATGTGATCTGACCTTCCTGCACGTCTTCCCTTATTCGCCGCGCCCCGGCACACCGGCCGCGCGTATGCCGCAGGTCGATGGGGGGCTACGTAAAGAACGCGCGAAGCGTCTGCGCGATCTTGGCGTGCAGCAGGTCGAAAAACATGCGGCCGGACTGGTCGGACGTGAAATGATGGTGCTGGCTGAAAAAAACAACCGCGGCCGTACGCCCTATTTCAGTGAAGTGGCGCTTGATAATGACGTGCCCGCCGGAGCGCTGCTGCGTTTTGTCGCCGAGAAAGCGGAAGACGGCGTTTTGAAAGGCCGTATCCTGTAAAATGCGCGTATCTCCGCGCAGGACAGGCATGACAAGGTAGAGAAGAATGATCTGGTTTTTTAATAAAAAGAAAAAAGAAGAGCAGGCAGATAAAGCCGAAGAAAGCGTGCAGGTGGTGGAAACTGCCGCGGAGGGTTCTATTGCCGAAATTGTTGAAGCGCCGGCAGAGCTTGCCGCTGTAGAACCGCCGCAAGAAACGGTACAAGAAGCCCCGCCCAAAGAAGCCGCCGCGCAAAGCGAAAGCAAACAGGGTTGGTTTGCGCGGTTGAAATCCGGTCTGAGCCTGTCGTCGAACAAGATTTCGGACGGTATCACGGGCATTTTTACCAAGCGCAAGCTGGATCAGGCTGCACTGGATGAACTGGAAGAGCTTTTGATCACGGCAGATCTTGGCCCTGCAACCGCGGCGAAACTGGCTGCGGCGGTCGGTAAAAACCGTTTCGACAAAGAAATCTCCGGCGATGAAATCCGCGCCGCGCTGGCCGATGAAATCGGCAAAATTCTGGCACCGGTGGAAAAGCCGCTGTTTACGTTGGATGCAAAGCCGTTTGTGATTTTAATGGTCGGCGTCAACGGCACGGGCAAGACGACCACCATCGGCAAACTCGGCCAGCAATTCACGCGCGAGGGGAAAAAGGTTATGCTCGCCGCGGGCGATACGTTCCGCGCTGCCGCCGTGGCGCAGCTCAAAGTCTGGGGCGACCGTATCGGCTGCCCTGTGGTCACGAAAGACGAGGGGGCGGATGCCGCCGCGCTTGCCTATGAAGCGCTCGACCGTGCAGAGGCGGAAGGCGCTGATGTGCTGATGATCGACACCGCCGGACGTTTGCAAAACAAGCAAAACCTGATGGAAGAGCTGTCAAAGATCGTCCGCGTCATCCGCAAAAAAAATGCCGCAGCGCCGCATGCGATCTTGTTGGTGCTGGATGCTACCGTCGGCCAGAACGCGCATAGCCAGCTGGAGCTGTTCAAGGAGATGGTTGACATAACCGGCCTGATTGTCACCAAGCTGGACGGCACGGCCAAGGGCGGGGTGCTGGTTTCACTTGCCGAGAGATTTCAGATGCCGGTTCATGCTATAGGTATAGGGGAGGGCATTGATGATTTGCGGCCTTTCGCCGCGGTCGATTATGCCCGCGCCATTGTCGGGCTCGACGCCGCTGCATCCGCTTCGGATGATCCTGTTTAGGCGGCGCGCCCTCAACGAAAGAGGTACTGTCTCGTGTTGATCGGAAACAAATCGCCTTCTCCCATCCGCGATGGTCTGATGACCACGCGCAGTTTTAACGACGCCGGCAAGGCACTGAACTGGGTGCGGGAAATTTACAATCATAACGTCGCCTATCTGCGCCATACCTTCGAGCAGTTTTCCAAAGGTACCGGTGAGGAAGAGCGCGTGCGCGCGCATTACCCTTATATCGAACTCACCACAGCGCGCGGGCCGAGCGTGGACAATCGCCTGTCGTACGGTTTTCTGTCGCGCCCCGGTACGTACCGCACAACGTTGACGCGTCCGGACCTGTATCAGAATTATTACCTCGACCAGTTTACACTCCTGCTCAAAAACCACCCCGAGGCAGAGCTGGAAGTCGGCGTCAGTGAAACGCCGATCCCGCTGCACTTCGCGCTGGGGGATCAATTCCATCTCGAAGCCGATTTGACGGTTGAGCAAATCGCGCGTCTGCCGCAGGTTTTCGACCAGCCCGATCTTGCCAATATGGACGATACTATTCCCGATGGCAGGCATGTGGTGAAAGAAGGCGATGCCGCGCCGCTGGCGCTCTTTACCGCGCCGCGCGTCGACCTGAGTTTGCAGCGCCTGAAACATTATACCGGTACGTCGGCAGAACACTTTCAGAAATTCGTCTTGTTCACCAACTATCAATTTTATGTCGATGAATTCATGCGCGACGCCCACGTCATGATGACGCGTGCGCAGGAAGGCGAGGTGGTGGATGAAAAACGCCTTGAATACGTCGCCTTCGTCGAGCCGGGCAACGTCGTCACCCATAACGCCAACCTGCCCGAAGTGCCCGTGGGCACAGGGCAGAAACCGCCGCGCCTGCCGCAGATGCCGGCCTATCACCTGAAACGCGCCGATGGGACGGGTATTACTCTTATCAATATCGGCGTCGGGCCGTCGAATGCCAAGACCATCACCGACCACGTTGCGGTGCTGCGTTCGCACACATGGTTGATGCTCGGCCACTGTGCGGGGCTGCGTAATTCGCAAAAAATGGGAGACTATGTTCTGGCGCATGCCTATATGCGCGATGACAAGGTGCTGGATGACGCCGTGCCGCTCTGGGTGCCGATCCCGGCGCTATCAGAAGTGCAGGTCGCGCTTGAGAGATCTGTCTCCGAAGTCTCCGGCCTCAAAGACTACGACCTGAAAAAGATCATGCGTACCGGCACCGTCGCCACCGTCAGCGACCGTAACTGGGAGTTGTGGGAACAGAGCGTGCCTGTACTGCGCCTGAGCCAGTGCCGCGCCGTCGCGCTCGACATGGAATCCGCAACCATCGCCACCAACGGGTTCCGCTTCCGTGTGCCCTATGGTACGCTGCTGTGCGTTTCCGACAAGCCGCTGCACGGCCAGCTGAAACTGCCCGGTATGGCCGACAGGTTCTACCGCGAACGCGTTGACCAGCACTTGAAAATCGGTATCGCCACAATGGAAAAGATCCGCGCCATGGGCGCCGGACGGCTGCACAGCCGCAAACTGCGCAGCTTTACCGAGGTGGCGTTTCAGTAAATTTTAAAATCACTGTTTTTATGCAGGCGCGTTCGGCGCACGGCGCTGCACTTTAGCAGGTTTCAGAACTTCAAGATGTTGTTCGCCTTCTGTGGCAGCTGGCTGTGGCGCAGGGGCGGCGGCAGGCTTGTTGCCGCGCTGTTGTTCAAGGAATTCTTCGCGGATTTTATCTGCGCGCTTGAGAAGGTCTGTGATTTCGAAGCGCACGGCTTTGGGGGCTCTTTCTCCGTTTGTCCTGTTGTGTTGCCACGCATTGTACTGTAGCAGAGGAATGATGTAGGGCTTTTCTCCGGTCTTGACGGCTTTTTCGAGGATATAAGGATCGGGAAAGACGGAGAAGAGCTTGCGCAGTCCTGTCAGTTGTGCCTGCTGGTTTGGATTGGCGCCCTTTTCCAGCAGAAACTTAAAGGTATCGAGATCGCGCTTGTCAAAAGCGGTGTGAAGCGGCGTGTTCCCCTTCGGGTCCTGCCAATCGACGGCCTCAGGATATTTTTTCAGCACGGTCTGCATTGTCGCTCTGTCGCTTTCTTGCAGGGACTTGAAAAAGGCGGCGCGGTGATCTTCCCATGACGCTGCGGCACTGTTGAACCCTGCAGAAGGCGCGGGTTTGAAAATCTCTTTGCTCATGAACGACTCCGATGGGCGGGATGACTGAAAAGCTCAAATATATTATGACAAATTAATGGATTTGTCAAGCCGATGGCCTTTTGCGCCAAATCCGCCGGAGCGCGGTGCCCAGCACGTCGCGGATGCGAAAGAACCGACGTTTGGCAAAATAAGCTTCAAAATCCTGTTCAGCGGGCATGCCGAAATAGCTCTGCGGATGCGCCATTTGTGTCTGGTCAAGGGCGGGCAGGGGCTCGCCCCGCGCCAGTTTGCGTGCGGCAGAGACGGCCATTCTGCCGCCAATCGTCGCAGCCTTGACCAGCACCTGATGCTGTGTGGTGTCGGGGTGGATAATAAAACGGCGGCGGGAGATGATATCGCCGGTATCAATCCCCTCGTTGATCCAGTGCAGGGTGACACCGGCAGACGCGTCATTGTTTTTCAAGACCCAGAAATAATTCATGACGCCTTTATAATCAGGCAACCAGCCGGGGTGAATGTTCAAAACGCCAAGGCGGGGGATAGCGATGATGTTTTGCTTTAAAATACGGTTGAAAAAAGCGGATATAATAATGTCCGGCTGCTGCGCGCGCATAAAATTTTCGATGTTTGGGTGATTGATGTTGCGGCAGGATTTGACCGGTATTTGTTTTTGCCGCGCCAGATACCAGCCGGGCAATAATAACTTGCGCCAGAGCCAGGGGCGCAGAAAAATAGCCAGCGCAAAAACTATCATCTGCACGACGCGCTGCCACAGCAAAAGCCAGCTGAACCGCCAGCCCATACGCCGCATGTCTTCTTTCAGGTTTTTGGTTTTCAAGGGCGGGGCGCGAACAATGCCGACAATCTCGATATCCGGCGCTTCGTCCATGATATTCAGCACAATTGCGCTGCCGGCATGGCCGGCGGAATATAAAATGACCGCGCGTAATTTGCGGATTTCAGGCAAATCCATACGTCAAACCGGCAAGGGTGAAGCGGATAAAACAAACCCCCGCGTATGGGCGCGGGGGCGAGGTCAAGCGAAAAAGAAAAGCAACGTGAGTTGTCCGAAGAAAGTCAGTCAGCAGAGCATCCTGCATATCGTGCCAATAATTATACGGTTACGTCCAGCGTTTGACCGCGTGTGCCTGTGTCGCGGTTTTCGCGCGCTTGTCCATCGTCATTGGCGCGGGAGCGCGTCGTCGTATCCTCGTCTCGTGAAGCGAGGCTGCGTTGATCGCCACGTTGCGTATCTGCCGCAGGCGCCTCGCGCTTTTCCACGCGGTTATCACCGCCACGTGGTTCTTGCACAGGACTGATCTGCTGCTGATAAGCATAGGACTGGTAGCCGCCGCTTGAACCGACAGGGTTGACCATCAAAAAAGCTCCTTCGCTTACGCACAAAACAAAGGAATGAAATCGCACTCCAGACTTTAATCATAGCACGACATTTATTAACGCAGTGTTAATGCCTCAAAAAAGGCCTTTCAATCTCCCTCTGAGAATCTGATGCAGTGCGGAATCCGTTTCTTGAACTGGAGTCTGTACGTCTGGTACCTGTTGCAAGCGATTGATTTTACGAATTTCATCCAATATTTATCATTCTTTAACGTAATTTGCGTAAAATTTTAAATAGGTGATCAAGTTATTTTTCATGCCGCCGAGGAGGGCGCGCGCCGCCAAGAACAAAAAACCAAAAAGGAATCGACGGATGGAATTTCCATCTAAAGATATATTCAGGGGAGTGAATATCTTGGATCCAAAAGAACTGCTGTCATGCGCGCAGGATACTTCGGATGCCGGTCGTCAAAAGCTTGCTAAAGCTGTTTCACAATTTTTTGATGACCGCCAATTGAACGATACCGAGCAAAGCCTCGCCAGCGAAATTCTTCTAAACCTTATCCGTCAGGCAGAGCTTGACCTGCGCGAAGCGCTGGCAGAACGCCTGTCGGTGCAAAAAAATATCCCGCCCGAAGTTATGGTCTATCTCGCCAACGATCATATCACCGTGGCGCGCAAGGTGCTGATGCACAGCCCCGTGCTCAATGACGTTGACCTTGTTTATATCATTTCATCGAAAGGCGAGGAGCATTCGCGCGTGATTGCGCAGCGCGATACCCTCAGCCCGCTCGTCTCCGACCGTTTGATTGATACGGGTGATGTGCAGACGATGCTTAATCTTGTCGATAACCAACGCGTCCATCTGCAAAAAGCATCGATGCGCAAATTGGCCAAGGCGTCATTGCGTTCCGAAGAATTGCAAGCGCCGCTGCTGCGTCGCCCTGAAGTCGACACAGACATTGCGATTGATCTTTACATGATCGTCTCTCAGGCGCTGCGCAAGGAAATCGCAGAAAAATTCCTGATCCCGCCGCAGGTGCTGGAACAGTCGCTGGAAGACCTGATCCACGAGCTGAGCAACGAAGCCAAAGGCATGCGCGAAGCAACGCCGGATATGGTTTTGATCGCGCGCCGGTTCGAGGAACGCAAAGACATCAGCGCTGATTTGATGATTAAAACACTGCGCCGTGGACAGGTGGGTTTCTTCCTCGCACTCTTCGCCGAGCGCACGGGTCTGATGCCCGATCATGTTATCAAGATGGTGCAAAAAGACGGCGGCAAGCCTTTTGTGGTCGCCTGCCGTTATATTGGCATGATGAAATCGGAATTTGCGTCGATCTTCCTGCTCAGCCGTGGTATCCGTACGGGCGACAAGATTGTGGATCAGCGCGAACTGGCGATGGCACTCAAAAACTTCGACGCCATTCGGGATTTTGATGTCCAGCGTATCATGAAGACCTGGGTCAATAACCCCGACATCATTTAGTTTCTTCCAAGGTAGATACATACAGGTGGCAACGCCCTCTCCTTTATCAGGTGAGGGCGTTGCTGCGTTTGGCAAATAGGAAGTTGACATAATAATAAAAACTGCTAGCATGGCGTGGAAATTCAAGCCTCAAGGAGCCGCGGTATGCTGGAAAATATAAACAAATCAATTCGTTACCTTCAGCGCCAGCACAAGGCCAAAGCTACGGGAACAGGCATAGCGGCAGGCGGCGCTGCGGCGACGGGCGGATTGATGGCCGCAGGGATCCTGGTCGGCCCGGCGGGTGCGTTCATAGTCCTTCCCATATGGGCGGGCTTTATGGTGAGCATGCTGGGGGATGACCCGTCGCGTGTGCGCGGGAATGATCATTCGCTGAACGGATTCAAGCTGGTGGGAGATGCGCGCGATCTTTCGCAGATCAAGGCGATGCAGGAATATATCGACAAAAAAACCGACAAGCTGAAACACATGGGACGCTTGCCAGACGCTCTGGAAGCACATCTTCAGCGCCACATCGCCGATGTTGCGCCGGTATTGCAGCGCGTGCGTGTCTATCACGCCTATGCGTGGGGAGAGAAAGAGAAGGGGGAGCTATCTTCCTTCGAATTTCAGCGTAAATTTATTGATGAAAAAGGTGCGGAAGCGTCTCAAACGATGGCGAAAGTAGAGCTGGTGCCCATGGGGCTGCTGCCCCGCAGTGAACCGGCGCGCCTGATTGTCGAACAGATAGCGGCCAAACAGCCGATGCAAGCTTTGCCCGCGCCCGATGCACTGACCGGCGAATTCAAAGCACTGGCCGATAAGGTCGAGGGTGTTGTCGAACGTGTGGGCGCGCTGGAACAGCCTGCGCCGACAATACTGGAAAAACCGAAGTTCCGCGGCAATAACCGCGGCTAAATCCGTATCAGGTTATCCCGCCGCGCAGGCCGAAGTGTCACCGCTTTGGCGTATGGCCACGGCACGGTCCATCAGGATTTTGACGCCAGGCAGGGTTTTTCCTTCCAGCCATTCCAGAAACGCGCCGCCCGCCGTGGAAACATAGGTCATTTTTTCGTCAACGCCTGCCTGCGCGAGGGCGGCGACGGTATCACCTCCACCGGCAACGCTGATCAATTTTCCCTCCGCCGTCAATGCGGCGACTTTGTGTGCGAGCTTCACGGTTGCCTGGTCGAAGGGTGGTGTTTCAAACGCACCAAGCGGGCCGTTCCACAGCACGGTACGCGATTTTTCGAGCGTGGCTTCGATCATCGCAACGCTTTCCGGCCCGATATCGAGCATCATCTCGTTTTCGCGCACAGAATCGCTGCTGCGGGTTTCGACCGGCGGATTTGGACGGAATTCGGTTGCGACAACCGCGTCGATGGGCAGAATGATTTTGCAGCCGGCACTTTGCGCTGTTTGCGTGATGGCACGCGCCTGATCTTTCATCTCATGTTCGCACAGCGACTTACCCATCGGAAGGCCTTGCGCGGCCAGAAAGGTATTGGCCATGCCGCCGCCCAGTACCAGCACGTCGATCTTACGCACAAGGTTGTTCAGCAGGTCGATCTTGGTCGAAATCTTTGCGCCGCCAACGATGGCCACGACGGGATGTTCGGGATTTTCCAGTGCCCGTTCAAGCGCGGTCAGCTCCGCCTCCATCAGGCGCCCGGCATAGGCAGGCAGCAGTGTGGCAAGCGTGTGCGTGCTGGCATGGGCGCGGTGCGCGCAGGAGAAAGCGTCGTTTACGTAGATATCACCGAGGCGTGCAAGCTCCGCGGCGAAGTTGGCGTCGTCTTTTTCCTCTTCTGGATAGAACCGCAGATTTTCGAGCATGACGACATCGCCATCTTTCATGCCTTGGATATTCTTTTCGACATCGGCGCCGACGCAGTCCGCTATAAACGAAATAGGACGACCAAATAAGCCCGACAGCGCGGCGGCAACAGGGGCGAGGGAAAGGCTTTCCTCTTTGTTGCGCGGGCGTCCGAAATGCGAGATCACGACAACACGCGCACCTTTATCAGCCAGTTCGCGCAGTCCGGGCACCAGACGGCTTAGACGCGTTTCGTCGCTCACACGCCCGTCTTGCATAGGCACGTTCAGGTCTGCGCGCAGCAAAACAGTGCGGCCTTTCGGTGAAAGATCGTCAAGCGTCAAAAATCTTTTCATGATGTCCGTCCGGTGGAAAGGGGGTTAAAAACCCCCGTATCATGCCCCAGTGCGGAGAGGCGTGCAATATCTAACCAGAGAAAACAGGAGTAATCTTTATTTATAGTAGATTTGGAAAGGGGCATCCAGAAACTCTAATTGTTCCTGAAACAGAAGCTCTATCATCGGCCCGTTATTTTCTTCGACCCACCCGCGAATACGCACTTTTCTGCCGACGAACTCCAAAGGTGAATAGCTATGTGCCCCCGTTGAAAGAGTGTAGGCCTCCATCTTTCCTATATTCACGACAATCGTAAAGTCGGTTTTAGGGTCTTTATCAAAGTTATAAAAGGCATATCTGCCTTTTGCGCTGACAGCACGGATTGTCCCTTCAAAAACTTGAAATGAATTATAGGTGTTGTTGTGAATAGTTTCGTTGTCTCTGATTGCAAAGGTAGGGAGTTTCCAAAGGCCAAGGTTTTGCGAACGAGCGAGATCCTCGTATTTGAGCAAGGGAATGAAAAGCTCACGGCTGCTTTCGCTTCCGCTGGCCCAAGCCAGTCCGCGTGAGACCATGAGCGCTTGCACCCATTCTCCGTCTTCCGTGACCACATGTGCCAGAGTGTGGCCAAAACGGTCAGCTCTTTCGACCGGATCCTTGCCGACGATATAGAAGCCTATTTTTTTGTTGAGGACGTTGTTGTTTAGAAACTCAATCGCGTTTGAATCCAGCTGCAGCGGGACGCGGATATTGTCGATCTTGAATATTTTGCCATTGGCAAGGCGCAGCGTATCGGGCTTGATGATCTCGGTGACGATGCCGACTTCTGTCAGGTTCAAGTCGAACGGAGATGTTTGTATGGGCGGCTTTTTCTGCGCTTGAACGGAAAAGGAAATGCCAAGCCCCAGCAGGACAAGCGCTGCGAGGACGTACATAAAACGAAATTTTACAAAAATACCCATATTCGATTATAAAGTCGCCGGGCTTTTTTTGTCAATCTTCGCCGTTTGATCTATGCGCTCCCGGGTACGATATGAAATATTAAATTTCAGACTTCCGTAAAAAGGCTATTGTGCGAAATGCCGGCATCGCGTGCTTTGACCATCAGCGCGCTTTTAAGCTTGTCCATCGCCCGCTGTTCCAGCTGGCGCACACGCTCTTTGCTGATGCCGAGCTGTTTGCCGAGGTCTTCCAGCGTGACGACATCATCGTTCATGCGCCGTTCTTCGATGATCGTGCGTTCACGCGGGCTCAGTTCGCCCAGTGCCTCGCCCAGCCATTGCGACCGCGTCGCGTTGTCGCGCATGCCGATCACAACCTGTTCAGGGTTCGGCGAGGGGTCGGCCAGAAAATCCTGCCATTCATCGTCACCGCTTTCGCCGATGGTGTTGTTCAGCGACTGGTCGCCGCCGTTCATGCGGGCTTCCATTTCCAGCACGTCTTTGGGCTGTACGCCAAGTTCTGTTGCAATATGCGCAACTGAATCGCTGTCCAGATAATCGCGGGCAGACTGGCCATCGATTTTGGCACGCAGGCGGCGCAGGTTAAAGAAAAGGGATTTCTGGCTTGCCGTGGTGCCAGTACGCACAATCGACCAGTTACGCAGGACGTAATCCTGAATCTGCGCGCGCACCCACCATGTTGCGTAGGTCGAAAAACGGTTTTCAAGTGCCGGCTCGAAACGCGCGGCGGCTTCCATCAGGCCAATGTTGCCTTCCTGAATAAGGTCGCCGATCGGCAGGCCGTAGTTCTTGAATTTCGACGCAATCGCGACCACAAGGCGTGTATAGGAACGCACGAGTTCATGGAGCGCTTTTTCGTCTTTGTTCTCTCTCCAGCGGCGCGCAAGCGACAGTTCATGCTCTTTTTCCAAAAGAGGTTCGTGCATCGCTGTACGGATATAGCGGAGGTTGGCTTGCTGGGTGGTCGGATCGTCGATGTATGCCATGATTGCCTAGCTTTCCTTTTCGCCTGCGGGGTTAAAGTCAGAACAGCTTTATCTGGGCGTATATTCAATTATACGACGCGGTGCAGGTTTTGGATGTCGGATTTTTTCTCTATTACCTAATTGTAATATGCCTTGGTCATAAAGGCAACCGATGCCCGATTTATCCTGCTCTCACGCGGGGTTATCCCGAGGCAAACCGTGCGGAAGGCAGTAAGGTTCCGCTGCATATATTAATCAAAATGTATGAATAGATAACTTTTGTTTATTTATCTTTTGCATGTCTATCTTGTCAGGCGGATTGAAGCGACAGGACATCGCCGCATGCCGAGAGCTGCGCGCAGACCAGCTGCCCGCCATGGCCGCAGCCGCCATCAAGGCTGACCGAGACGTCGCCCACGTAAACACCGCCGCGATCCGGATCACAGCCGCGGATCACGGTGCGGAAAGGGTGATAGGGGGTCTGCATCGCGCCAAAGCTGCGCGCCGCCCACCAGAAGCGATCACCCTGCGCGGCCAGCGGCAGCGCGGGGTCGAGCCCTGCATGTACGAACAAGATATTGTTGTCATTGCTGCCTGCATGTTCGGTAAAGGCGGCACGGCGCAGCAGCGTAAAGAATTTTTCATGGCCGGCGCGCGCGCGCATTTGTTCGCGCAGAAAGATCGTCCATTTCGTCAAAGGCACAATGCCCTCGCGCGCGGTGCGTAGTGCATCGTCGAGGGAGCTGCCGTAGGCACTGAGCAGGCCGTTCATTTCCGGATGGTGTGCGGCGATCCATTCGACGACGGCGCGCGCGCTCGGGGCGAAGTGGATTTGCAGGATCTTGCTCCAAAGCTCTTCCTGCGTGCCGCGCAGGTAGACGAAGTCTTCCGGTACCATGCCGGGGCGGGCGAGCAGGCTGCGGCGGAAATAAAGCAACTCATCCAGTGTCTCGGCAGGAGCCGCATGCATACCTGCACAGTAATTGCCGGTGTACAGCACACGGTCACCCGGGCGGCAGTGCTCATAGATATGATTGTGAATGGCGGCAAGCGGCGCCAGCTGGCCGCGGATGGCGGAAACCGTCCATATCCTCTGCGGCTGGCCCAGATTGCTGAAGGAAGTCTTGAACGACATCGCGCCTTGCCTGACTGTTTAACGTATAAGGCGCATCTTATCCCCAACGGCGGGGCATGCCAATAGGGAAAACGGCAGGTCAGGACTTCAGCAGGGCTTTGAACGTGGCCTCGTCATAGCCAAGCAAGATATCTTTGCCGGAGACGATCAGGGGGCGTTTGACCAGAGACGGATTATCGAGCGCCGCGGCAAGGGCGGATTTTTCGGTCATGCTCTCCCGCGTCTTTTCGGGCAGGGCGCGCCAGGTCGTGCCTTTGCGATTGATAACAGCTTCCCAGCCGTGCGCTTTGATGGCGGCTTTCAGCGTAGTTTCATCCGCGCCTGATTTTTTATAATCGTGAAAGTCATAAGCGACGCTGTGTTTGTCAAGCCAGGCAAAGGTTTTCTTCATGCTGTCGCAATTTTTGATTCCGTAAACTTTAGGCTTGGCCATGTTTCCTCCGGCAATGAAAAAGGCGGCTGGATGCCAGCCGCCTTTTTGTATTGTTTGGGACTTCGCGTCAAGCGACGTTGGAAAGAACGGCCTCAAGCTTTTCTGCAGCTTTCTTTTCGTCGATTTTCTCGATCGCGGCAACTTCGCGGGCAAGACGCTCCAGCGCAGCCTGATAAATCTGGCGTTCGCTGTAGGACTGTTCCGACTGATCGCCTTCGCGTTTCAGGTCACGCAGGACTTCTGCGATAGAAACGGGGTCACCTGAGTTGATCTTTGCTTCGTATTCCTGTGCGCGGCGGCTCCACATGATGCGGCGGGTCTGCGAACGACCTTGCAGTGTGGCCAGCGCGTCCTTGAGACGGTCTTTGGAAGACAGCTTGCGCAGGCCGGAAGCTTTCACTTTGGAAATCGGCAATTTCAGGCGCATACGGTCTTTTTCAAAGCAAATAGTGTAAAGCGTGATTTCCATGCCAGCGATGGTCTGGGTTTCGACGCCTTCGACAAAGCCGACGCCATGCGCGGGATAGACCACGAAATCGCCTGCGGCGAAGTCAAACTTCTCCGGCTTCTTGGCTTCGGGCATCGGCGCGAGGGCTTGCACGGTGGGTGCAGGCTTTTTGACGCCAAGGGGAAGTTTCGACGGCTCGGCGGCTTTGACGGGCACCTGTTTAGGCTTCACGGCCACAGGGGCGGGGGCTGCCTTCTTGACAGCGGCCTTGACCGGCGCGGGAGCGGGCTTTTTGACAGCCGGTTTAGCAGCCGCCTTGGGCGCAGGAGCCGGTTTTGATTTCTTGGCGACAGGGGTCGGTTTTTTGGCGACCGGTTTGGCTTTTGCGACCGGCTTGGCGGCGGCAGAAGGCTTCTTGACCGTTTTGGCTGCGGTTTTGGCCGCGGGCTTCTTAACCGGTTTCGCCTTCGCTTTGGATGTCTTTGCCATTGTGCCTCACTATAAAAACGTCTGTTCACAGAAAAGTCTGTTTAATCAGGTATCTGCTAGGTTTTGTGCCCAGCGGTGACAAGTGTGCCATTCAAGAAAGACCATATATGAAATGCCATAAGAATTCAAGGAAATTCTTAAATTTAAGTTAATTCCGCATGTTTATGGCTTGAAAACAGGGGATTCAAGCCAAAGGTTCCCCTCGGGCGGCTATAGGCCTTTCTTAACCTTTAATCGATAAGATTATGCAAACAGCGCCGGAGTCGCGATATGAGCTTAATGGATGAATTCAAGAGGGCTGCCACCGACATGACAGGCGTCGCTGCTGGGCATAAGTCTGACGTGATGGTATTCTCACCATCAGATCTTTGGCCGTTGACGCGATCTTTGCCCATGGGGCCTCCGCCGGGCTATGTGCCGCCCGAAGGCGATCCTTCCGCCGCGGGTCCGAAAAAAGATGACGATGATGGCATTGCTGTGTTGAAGCCCGCAGCGATACGCAAGCGCAACAAGGGACGCAAGGGACAGGGCGAGGGCGGGCCGGGCTAGTTAATCTCCCTCACCCGGTTCTGGGCTGAAGTATTTGATTTTATCAGGAATATTTTTAAATTCTTCGGCTTCAGGCAGACCGGGCTTTTTGCGCGTCAGCACCGGCCAGGCGCCCGTTGAATATTCGCGGTTCAGCTCCAGAAACTTTTCGGCGCGCTCGTCAATATCGGTCACAATCGCGTCAATCGGGCATTCGGGGACGCAGACGCCACAGTCGATGCATTCGTCGGGGTTGATGACGAGCATGTTTTCACCCTCGTAGAAACAGTCCACGGGGCAGACTTCCACACAGTCGGTATATTTGCATTTAATGCAGACATCGGTGACGACATAAGTCATTTTGGCTTTTCCACCCTTTTTTCTCAGGTTATACGCCTGCGGCAGGGCGGTGGCAAGTGGTGTGAGGGGCTTGACAGGTATTGGCGATGATTTACCATAGAAAAAATTCATTTTACCGATTCTTTTTTCCGTCTAAGGCGAGAGGAACCCATCTACTTTCTTGAAAAAATATCAAAGGAACTCATCATGTCTATTTACCCCAAAAACGTGGATACCAGCCGCCTTATGTACAAATTCGATATTGCCGCTCTGAACCTGCCCATCCCCGATGATCTGACGGACCGCAGGGATGCCGAGGCATGGCGTAATTATGTCGATTGCCTGAGTCCGGCACAGCAAATCAGGAACTTTGCCGAGGCTCTGGATCAGTTTCATGCGCTTGCCCCCGCGGGTCGTGATTTACGTACCGCATCAGAGGACGAACAATCCAAGGCTTATTCGAAATGGATGGCGGCTTCCTGCCTGACGGCGGCGCTGCATGGCAAGTTCCATTTCGAAACGGAAGAGACATACCGCAACCCGGACAAGTTTTATAAATCTGATATTGAGCAAGTTGTTCACAATATCGTCGATTTTCTCAAGGCTGTGAATTCGCCGGATGTTCAGGCATGGGAAGACCGCCGGGCTTGCCATCGTGCTGTGGATAACGACAGCCTTATCGCGCTCATTCACAAATTCGAAGCTCCGCGCGGCAAGCAGACGGTAACGCCGTCTGCCCCTAAACAGCCTTGATCAAGAACTGGTTATAGAACTTTCTCGGTATAGAGCTAGAGCATATCGCGCAGCCGATACCATGTCATGGCCGCGACAAAGAGTGGGCGTTTGAGCAGATCGCCGCCCGGAAAAGGGTTGTGCCGCATTTTGGCGAAAACGTCAAATCTCTCGGCAGTGCCAGCGACGGCTTCGGCCATAATTTTGCCTAGAATATGCGTCAGGATCGCACCTTGCCCGCCAAAGCCGTGTGCGAAGTATATTTGCGGCGTCAGGCGGCCCAGATGCGGGATACGGTTCATGGTCAGATCCAGCGGTCCGCGCCAGCAGTGGTCGATCCGTGTCATGCGCAACAAGGGGAAGAGGGTCGTCATACGCTCGCGCAGGCGCATATCCTCGCTGGCGTATTCGCGGTCGCTATAGTTACAGTTGCCTCCGAACAAAAGACGATTATCAGATGAAAACCTGTAATAATCCATGATAAAGCGGGCGTCGGCCACGGCGATATCGCGGGTCATGATCTGCTGCCTGCGCGTCTCGCTCAGCGGTTCGGTTGCAATCATATGGGCGGTCACAGCCATTGAGGTTTTGCGCAGCGGCGCGAGGCCTTTCATGCCCGTCACCCCGGCCAGCACGACGAATTTGGCCAGCACACTGCCGCCCGATGCGGTTGTCACGCGGTTCGTCTCGCCGGGGATGATATCGACGGCGGCGGTTTGTTCATAAATTCGTCCGCCATGTTTCTGAAAAGCCTGCGCAAGGCCAAGGGCGTAATTGAGGGGGTGGAAATGCCCTCCCTTGGTATCGAAGAGGCCGCCGGTATATGCGCCAGTCAGGATGGTTTCCTGCACCGTTTTCTCGTCCCACCAGTCGATGTCTTTGTGGCCGAGTTTTTGCCAATCGCGGATGTCGGCCTTGAGTTCGGTTTCATGTCTGGGTTTTGTGGCAGCGGTCAGGTGGCCGAATTTCAAGTCGCATTTTATGTCATGCTCTGCCATGCGCATCAGCATCAGGCCGAGGCCTTCCAGTGAAACATTGCAGAGGAACTTCGCCGTTTCGAGCCCGTATTGCCGGATCAGCCAGCCCGGTGACTGGCTGAAGCCGCGCTGGAGATGTCCGCCGTTTCGGCCGGAGGCAAGGCCGCTGACGCTGTCCTTTTCCAGAAGAATAACGTTAAACCCTTTTTGCGCCAGCTCCAGTGCGGCGGAAAGCCCCGTAAAACCGGCACCCACCACGCACACATCGCAGTTGACCTCGTCTCGGAGCGCGCCTAGAGTCACAAGCAGCCGGTTGGCTGTCAAAGCATACCAAGGGTCGTGGTACTCCTTTACGTTTTCATATTTCTTGGGCATCTTTGAGGTAAGGCTTCCTGCAAGGGGAGGTCTAAAAAATCATCATATCAAGGGGTTTGTCATGGACAAGCTGGAGCAGTTTATCCGAGAACACGAAATAACGGAAGTGGAATGCCTGATACCGGACATGTCCGGCATCGCGCGCGGCAAGATCCTGCCGGCGGACAAGCTGCTGCGCATCCTGCGCGAACGCGGCATGCCGATCCCTGAATCTATCTTTATCCAGACTGTCACCGGCGACTATCCGGATGGCGATCTGATCAGCGCCTCGCTCGGCGATGTCTACATGAAGCCTGACGAAGATTCCATCCGCCTTGTGCCGTGGTATCAGGAACCGACGGCGCAGATTATTTGTGACGCTTTCAACGGCGATGATACGCCGGTGCCGCTGTCATCGCGCCAGCTGCTCAAACGCCTCATCAAAGAATTCAATGATCGCGGCTGGAGCCCCGTTGTGGCGCCCGAGCTGGAATTCTATCTGGTGGCCGTCAATACCGACCCCGATATTCCGCTGCAACCGCCCGTGGGCCGCAGTGGCCGTCAGGAAAGCGGCCGTCAGGCTTACGGTATCGATGCCGTCAACGAATTCGATCCGATCTTCGAAGACATCTATGATTATTGCGAAGAGCAAAACGTCGACATTGATACGCTCAGCCACGAAGCAGGTGCGGCGCAGTTGGAAGTCAACTTCAACCACGGCGACCCCGTGGAGCTGGCCGATCAGGCTTTCCTGTTCAAGCGCACAGCACGCGAAGTTGCGCTGCGTCACGGTGTTTATGCGACCTTTATGGCGCAGCCGATGCAGACAGAGCCGGGCAGTGCCATGCACATTCACCAGAGCGTGGTTGATCTGAAAACGGGCGTGAATATTTTTGCCAACGAAGACGGCTCGGACTCGCAGCTCTTCCGCCATTATGTCGGCGGGCTCCAGCGTTATCTGCCGGCGGCATTGCCGCTGTTCGCACCGAACGTGAACTCTTACCGCCGCTTCGGGCACAAGGAAACGGACAGTCCGATCAATGTGGAGTGGGGGCTTGATAACCGTACCGCCGGTCTGCGCGTGCCAATCGCCAAGCCCGAAGGCCGCCGCGTCGAAAACCGTCTGCCCGGTGCCGATGGCAACCCGTATCTGGCGATTTCCGCCACGCTGGCCTGCGGCCTGCTCGGGATGATCGAAGGGCTGGAGCCGACCGAACAGATCAAAGGAAGCGCCTATAAAAAAGGCCACTCCCTGCCGACGCACCAGTTCGATGCGCTCAAGAAATTCAGGGCCTGCAAACCATTGCAGGAAATTCTAGGCGAACGATTCTGCCGCGCCCTGATCGCCATCAAAGAGACCGAATACAAAGCCTATAACGCCGTCATTTCGTCATGGGAGAGGGAGAATCTGCTGCTCAATGTCTAAACAACATTTGCAAAAAAACCTCAAGCCGCGGGATAAAGCGGCTTTGTGCCTGCTGGATAATGATATCGATACAGCCGAAGAATGGCTTGAAAAGGCGCTGGAAGAAGACGAAAACGATCACGCCGCTCTGGGCATGCTGGCGGATGTGTGCATGCTGCGCAAAGAGTTTCAGGAGGCGCTCGGTCTTCTGGTGCTCGCGATTGCGCAAAAGCCTGATGAAAAAGCCTATCTGCTTGCCTTTTCTTTGTGCGCGGACAAACTGAGTTTCTCCTTTACGCAGTTCAATGCCGGTATGGCGAAGGCGGTAGAGGCCTGTCTTGCGTTGCCTGAACTGAGCACGGATAATCTTTGCCCTCTCTGGCATGCTCTGCTGCTGAGTCATCCTGAGGTTTCTGTCATAGTTTCACCGGGCATGCTTTACGACAGCAAGGAAAAAGCGGCCCTTACGGCCAACTCTTTGTTTCTCTCGGGATTAAAAAGACTTATCGTTCCAAACTGGGGCTTCGAGAAGGCTCTGACCACTTTGCGCGCGTCTTTGCTTAAGGATTTATCCTCTGGCTCTCATCTTTGGGAACGCGAAAATTTTCTGCGTACCGCTGCAGCTTTGTCTCGGTATTGCTTTTACACCGAGTATATTTTCGATACTTCTTCTGAAGAAGAGACTCTGATCGCAGCGATGCGTCAAAGCCTGTCGGAAAACCCGGCGGGCGCACGTGCCGAAGAAATTGCCATTTTTGCTTGTTACGAAAGCCTTGGCAGAATACCCGCAGCGTCTGCGCTGGCTGTGGTATGTGATGCCGAAACGGCACTGATACCGGTTGCCGACCTGCAAATACGAGAAGTTGCGCGTTTGCTCGAAATCAAGAAAGATATTCCCTGTATTACGCCTATTGAAGATTCAGTTTCCGGAAAGGTGCGAGAGCAGTACGAGGCCTTCCCTTATCCCAGATGGCATCACGTGCCGCACAATGCCGTGCTGGGCGAAGCGGAACGAAGTGTCCCGCAGAACGGGAGTATTCTCAATGCCGGGTGCGGCACGGGCTACGAAGCTGCGCTTGTGGGGACGGTTTTTCCCGATGCAGAAATTCTCGCGGTCGACTTGAGCAAGAGCAGCTTATCGTATGCGTCGGCTCGTGCGCAGGATCTGGGTCTTTCGCATGTCAAATTTGCGCAGGCGGATATTTTACAGCTGGAAGGTCGAGCGGAGAGGTATGATTACATTCTCAGTTCAGGTGTTCTTCACCATATGGCCGATCCTTTTGCCGGTTGGAAAGTGCTGCGCGGGCTGCTCAAGCCGGGTGGGCTCATGCGCATCGGTCTGTACAGCGAAATCGGCCGCAGCAGCGTTGTTGCTGCGCGTAAGATCATACAAGATAAAGGTTTTGCCGCAACGCGTGCGGGGATGAATGAGTTTCGGCAGCGAGCGGACAAACTGCTCCCGCGTGAAGCTCTTGAAAAGCTCCGTGAAAGTGGCGACTTCTACCAAATGTCAACTTTCTGTGACCTGCTGTTTCATGTCCAAGAACATCGTTTTGATCTTGTTCAGATTGCAGAGATACTGGATAAGCTTGGGCTCGATTTCGTTGGCTTCAATTTACCGCCACGCATTTTTAAAGTTTTTGAGGATATGCATGGGCCGGCTGCGAACCTCGCAGATTTGGATCAATGGCATGCGCTGGAGAAAGTGCACACCGAGGTCTTCAGCGGCATGTACCAATTCTGGTGCCGCGCCGCCGGGTGAAGAAGGTGCAGCCATGACCCTGACACTAATCGCCAGAAATCCCTATACGCGGCATATTGGCGTTGCGATGGCCAGCGGGTCGGATGACTGCGCGCAGGGCAGCCTTTATGTCGATGATCGTTTCGGTGTTGTCTCGGTGCAGGCGAAGGGGGACCGCGAGGTGGGTGCGCGGGCGCTAGAGATGCTGCGCGCCGGCACGAACGGTCCGGATATCATTGAAAACCTGAAAAGCGAAGACCGTAAAATCGACATGCGGCAAATCATCGCTGTGCCGATGGATGGCGATATCGGCGTCATGACGGGTGCGCAATGCTTGCATTGGGCGGGACATATTTCCAAACCGCATCACGCGCTGGCGGGCAATATGCTGGCATCAGACAAAACCTTGGCGGCGATGGAAAAAGCATTTATGAACGACATGCAAGCGCCCCTGCGCCGCCGGTTGTTTGCCGCACTGGCGGCGGGGATTGCGACGGGCGGCGATGTGCGCGGTCACCGCTCCGCCGCCATTCTTGTTGTGGGGGAACAGCCGTATATGCTGCGTGTCACGGAGTCGCTTCAGGTGCTGGACGACCTTTCAGCGGGGCTGGTATGACCATGGATAAAACGAACGATCCTTTTGCGCTGCATAATGCGGTGCTGGATGAAATGCGCGGGGTGGCAGATATCGCCCATCTTGAATCGCTGCTGGCGGCGGGCGCCGATCTTCATGCCTATGATAGCAACGGCGAGACGCCTTTCAATGTCGCGGCGGCCAATGCACCGGCGTCAGGGCGCATTATGACGCTTTTTTGGCTGCATCAGGCGCTGGAAGGGACCGGGCAGAAAAGCCTTAACGACCCCAGTGGCGCGCATGAATCGACGCTGGCGCAGTATATGGCCAAGTGGCTGCACGATGATGAAATTGTCGATGCCTTTGCGCGCGCTGTGGCGGCAGGCATGCGCGTTGATACCGCGAACAAAAGCGGCTGGACACCGCTGATGGCGGCTGCGGCAATGGGGCGCGTGGCGGCGGTCAGGGCACTGCTGCCGCATTACGGTCATGCAGCACTCTGCATACAGGCGTCAGAGGAATATACCGCCGATTATGGCGGCGAGGGGCGCGTTGTGACATATCGCGCGGCGCTGAACGCCGCAGAGCTTGCGCAGGAAAGGCTTTTTCAGGACGAGGGCGCAGATGAAGAATTTGGTGAAGCGCTCTGGTCTTGCGTCGAGATCATCGTCGCGGCGATTGCCGAAAAAGGACGAGGCGCGTGAATATTCCGCCGGATGTCATGCAGGCCGCTGACCTGTGGCTGATTGGTCCTTTGTCTCAAACGCCGTTGCCGCCAGAGCTGCTTGCGCGCGAGATGCCTCAGATTGCCATTGACGGCGGCATCGCGGCTGTGGCACAGCCGCGTCTCTGGATCGGTGATGGGGATTCAGGTCTTGCGCCAGCGGATATCCCGGCAATTTTCAAATCAGCACAAGACAAGACAGATCTTGAATTTGCGCTGGAGGTTTTGCGCGTCGGCCTGTGGCGGCGGCTGCATCTTTCAGGTTTTACGGGCGGACGCGCCGATCATGCGCTGGGCGTCCTTGGCGTGATTGATGCCGAAATGCGCCGCCGAGGCAGTTTTGAACAGGCCATATTTTATAGCGGCGCGGGGCGCGTGGTGCAGCGTCATTTTGCCCGTGGTGCGCAGAGTTTTCGACATGACGGCATATTTTCGGTCTTCGCGCTGTCTCCTGCGCTTGTAAGCCTTTCCGGTGCTTGTGCTTATCCGGCCCACCGTATCGATTTATCCGTCCTTTCGGGCCGCGGCATATCAAATATCGCAAGCGGAGAGGTGCGGATCGAAACCGATGTGCCTGTCATCGTCATGTTCTCGGCAGATTGACCGCGCATAAAAAAACACCCCGCCGGAGCGGGGTGTTTTTTGTGTCAAAGGGTAAGGTATTAAGAAGCAGCGGCGGTTTCTTCGTCGCCTTCATCTTTCTTCTTCTTGCTTTCCTTGTCCTTGGCTTTTTTCTTGTCCGAGAAAACGATGGTTGGCTGGGTGCTGTTCTGGATGTTTTCGGCGGTCACAACGACTTCTTCGGCGCCTTCCATGCCGGGCAGTTCGAACATG
>JAUXOC010000060.1 GCA_030682495.1 Alphaproteobacteria bacterium | reverse complement strand
TTAAAATACAGGGGGATATGACATGCAAAAACGCGCTTTGGGTGATTCCGGCCTTCAGGTCGCGCCGCTGTGCTTCGGCGGCAATGTTTTTGGCTGGACGATTGACGCGGAGCAGTCCTTCCCCCTCCTCGATGCCTTTGTCGAACGTGGTTTCAATTTCATCGATACCGCCGACGTCTATTCCACATGGGGCGGGCCGGACAACAAGGGCGGCGAGTCCGAAACCATCATCGGCGCGTGGTTCAAACAATCCGGCAAACGGGATAAGGTTGTGCTGGCGACCAAGGTCGGCCATGAAATGACGCCGGAGAAACGCGGCCTTTCCGCCGCGCATATCCTGCAATCCGTCGATGAGTCCTTGCAGCGGCTACAAACCGATTACATTGATTTGTACCAGTCACACAAAGATGATTTGACCATCGCGCCCGACGAAACGCTGCGCGCCTATCAAAAACTGATCGAACAAGGAAAACTGCGCGCCATTGGCGCATCGAATTTTACGGCGGAGCGTTTGGCGCTGTCGCTGCAAACGGCCAAGGATGCGGGGCTGCCGCGCTATTGCAGTTTGCAGCCGGAATATAACCTGTATGACCGCGCGGGGTTTGAAGCGGAATTGATGCCGCTCTGCCTGAAAGAAAACATCGGTGTTATCAGCTTTTATTCCCTCGCCCGCGGTTTCCTCAGCGGCAAATACCGCAGCGAAGCCGACCTTGGCAAATCCGTGCGCGGCGCGCGCGTAGGTGAGGTTTATTTCAACCCGCGCGGCTTCCGCATTCTGGATGCGCTCGACAAGGTGGCCGCCGCCCATAACAGCAACCCCGCCCGCGTGGCTCTCGCATGGCTGATGCAACGCCCCGCCATCACCGCCCCCATCGCCAGCGCGACAACGCTCGAGCAGTTGGAGGATTTGATGGCGGCGGCGGAATTGATGCTGACTGCTGAAGATGTGAAGGTGTTGGATGGGGCGAGTGACTTATGAACGTAAAGGCGGCAGAGCCAATACGGAAGAAGCTCGGAAAACTTTTCCTTGATCCCAGTCCGACTGTTCGCCGGGATTCCAGCCGGTATGCGTGCATTTATTGGCACAGCCCGTATAACGCCCCAAGAACTCAAAATCGCTTTCAAGCGTAACGTAATTTCTCGTAGTCAACTCCCTTGCGAGAGACATAATAGCGTATTTGTTGTACGTCCCGTTCACGACCATGCGTGAAGATTTGTCGTTTATATTTGTCGTTGGTGGAATGCTGACTATTCGTTCTTTGCCATAGTAGGCGCCAAGGGCAATGTCATAGCCCTGTCCATATTTCTGCTGTTGCAGTCTTTCGTCGAAACATACTGTAATCCCGTTTTCTACCAAGAAGTCCAGATTCTTTGTTGGCACCTGCTTCAATACTTTAGGCAAGTGGTCACGGAGACCTGAGTGTTCTACACATCTCGCAAGTGAAGATTTTACCATCTCATCAATGACAGCTGGTTTTCGTGCGATATCTGCGGAGTTTTCACATGCGGTTAAAACAGTCGTGGCGAGAACGGGAATGACAACGCGCTTGATAGCCGCCATAAATACTTGGCACAGCCTTTGATAATCAGCTGCATTGCGCATAGATACTGAACCAGACATAAATAATCTCCTTACATTTTTAAATTTAAATATCGACACAAGGAAATACGTCAGCGCCATGGAATGGTAACTGCGCTTTTCGGTTCTGCGTTTACGTGAGGAGAAGAAGGAATTTTTTCCGCAACCAAGCAACATCAACGAAGAACCGTCAGATGCTGTTTCAGTCAAACTATACCGACAGGCAAGAAACAGGCGGAAATCGCGCTATCGTAGTTGTTCGACGTGAGGATAATCATACAGGTTTAGTTTTATTACGTCAAATAAAAAATGGTCGGAGTGCGGGGATTCGAACCCCGGGCCTCTTGCTCCCGAAGCAAGCACTCTACCAGGCTGAGCTACACTCCGACGCGGCGGGAACAAGTCTTTAGACGCAGTTATGTCGCATATTTCCTGACCCCTTGCAAGGGGTATTTGTGCCAAGCGGGGCGGCTTAGTAATCGCGTTCCACTGCAAAATCAATCAGTTCGGCCAGATCTTGCCGGATTCCGTTGCCGGGCAGTGCTTCGAGGCATTTGCGGCCTTTGGCGGCAAAATCGCGCGCCTGCGCGAGGGCGAGATCGAGTCCCTTGTGCTTGCGGATCAGCGCCTGCGCTTCGGCAAGGTCGCCGTCTTTCTGGTCGAGGTCGCACATCGTGCGCTGCCAGAAATCCTTTTCGGCGGGGCTGGCCTTGGCGAGCGCTTTCAGCACCGGCAGGGTCATTTTCCCCTCTTTGAAATCATCGCCGAGCGATTTGCCGAGGCGTTCTTCGGAAGCGGCGTAATCCAGCACGTCATCGGAAATCTGGAAGCCGTAGCCGAGATACATGCCGTAGTCGCGCAGCGCCGCGCATTCGCCCGCCGGACGGTCGGCCACGATGCCGCCGACTTCGCAGGCGGCGGCAAAAAGCTCGGCGGTTTTCGCGCCGATGACTTTCAGGTAATCGGCTTCGGTGGTGTCGATGTTATTGGTGGTGGAAAGCTGCAGCACCTCCCCCTCCGCAATCACGGCGGAGGCGTTCGAGAGGATGCGCAGGACTTCGAGCGAGCCGTCCTCCACCATCAGCTGGAACGAGCGGCTGAACAGGAAATCGCCCACCAGCACGGCGGCTTCGTTGCCGAACACTGCATTGGCCGAAGCCTTGCCGCGCCGCTGGTCGCTTTCGTCGACCACGTCGTCATGCAGCAGCGTGGCGGTATGGATAAATTCGACGCAGGCGGCGAGTTTATGCTGGCGGCTGCCTTTGTAGTCAAACAGCGCGGCCGAGGCGAGCGTCAGCAGCGGGCGGATGCGTTTGCCGCCCCCCGCGATCAGGTGGCCGGCCAGCTGCGGGATCAGCGGGATATTGGATTGCATACGGTCGATAATCAGCGCGTTCACCGCCGCCATGTCAGGTTTCAGCGCCTCGGCCAGCCGCTCCAACGGGTTTGCGCTCCGCGACGGCGGGTTTGCCTTTGCCATTGTGGCGGGGCTGGCGGGCGTATTATCATGGGCGGTATGCGCAGGCGTCATGTCCGTCTTCCGGCATGGTTGAAACTGTGACCGTTATAACAAAATTTCGCGCCGGAAATCAGAGAAATTTTGGCACGGAGGCCTCCGGATGATCGAAATCTACAGCACCAGCGATATGGCCGAAATCGCCTTCCTCAAGTCTCTTTTACATAGTGCGAGCATGGAATACGTGGTTTTCGATGAACATACCTCCGGCCTTTTCGGCGGTTTTGCCGATTGCCGCATTATGCTCCTCGATGAAGACGACTATGACTCCGCCTGTGAATTGCTGGCCGAGGCCGGATTGGAGCCGAGCGCGCCGGAAGGATTCGGTAAATGACAGACCCAACCCCACCCTCCGATCTGCCGGTCATTGAAACCACGCTGCTGCGCGGACGGGTCAAACTGCTCCAGCCCAAGGTCGGCTTTCATGCCGCCATCGATACCGTCTTTCTTGCCGCCGCTGTGCCGGTCAAAGACCGCTGGCAAGTGTTGGACATCGGCTGCGGTGTCGGCTCGGCTGGCTTATGCGTTACATTAAAAAACAAAAATATATCATTGACCGGAATAGATATTCAGCGTGATCTTATCGATATCGCCCTGCAAAATGCGGGCTTGAATGGCGTTTCTGGCCGCTGCCGGTTTTTTCAAGGCTCGATAGCCTCTGAAAAAATGATTGAAAACAATTATTTCAATAGCGCTCTTATGAATCCACCTTATCAGGAGGGCGGCACGCACATCCCCTCGCCCAAATCCATCACGGCGATGTCGCACGGCGAAGATGCATCAGGCGTTACATTAGAAAAATGGATTAAGTATGCTCATTCAAAGATTAAAAATGGAAGTTACCTGACAATGATCCACCGCGCCGACCGGCTGGATGACGTCTTGATTGCGCTTGGCAAAAAACGCTGGTTCGGCAGCTTTGTCGTTTATCCGCTTTACCCCCACGCAGGCGAAGACGCCCGCCGTGTTATCATACAGGCGCGCAAAGAACGCTACGCCCCGCTCAAGCTCAAAGCCGGCATGATCCTCCACCAGAAAAATGGAAAATATACGCCCGAGGCCGAAGCGGTGCTGAGCGATGCTGCGGTTATTGATATGGGTTAAAGCCCGAACCGCATGCGCGTGCGCGCGACAATGCCAAAGCCGGCCTGTTTTGCCAGATCATCAAGCATTTTGCGCGCTTCCGTGCGCGGAAGCTTGTAGTTCTCGCCTTTTGGCTCGCCTTGCGGGAAATCTTGCGGCAAAGGTTTGCCGAGAATATTGAAAAGATGGCTCAGCGGCTTGGCCGGCAGTTCAATCTTGCCTTGCGCATCTGCCTTTGTGTCTTTCATAGCAGCGCTCATATAGCCTGTCAGCGCGGCGGGGTCGCTAAAAATACGGTCTTCGATCCTGCGGAGCGCTGCATCGCCGCTCGGCGTGATTTCTTCTTGGGACATTTCTTTTTGCCTTGAAATAATATTATGAATATTCACGAATTATGCTCTCGCCGGCGTCTATGTGCAAGTCTAAAAATAAAAACAGCGCCCTCATTAAAAGGGCGCTGTTTTTCAATTGCTTGCTAAAATCAGAAGCTGCTTTTCGGTGCCGCCGCCGTGGGTACGGGTGGGCGTTTGACTTCGAATTCGGCTTCGGGCTTTTTGAAGTCTTGTCCCGAGGCGACCTTGGCTGTGCCGCCGACAATCTCACCGACAATGCCAAAGATAGAGGCGTTCGGTTTTGCTTCGACAGTGACGTGCTGCCCTTTGAACATATCGGCCACGGGGTCGCCGGCTTTCATGCCGTTGCTATTTTGGTGCAGGATGGGTTGGAAAGCGTTGACCGTGAAGCCGCTGTTTTTCAGACCGGCCATCAGCGAACTGCCTTCGCGGGCGAAGACCTCTCCGCTGCCGCCGGTGACTTCCATAATATCTTTGCCCGGTGTTACGCTCATTGTCACTCCCCTATAGTGTTTTTATGTATCTGTGCTTCTTCGTGATATCTTTTTTATTGTTTTATGCTCTGTGACAACGCGCGCACTTTATGCGCCGTATCAAAGCGCGCTTTATGCGCTGTGCCGATAAGCCACGTTCGTCAGATGCTTGGGCGGATTGGCGGTGTCCATGACCTCCATCAACCCGATCTCGGTCGTTTGTTTCAGCTTTTGGCAGGCATGCGGGCTAAGCCCCTGTTCGGAGTAGATCAGCAGATCCTCGCTCAGAAGGTCGATGGTATTCGCGCCGATGCGGAAATGGATCGGACTGTCTTTGGGCAATTGCCCGTTCAGCACCATCACCACGTTTCCGGTCGCCCCGAATATAATCATGCTTTCTGAAATCATGCCGTTATCTCCGCTGCCCTAAAGTTCAGCCTGTTTTTGGTCTATTGTGATTTTATGCAAAAAAGGTAAACGGAAGGTTAATCCGGCCAGATTAATCCGCAGGGGCTTGATAAGGCTGGATCGTCGAGATCAGATAACAGTGACCGTAAAGCGGGCTTTCTGGGCTGTGGGGTCAGCTTTGAGCCACGGGCGGCTCTGTGTCGCCTCAATCACGATCTGGCCGCTCTGCGGGGCTTTAAAGACCAATTCTTCGATACCTTGGCCGCCGCAGACGAATTCCCCCGGTTGATGCGCGGATTTGAACTGCTGCGACACGATGCTGGCGGCGCCTGATGTCACCGCCACATCCCACAGATAGCCCGTTGAGGGATCAGAGGGCAGCTCCAGCCGGAAAGTCTCGCCTTGGCGGACGGTTGCGGTATTGAAGGCCTTGGTGAGGGTTTTCATGGCTGCGCTCAATTCTGAAAAACAAAGGGGGCTTATCCTACCTCATTTTTAACCGCGGCCAAGCCCCTTTTTCACCCCGCACAGGGCTTGGAAAACCGCAGTGCAGCATGGTAGGGTGTAGCCCCAAGACAACGGCGGAAAAACCATGGCAGACAATACCAAAAAACCCCTCAGTTTTCAGGCACTCATCCTCAGCCTGCACCAGTTCTGGTCGGATCAGGGTTGCCTGATCCTCCAGCCCTATGACATGGAAGTCGGCGCGGGCACGTTCCACCCCGCGACCACCCTGCGCGCGCTGGGCAAACAGCCTTGGAATGCCGCCTATGTCCAGCCGTCGCGCCGCCCGACCGATGGCCGTTATGGCGAAAACCCGAACCGGCTTCAGCATTACTATCAGTATCAGGTGATCATGAAGCCCTCGCCCGAGAATATTCAGGAGCTGTATCTGGAGAGCCTGAAAAAAATCGGCATCGATTCAAAATATCACGACATCCGTTTTGTCGAAGACGACTGGGAAAGCCCGACGCAGGGCGCCTGGGGGCTCGGCTGGGAAGTCTGGTGCGATGGCATGGAAGTCACCCAGTTCACCTATTTCCAGCAGGTCGGCGGTATTGAATGCAACCCCGTTTCTGCCGAAATCACCTATGGGCTTGAACGCCTCGCCATGTATATCCAGAACGTGAATAACGTCTATGACCTCGACTTCAACGGCCGCGGCGTGAAATACGGCGATGTCTTTTTGCGCGCTGAACAGGAATATACGGCGCATAACTTTGAATTCGCCAATACCGATATGCTGCTGCGCCATTTTGAAGATGCCGAAAAAGAATGCCTGTCGCTTTTGTCGGCGCAGTCCGACCATCCGGCGCTCAAGGGACGCAAAGGTCTTGCCCTGCCCGCCTATGACCAGTGCCTCAAGGCCAGCCATCTGTTCAACCTGCTCGATGCGCGCGGCGTGATTTCGGTGGTGGAACGTCAGGCCTATATCGGCCGCGTACGCGCGCTCTCCAAAGCCTGCTGCGAAGCATGGGTCGGTGAAGCCGCCGCCGAAGAACACAAGCAGGAGGCTGCATAATCATGGCCGAATTTTTGCTCGAACTTTTCTCCGAAGAAATCCCCGCCCGCATGCAAGCCAAGGGCGCGGACGATCTGCGCGATCTGATCGTCAAAGGGCTTGACGAAAAAGGCCTGACTTATACCAAAGCCGAAGCCCATTCCACCCCGCGCCGTATCACGGTTGTGGTCGACGGTCTGCCGCTCGAAAACAGCCCGCCGCCCATCGACAAAAAAGGCCCGCGCATCGACGCTGCGCAGCAGGCGCTGGACGGATTTCTGAAATCCATCGGCCAGACAGATTTCAGCAAATGCGTGCAGGAAGAAAGCCCGAAGGGGACGTTCTGGTATTACCGTGAAGCGGTGAAAGGCCAGCCCACGGCCAATGTGCTTGTGCAAATCGTCGAAGGCGTTTTTGAAAAATTCGTCTGGCCGAAATCCATGCGCTGGAAATCGGGACAGAAAGCATGGGTACGCCCGATGCG
>JAUXOC010000058.1 GCA_030682495.1 Alphaproteobacteria bacterium | reverse complement strand
CGGGCCCATGAAGGGAATGCCGGAGATTGTCAGGGCGGCGGAGGTGCCGACCAGCGCAACGATATCAGCATCGTTCTGCAAGTCGACCGACAATACGGTCGCGATAACCTGCGTCTCGTTCAGGAAGCCTTTGGGGAACAGCGGGCGGATCGGGCGGTCGATCAGGCGGGAAACCAGCGTTTCCTTTTCAGACGGACGACCTTCGCGCTTGAAGAAGCCGCCGGGGATTTTGCCGGCAGCATAGGTTTTTTCCTGATAGTGAACGGTGAGGGGGAAGAAATCCTGGCCAGGCTTTGCCGACTTGGCAGCAACAGCCGCGGTCAGCACTGTGGTTTCACCATAGGTCGCCATGACGGCGCCGTCAGCCTGACGGGCGATCTTGCCGGTTTCCAGTACCAGCTTCTTGCCAGCCCATTCAATTTCTTTACGGGTAATATTAAACATCAGTCTCTTTTCCTTTTTACAAAGTTCCGCCTCGGTCAAACAAAACAAACAATAAGGGGCGGCGGAACGCTTCCTTTTTCACCTTATTTTTCACACAGATCAATGCCATTCCCGCGCGCCAAAGTCAAGATTTTATCCTATGTTCTGGCAAATCGAGACGCTTTTCAGGTTGAAAACGATATGTCAAACGCCTAGGCTTGAAACGTCCCGCAAAAACAATCAAAATCAGTGGCAAAATCAAAGCCAATATCAGGGACGACAACAGGGGAATGTGATGCTGAAAAAACCGCTGGTGCTGTGTATTCTGGACGGATGGGGCTTGAGCGATAAAGCCGAGCACAATGCCATTGCGCAGGCTCGAACGCCGCATTTTGACCGCCTGTGGCAAAGCTGCCCGCATACCACGCTGCGCACGGATGGTCTGGCTGTCGGCCTGCCGGAAGGGCAATTCGGCAATTCCGAAGTCGGCCATACCAATATTGGTGCGGGGCGCGTGGTCATGCAGGATCTGCCGCGTATCACGCTGGCGGCGGAGGATGGCAGCCTTGCCGCGAACCCTGCGCTCGGCCAGTTTATGGCAGGATTGAAACAATCCGGCGGCGCGGCGCATCTGCTGGGGCTGGTGTCGGATGGCGGCGTGCATGCGCATCAGGATCATATCGTCGCGCTGGCAAAAATTCTCGATGCCGAGAAAATCAAAACATATGTGCATATCTTCACCGACGGGCGCGACACACCGCCCAATAGCGCGGCGGCATATGTCGACAAATTCACACGTGACCTGCCTGCGGCGGCAATTGTGGCAACGGTCTGCGGCCGTTTTTACGCCATGGACCGCGACAACCGCTGGGAACGCGTATCGCAGGCTTTTGATGCGATGGCGCATGGCAAGGGCGCGGCATTCGACAATGCGGCTGCCGCCATTCAAGCGGGTTATGCCGCAGGCGAAACCGACGAGTTTATCAAACCCTGCGTAATCGGCGGCTATACGGGTATGAATCCCGAAGACGGTGTGCTGAGTGCGAATTTCAGATCCGACCGTATCCGCGAGATTTTGCAGGCGATTGTCTTCGCTGATTTTGACAAGTTCGACCGCGGCGTCTATATGCCGGTGACGAATACCGCGACGATGACGTCTTACGCCGATTATTTTCTGCCTTACGTTAAAGTGCTTTTTGCGCCGCAATCGATGGATGATATTTTCGGCGAAGTGGTCGCACGTGCGGGGCTGAAGCAATTGCGCGCGGCGGAGACGGAAAAATATCCGCACGTCACCTTTTTCTTCAACGGTGGGCGTGAAGAGGCTTTCGAGGGCGAAGACCGCTTGCTGGTGGCCTCACCCAAAGTGGCAACCTACGATTTGCAGCCCGAAATGTCGGCCTATGAACTGACCGACAAGCTGCTGCAAAAACTGCCTGAGCAGGATGTGGTTATTCTCAATTTTGCCAATCCCGATATGGTCGGCCATACCGGCAGCCTTGCTGCCGCCATCAAAGCGGTCGAGGCGGTCGATAGCTGTCTGGGGCGCGTGGCCGCGGCGGTTGAAAATCTTGGCGGTGTTTTGCTTGTCATCGCCGATCATGGCAATGCAGAGCAAATGTTTGACGAAAAAACCGGACAGCCGCACACGGCGCATACGACCAACCCTGTGCCCTGCATTTTGTTCGGCTATCGCGGCAATCTGGCATTGCGCAGCGGCGGAGCGCTGGCCGATGTCGCGCCGACCATGCTGGGTATTCTCGGTATCCAGCAGCCGCCGGCGATGGGCGGGCGCAGCTTGCTCGATATCAAAGACGCCGATGCGGCTTAAGCATTTTAAAAAAGAAACGAAAGAAGAAAAACATGAAAAAAGGCACACTCGTCATCTTCCGTCACGGACAGACAGGCTATAACAAAAACCATCTGATGACAGGACAGGCCGATGTGCCGCTGACGGCGCTGGGCGAAGAACAGGCACGCGAAGCGGGAAGGCTCATCGAAGGTATGCGATTTGACCATGCCTATAGTTCAACCCTGTCGCGCGCCTTCAACACCGCTGCGCTGGCGCTGGGTCAGACCACATCTAATCCGCATCTCAAAAAGCCCGACGGCGCATGGCATATCGTGCAGGACGTGGACATTATTGAATCGCATACGGGCGATTTTACCGGCCGCAATTACAAGACGGATCCCGAAATTGTCGCCTTCAAACGCGCCTATGACAAGGCACTGCCGGGCGGTGAAAGTCCGAAGCAGGTTGTCGAGCGTGTCGGGCGCTTCTTTGAAAACGAAGTTCTGCCCAAGCTGGAGCGGGGCGAGAATGTCTTGGTTGTCTGCCATGCGGGCATCGTGCGTGCCTTTGATTTCGTACTGGGCACCGAAAGCATTCCGGTGGATGGCGGCGCGAACCCGAATAAAAAACGCATTCCCAATGCGACGCCAACCGTCTATGAATATGAGGACGGAAAGCTGACGCGGTTTTTCCAGATCGACAACCCGAAAGAAACCGATGCTGCAAACCAAAATACATCTGCGCCCGTTAAGGCCGCTCGTCCGCCCAAAAACGGTGGCTGAGACGCTGCGCCGTAAGGGCGTTATTCTCTGTCTGGCGCTGCTGCTGGCCTGCCTTGCGCCTTGGGCGGCTGAGGCCGGTACGGAGCGTGTGCGTCAGGAATTTGTCGCGGGGCGTGATATCGCTCTGCCTGTCTTGCCGGGCTTTGAGGAGGTCTTGGGCCGCTCGGCCGAGTTTGACCGGTTGATGTCGAAATTCGTGCTGCCGGATAACCGGATGCTCGCCTTTTATATCTCCGATGCCGATATGGAGCGGATGGCCGAAGGTTCGGGCGAGGGCTTTCGCAGATATCTGATCGTCCAGACTCTTAAACAGGGCGTGTTCCTTGATGGCGACACGCGTTTTGACGCCGTGAAGGCCTCCTTCCGTGATGAAATGGCGGCCCTGCCGGCGCAAAACCTGCCCGAAGTCGGCGATGTCATGCGCGATGCGACCGAATATATCGGCTCGACCTATAAAACAGATATGAAAATGGAAGTCGGTGAAAGCCGCAACCAAGGCGTCTTTGTCGAAACCAAAGACTATATCGGCTTTCTCAATCTCTCCAGCCTTGCCATTGAAACCGCGCAGGGCAAAAAAAGCTATCCCGCCGCCGTTGCCATGATGGCGGTGAACGTGCGGGGCAGGCTGATCCTTGTGTATAGTTATTACAGCAATTACGAATTGCTCTCCGATGTCGATTTCGTCAAAGACACGGCAAAGATGTACGCCGATATGCTGCTGCACGCAAACGTAGACAATGTCGGCGGCAACGTTATCCGGAACATTATATTGATCTGCCTGTTCGTATCGGCGGCCATGATTGCAGGCATGCTGGTTTTTAACCGGCTGCAATCCGGCAAGTGGGATAAGGCTGTATGATAAATAAATCAAATATCGCACTGATTGGGCTTGTATTCATTTTGTCCGGCTGCGCGGGCGATGGGCAAAAAGAAGCCGGAGACACGAGCCGTCACTATCAGGCCATCAGCGTTGTGACGCCGGGTGTGACGGGCGCGCATTGTTTCCTGCAAGCAGGCAGCATGAGCTATACCACGGCAGCCAACAGCCGCGTGATGGTGCGCCGCGCGCCGGAAGCGATGGACGTGTCTTGCTTTAAGGGGGCGCATATGGTGGGGCATACATCGGTTAAACCGACCGTTGCCCCGCGCGAAGCCGAACGTATTCTGGGCAGCAGCCGCGATTGCGATAGCTGCGTTTATCCCGAGAGCGTCCATGTCGTGCTGGCGATCCGCCCGCAGTCAGTCGAAAAAAACAATATCCGCATTATGCAGTAAGTGACTGCAGCTCTATCAGGGGCCGGGCGGTGCGGCGGGGCAAGAGGGCTTCGTGCCGGTATATTTTTTTAGAAAATCAACGAGCTGTGCGTGGTCCTTTATGCGGTACTGCGGCGGATGTGCGGCGAGGGTTTCTTCGGCGGGTGGTTTGGTTTCGATCAAAATGCCGGTGCAGCCTGCATTGGCGGCTGTCATCATATCTGTCGCGCTGTCGCCGATAAATAAGACGTTTTTTGAAGGTGTTATTTGCATATCCTGAAGCGCAAAATAAACGGCGGCGGCGTCCGGTTTATCCACCGGTGCATCGCCCGCGCCGACCAGACGGATAAAAAATCCATCCAGCCCCAGTTGTGCGGCTTCGGTGCGCAGCAGCGCGCCGCGTTTGGTGCTGACAACGGCCATGGGGATGCCGACGGCTTTTAAGGCCTCTAGCGTTTCACGCGCGCCGTCATGCAGGCGGATATGGGCTGTGATATGTTTTTTATAGGCGTCTATGTAAATTTTATCGGCGTCTTGCCATTTATCTTCGCCGAACAACCCGCTGAACAGCACGCGGGCAGGCGGGCCGATGCGTTTGCGCGCTTCGTCTTCGCTCCACGGGGTATGGCCGAAAGCCTCCAGCGTTGTGTTGATCGCAGATCGCACGACCTGCCATGTATCGACGATGGTATCGTCCCAGTCGAAAATAACCGCATCGGGTTTTTGCATGGCCTGTCTCCCTTGGCCTTAGTTTGCCAAACAAAACGCATAAAGGGAAAAAGAAAAAACCCGCTGCAATAACAGCGGGTTTTTCTTGTTCTTTTGATTGAAAGATTAGCGACGCAGGCCGAGGCTTTCGATCAACGCTTCGTAGCGTTTGACATTCGATTTTTTGATGTAGTTCAGCTGGCGGCGGCGCTGGGAAACCAGCAGCAACAGACCACGGCGGCTGCCCATGTCGTGTTTGTGTTTTTTCATGTGCTCGGTCAGCGAATTGATGCGCTGGGTCAGCAGGGCGATTTGCACTTCCGGCGAACCGGTGTCTTTGGTGCTGGTCGCGTATTTTTGGATAAGATCGGCTTTTTCTTGTTTTGCAATCGACATCGCATACTCCATAAAGTCAGAGGTTGAACACTTTGATCGGATGAAGCTCGATCCCCTGTTTCTCAAGCAGGGCGAGGGGCTTGTTACCCCCTAGGGCCAAAATCAGATCCGTCGCATCGTCCACACCGGCCACTATAAGGCGGTCGTAATCGGGACGGGAGATGAACTTGAGCGTTTGACCCTGTCTTATCCGGCTGATCTCCGCGTCTGTCATGGCCAGTGCCGGGATGTCGTCCAGCACGGTCTCCACAGGCAGCAGAACCTGATCAGGCGAGGCAGATTGCATCATTTTCTCGAATACGTCCAGTGAAATCGCGTTTTCTTCGGTAAAACCGCCCACCGCAAGGCGCCGCAGCGCCGTGACATGGCCAAAACAGCCCAAAATCTGCCCCATATCGCGGGCAATCGCGCGGACATAGGTGCCTTTGCTGCATTCCAGCTCGAAAATCGCTTCGTTTTCAGTGGTTTCGATCAATTGCAGGTCATAGACCGTGACAGGGCGGGATTTGATCTCGACCTCTTTGCCGGCGCGGGCAAGGTCATAGGCGCGCTCCCCGTCCAGTTTGATGGCCGAAAAGCGGGGCGGGGTTTGCATGATGTCGCCGGTAAAGCGGGGCAGCAGTGCCTCGATGGCCGCCGCTGTGGGGCGTGTGTCGGAGGTGGCGATGATCTGCCCCTCTTTGTCGTCCGTATCGGTTGCCGCGCCCCAGAGCACCGTGAAGCGGTACAGCTTGTCGGCATCCTGCGCGTAAGGAATAGTCTTGGTAGCCTCGCCCAGCGCGATGGGCAGGATACCGGTTGCAAGCGGGTCGAGCGTGCCCGCATGGCCAAGTTTTTGCGCATTCGTGACGCGGCGCACGCGGCCAATCGCCTGCGTGGATGTCAGACCGAGCGGTTTGTCGAGGTTCAGCCACCCGTGAACGGGAACGCCTTTTTTATTACGTGCCATTTATTTTTTGTTTTTCATGTCTGGAGGAGCGGCAGGATCAGGCCGTTTCGTTGTCGTCGTCCGTGCCGGCGTCATCTTCGTTTTTACCAGTATCCTTGCGGACCTCGTAGCGGCCGAGCAGTTTGTCGATATGCGCGGCTTCGTCAAAGCTGCGGTCGATTTTAAATGTCACTTTGGGCGTATAGCGCAAATCCAGCTGTGCGGCCATTTCGGTGCGGAAAAAACCTGCGGCGCGATTGAGTGCGGCGACGATGGCATCCGCATTTTCTCCGCCCAAGGGCATGACATAGGCCACGGCATTTTGCAGATCGGGGCCGATATCCACCGCCGTCACCGTAATGACCGAGGTATTTTGCAGGTCAGGGTCGCGCAAGCCGCCGTGGCGCATCACATCCGACAGGATATGCCGGATACGCTCGCCCACGCGTAGTTGCCTTTGACCCGGCGGTTGTGCGCCGGCGTTTTTGGCGGATTTGGAACGGTTTTTCATGCGCTGTCTGCGGCGGCGGGTTTACGCAGCGCCGTCCTCCAGCGTACGGGCCGAGGATTCGATCTCGAATGCCTCAATCACGTCGCCATCCTTGATGTCCTCGTAGTTATCGAAGGCCATACCGCATTCGTAACCCTTTTGCACTTCTTTGACTTCGTCCTTGAAGCGGCGGAGGGTTTTGAGCGTGCCTTCGTGAACGACCACGTTGTCGCGCAGCAGGCGCACCTTGGCACCGCGTTTGACGAGGCCTTCGGTGACGAAACAGCCCGCGATCTTGCCGTATTTGGTGACATTGAAAACCTGACGGATTTCCGCGTAGCCGATGAACTTTTCTTTAAGCTCGGGCGACAGCAGGCCTGTGAGGAGGGCTTTCACTTCGTCGATGACTTCGTAGATGATCGAGTAGTAGCGGATTTCGACGCCATCGCGCTTGGCCAGGTCACGTGCCTGCGGGTTGGCGCGGACGTTAAAGCCGATAATCAGCGCGCCGGAAGCATTCGCCAGCGTGATGTCGGATTCCGTGATGGCGCCAACGCCGGAGTGCATGACGTTGACTTTAACTTCGATGTTTTCCTCGGTCAGCTTGTTGAGCGCACCTGCGATGGCTTCGATAGAACCGTGCACGTCACCTTTGATGATGACGGGCAGGGATTTCGCCGTGCCGGCCTGAATGTCGAGGATCATCTGGTCAATCGCGCGGCCTTTCGATTTCGCGGCATGCAGTGCACGTTTGCGGCGCAGGCGGAATTCAGAAATTTCGCGGGCTTTCGCTTCGTCCGAGACGACAACAAAATCGTCACCGGCGTCAGGCGTGCCGTTGAGGCCGAGGACCTCGATCGGCTGGCCGGGCAGGGCGATTTTGACGTGCTGTCCGCGGTCGTTATAGAGCGCACGGACGCGGCCCCATTCGATACCGCTGACAAAAACGTCGCCTTGCTTAAGCGTGCCTTTTTGGACAAGAACGGTCGCAACGGAGCCTTTGCCCTGTTCCATGCGCGATTCAACCACAGCGCCAATACCGGGGCGGTTGGGGTTGGCGCGCAGGTTGAGAACATCCGCCTGAAGCAGGATGGCTTCTTCCAGTGTGTCGAGTCCCATTTTGGATTTGGCCGAAACTTCGACGCTCTGGCTGTCGCCGCCCATATCTTCGGTGACGACTTCGTATTGCAAAAGCTCTGTGCGCACTTTTTTCGGGTTCGCGGTCGGCAAGTCGCATTTGTTGATGGCGATAATCATCGGCTTGCCAGCAGCTTTGGCATGGCTGATCGCCTCGACCGTCTGCGGCATAACGCTGTCGTCAGCGGCAACGACAAGAACAACGATGTCGGTGACGTCTGCACCGCGCGCGCGCATCTCGGTAAAGGCGGCGTGGCCGGGCGTGTCGATGAAGGTGATTTTCTTGTTGCCGCTTGTCGTGATCTGGTACGCGCCGATATGCTGGGTAATGCCGCCCGATTCATGCGCGGCAACGTCAGCCTGACGGATGGCATCAAGCAGCGAGGTTTTACCGTGGTCAACGTGACCCATGATGGTTACGACCGGCGGACGGAATTCGAGCGTATCGTCTTCATCGTCGATACCGAGGATGTCGGATTCAACGTCTGATTCCGAAACGCGTTTCAACGTGTGGCCGAATTCATGCACGATCAGTTCGGCCGTATCGGCGTCGATGGTCTGGGTGGCTGTGGCCATGATGCCCATGGTCATCAGTTTCTTGACGACATCGCCGACGCGTTCGGCCATGCGGTTTGCAAGTTCGGAAACGGTGATGACTTCGGGGACGACCACTTCGCGGTATTGTTTGCTTTGCGATTGCTGGGCGCTGAGCATTTTCATGCGCATACGTTCACGCGCGCGGCGCTGCGCGGCGAGAGACGGGCTCTTGGAATCGCGGTCTTCGAAGCCATCGTTCAGAACTTGGCTGACGGTTACTTTGGCGGTGCTGCGGCGGCGTTGCTGGCCGTAGCGCGACAGGGCGCCGCGTTTTTTATTGATCTCGTCAGCGATGGACGGCGGGGCTTCGCGGTCGTAATGGTCGACCTTGCCGCGGCCGGGGCCACGGCTTTCGGCGGCCTGTGCATCGGCTGGGGAGAGACCCGGACGGCTGGGCGCAGCGGCGGCGGGCTTGTTGCGTACTTCGGTGTCGCGCTTGCGGCGGTCGAGGTCTTCCTGTTCGTTGATCTTGCGCAGTTTTGCCAATTCCTGTTCGCGCGCCTGTTCGCCGGCGGATTTGCCACTGGCGGCAGCTTCGGCGGGTTTGGCGGGTTCGTCTTCGACCGGTTTGGATTTAACGACCATTTGCGTCTGGTACTGCGTCGCGGGCGTGTTGTCCTTGGGGGCGTGCTGCGCCTGTTGCAGGGCGCGGATACGTGCTTCGCGTTCGGCATCAGTCAGATGCAGATCACCATGCTGGTCGTCTTGCTGGCGCGCTTGTTCGGCATCGCGGCCACGGCGCTTTTTCACCTCGACGGCGACCGGTTTGGCCGAGCGGCCCACCGCAACGTTCTGGCGCGCAGATCCCGCAGAAACGGGTGCCTTCAGGCTGAGCGTACCCTTGCCGGCGCCGAGCGTTAGTTTGCCGGCTTCCTTCGTGGGTTGCTCTTTCTTGGGCTCTTTTTTGTCTTTTTCAGCCATTGTCGTCTGTTGCCTTCCTGATGGATGTCGTCGAAGTAATATGCGTTTCGGGTCACATGGCGGCGTTACCCGTTGGCGGCTTCTGCAGCCGCCTGTTCAGAGGGCTGCTCAGCGGCTTGTTCTTCCTCTTCGGTGAACCAGCCGGCGCGCGCCGTCATAATGATATTGTTGGCTTGGCTTTCGGTCAGCAGATCCATGCCGACGATTTCGCGCAGCTCGTCGCCGGCGAGGTCGCCCAGATCGTCCATCGTCTTCACGCTGTTTTTGCCGAGGGCAAGGATCATGTCATGCGTCAGGCCGGCGACGCCGGACAATTCGCTGCTGATACCCAGTTCCTTGGCGGTTTTTTCAAACTCGATTTTCTTGGCGGCAAGGAAGTTGGCGGCGCGGTTGTTCAGCTCGGCGGCGACGTCACCGTCGAAGCCTTCAATGCGTGCCAGCTCGTCAATCGATGTTTCAACGATGTCTTCGATAGAGGTGAAGCCTTCGATCACCAGCAGGTGGGCGATGACTTCATCGACGTCAAGCGCTTCCATGAACAGCGAAGAGCGGGTTTTGAATTCTGTCTGGCGGCGTTCGCTTTCATCGGCTTCGGTCATGATGTCGATGTTCCAGCCGGACAGCTGGGTGGCGAGACGCACGTTCTGGCCGCGGCGACCGATGGCCAGGCTCAGCTGGTCGTCGGGCACGACAACGTCAAGACGGTTGCTGTCTTCGTCAAGAACAACTTTGGTCACTTCGGCGGGGGCGAGGGCGTTGACCACGAAGGTCGCGACGTCCTGCGTCCACGGAATGATGTCGATTTTTTCGCCTTGCAGCTCGCCGACAACGGCCTGAACGCGGGAGCCGCGCATACCGACGCAAGCGCCGACAGGATCGATAGAGCTGTCACGCGAAATGACGGCGATTTTGGCGCGGGAGCCGGGGTCGCGCGCAACGGCTTTGATCTCGATCACGCCGTCATAGATTTCCGGCACTTCCTGTTTGAACAGTTTGGCAAGGAAGTCGGGGTGTGTGCGGCTGATGAAAATCTGCGGGCCGCGCTGTTCGCGGCGCACGTCGTAGATATAGGCGCGGACGCGATCACCGGTTTTGAAATGTTCGCGCGGCAGGGCATCCTGACGGCGCATGTAGCCTTCGCCGCGGCCCAGATCGATGGTGACGTTACCGTATTCGACACGCTTGACAACGCCGGAGACGATTTCGCCCACGCGGTCCTGATATTCTTCGAACATGCGCTCGCGCTCGGCGTCGCGCACTTTCTGGAAGATGACCTGCTTGGCGGTCTGTGCGGCGATGCGGCCGAAATCCAGCGGCGGCAGCTTGTCTATGATGAAACCGCCCAGTTCGATGTCTTTCTGAATTTTCTTTGCGTCTTTCAGCAAGATGGAGCGCGCTTCGGCTTCCGGATTTTCAGGGTCGAAAGCTTCGACAGCTTCGCGGTAGCGGAACAGGGAAATCTCGCCGGTGCGGCGGTCGATCATGGCACGGATGTCGTGGTCGTATCCGTATTTGGAACGTCCGGCTTTCTGGATGGCTTCTTCCATGGCGACGATCACGACGTCTTTGTCGATGTTCTTTTCGCGGGCGACGGCATCAGCTACTTGAAGGAGTTCTTGCATCGTTGTTTTCCTGTTTCTCTGTTTCTGTCAGGCGGCTGTATTATTTGCTGCCGGTTTTCTTTTTGTTTTTAGGGTTCTTTTTAGGGCTCGGCGTTTTGTGTTTTGATTTTTTGGCGTCACTGTCTTCGGCATCGTCTTCTTCTTCGATGTCGAATTCTTCGTCCAGCTCTTCACCGGCTTCGACACGCTTCTTCTTGGAGTCTTTTTCGGCCTTCATCGCGGCGCGGATCAAATCATCGGTCAGTACCAGTTTAGCCTTGTCCAGCTCGCCAAAGGGCAGGCGGGCTGTGACACCGGTTTCCTGCTCCAGTAAAATCAGGTCGCCGTCAATGCCGCGCAGGATACCTTTGAATTTGCGCTGGCCGTCTTGCGCCGTGTGCATTTCGATGCGCGTTTCGAAACCTGCATAGCGGTCAAAATCCTTGAGGCGCGTCAGCGGGCGGTCGATGCCGGGTGAGCTGACTTCAAGCACATAGGCTTCTTCAATCAGGTTTTCAACGTCGAGCAGAGCGGAGACCGCCTGCGACAAGCGGGAGCAATCGTCGATCAGCATCGTGCCGTCGGCGCGCTCCGCCATGATCTGCAAAGTCGGGCGGGAGGAACCGGCACCCAGCATGGAAATCCGCACAATGTCATAGCCCATGGTTTGCGCCATAGGGGCGATGGTACGTTCGATTTTTTTTGTCAGCGTGCCTTGTTCCATGTTCTCGTCGTTGTTTTTGTCATTCTTGCCAGGGTGTTTCTCAAGCAAAAGGGCGGGCTCTTTCGAGCCCACCCTTTTTATAATGCTTGGGATTTAGCAGTGTTATATGCCCGAAAGCCCGTTTTCGCAAGCGGTT
>JAUXOC010000055.1 GCA_030682495.1 Alphaproteobacteria bacterium | reverse complement strand
GATATACCAGTCGCAGAACGTGCCCCATGTGAAATGATACAGCGCCATAGCCGCATCGTTGTAGCGATAGGCCTTGAGGCTGTTCGCCACACTGTCGCTGACGGCCGCAAGCTCGGACAGCACCCAGCGGTTCAGCGTGTGTTTCGCCGATGTCGGGTCATAGTCCAGCTTCAGCACGCAGCCGTTCATTTCGCAGAAACGCGAAGCGTTCCACAGCTTGGTTGCGAAATTGCGGTAGCCCTCGACACGTCCCGGCGACAGTTTAACGTCACGCCCCTGCGCCGACAGCGCGGTCAGCGTAAAGCGCAGCGCATCGGCGCCATATTCGTCGATGATATCGAGCGGGTCGATGACATTGCCCTTGGTCTTGGACATTTTCTGCCCTTTTTCGTCACGCACCATGGCATGCATATAGACCTTGCGGAACGGCACATCGCCCATGAAGTGAATACCCATCATCATCATGCGGGCCACCCAGAAGAAGACGATGTCAAAGCCGGTTATCAGCGTTTCGGCGGGATAATAGCGTTTGACCTCTTCGGTTGTCTCCGGCCAGCCGAGCGTGGAAAACGGCCAGAGCGCGGAGGAGAACCATGTATCCAGCACGTCGGGGTCGCGCTCCAGCTTTACCTCCGCGCCGAATTTCGCGCGGGCTTCGGCATAGGCTTCGTCTTCCGTCTCGGCCACAAAGACACTGCCTTCAGGCCCGTACCACGCCGGAATTTGATGCCCCCACCACAGCTGGCGCGAAATGCACCACGGCTGGATATTATGCATCCATTCGTAATAGGTCTTCGTCCATGTCGCGGGCACGAATTGGGTGCGGCCTTCCTCGACGGCTTTGATCGCCGGCTGCGCCAGCGTTTTCGCATCGCAATACCACTGGTCGGTCAGGAAAGGCTCCAGAATAACCGATTTCGATTTCTCGTCATGCGGCACGGCATGCACGGTCGGTTCGACCTTGACGAGCAGCTCAAGCCCTTCCATTTCTTCGAGGATTTTTTTTCGCGCAACGAAACGGTCGAGGCCGCGGAAGGCCTCCGGTGCGTTTTCGTTGATCTTCGCGTCCTTGTCGAAAACGGAAATCATCGGCAGGTTGTGACGCTTGCCAACCTCGAAGTCGTTAAAGTCATGCGCAGGCGTGATTTTGACCGCGCCCGAGCCTTTTTCAGGGTTCGCATATTCATCGGCGATAATCGGGATAGAGCGCCCGACGATGGGCAGCGTCACGAATTTGCCGACGAGGTCTTTGTAGCGTTCATCGTCCGGATGCACCGCAATCGCCGTATCGCCCAGCATCGTTTCGGGGCGCGTGGTGGCGATGGTGATAAATTGCTCGGTCGTGCCCTCGACCGGATAATTGAAATACCAGAGGTTGCCTTTGATCTCGACCTGTTCGACTTCAAGATCGGACACGGCGGTATGCAGCTTGGGGTCCCAGTTCACAAGGCGCTTGTCTTTGTAAATCAGATTTTCGCGGAACAGCTGGACGAAAACTTTGTTGACGGCTTTGTTCAGCCCCTCGTCCATCGTAAATCTCTCGCGCCCCCAATCCGGCGTTGCGCCAAGACGGCGCAGCTGGCGCGTGATGGTGGAGCCGGATTCTTCCTTCCACTCCCACACACGCTTGAGGAAATTTTCGCGGCCCAGGTCGTGGCGGCTTTTGCCTTCTTTGTCGAGCAGACGTTCGACCACCATCTGCGTGGCGATGCCCGCATGGTCCGTCCCCGGCTGCCACAGGACGTCGCGGCCCTGCATACGTTCAAAACGGGTCAGAATGTCTTGCAGCGTCATGGTCAGGGCGTGGCCCATATGCAGGCTGCCCGTGACGTTGGGCGGCGGCATGGGGATGCAATACGGCTGCTTGTTGCTTTTCACATCGGCGGCGAAAACACCGGATTTCTCCCAGCTCTCGTAGTGTTTCTTTTCGACGTCCTTGCTTTCAAAGGTTTTTTCAAGCATCTGTATTATGTCCTCTGGCCATTGCCGTTCTTATTCACAAATTGAGAGACATAATATAGCGGCAAGACCATTGATTTGTGAAGGCATTTTGCTAGATTGAGCCTCAGTTTTTCGCAATATCCAGAGAGTAAAAAGAATGTCCCCCAGCCAAACGGCCACGCCCAAGCAGACACTGCCTGCGCGTCAGGGTGCGGAAGCCACGGGTCACGCTCAGAAACAGGCTTTGCCGGAACATGAACGCTTGGCTGAAGAAGCCCTACTGGCTCTGCGCGAAGCACGCTTCGACGAGGCTGAGACCCTCACGGCCCGCTCTCTGGAAATACAAAAAACAGCTGCGGCACTGATTCTGGCAGGTAGATTGGCCCTGCGCAAATCTGGCCCTCGGGCGGCTATAAATGAATACAAAGCTGCGCTGAAAATGGATCCGCAGAGTACTCAGGCGCATATGTTGATGGCAGATGCCTATTTCCAGCAAGTAGATTCACGCTGCCTGTATCACGCTGCACTTGCCCTCAAGCTTTCACCGGATGAGCGCCATCATAAAGACAACTTCATTGCCTGCACGGAACGCTTCACGAATCTAAAACCTTCAACCGGAAAACGTGGATCTGACGCTGCGATCAAAGAGGCTGTCCATGTTTGTCTGGAAACGCCAGACCTTAATTTAAACGCTCTCAGCCATCTGTGGTTTCTCCTCTTTGCCAATGATTCAACCTACAACCTTTATTATCGCAGCTATTTTAGTCACAAGCCAAATATGACATCCCCCGTCTGGAAACGCGCGCTCTTGATGTTCATGGCGCCAAGAGAACTCTATGTCGTTTTCGACGAAGAACGCTTCAGGCGGCAAAAGGATCTCAGACCACTTTGCACGCCTTTTTTTCTTAACGGACTACGCCATCTCAAGGTACCCCACATCGGCTTTGAGGCTTTCCTGACAAAACTTCGCAGGCGCATGCTGGAATCTCTGTCTGCGCCGGAAGCAGATATTGAGACAAACCTGGCTCTATCCGGGGCACTTGCACTTTATTGCATGGAAACCGACTACATTTTTAACACCGAGCCAGAAGAGCAGGCAGAAATCGATAGGTTGCGCCGCAGTATAGAAGCCGCACAAGATCTGCAGAAAATCGCTCCCGAGGTTGCTGTATATGCCAGCTATGCACCTTTGTCCGAGCTCACTAATGCCGAAGATATCCGCAAGGCTTTTGCCACACACACGCACCTGAAAGATATTATCGCCGCCGATATAGAGGCACGTATCCGGCTCAACGATAAAAAAGCCGAGCTGGCGTCTATGAGCGGATTTGAAAACGACGTTTCAATCCGCGTGCGCGGACAATACGAAGAATTCCCTTATCCGCGATGGAAGCATAAACCGATCCCATCATTGGAAGATTCAGACGCCCCGCTGCGCAAGAAAGGCGTAAAAATCCTTATCGCAGGTTGCGGCACGGGTCTTGAAGCTGCAAGCACATCTATCAGTTTTCCTGACGCCGTTATTGAGGCTATCGACCTCAGCACGACAAGTCTTGCTTACGCCGCCCTTAAAGCGGAGGAGTTTTCACTGACCAACATTCGTTTCCGCCACGGTGATCTTTTGCACCTTGATTTCCCGGATCATTACTTCGATGCGATTTTCTGCCACGGCGTCCTGCACCATATGCAAGACCCCATTGCCGGGTGGAAAAGCCTGCTACGCTGCCTGAAGCCGGACGGCATCATGCGTATTGCGCTTTATAGCGAAAAAGCACGCAGGGATTTTGTTGCGGCACAAAGGATCATCGCCCAAAAAGGCCTCGCGCGCACAGCAGAAGCCATGAAAGCCTTTCGTCGCGATGCGGTAAACATCGTGCCCTACAAAATCTACGAGAGTCTGATTAACAATTCGAGCGATTATTACCAGCTGTCCTCGCTGCGGGATTTGTTGTTTCATGAACAGGAACACCGCATGACCCTGCCCCAGATCGGTCGTATCTTTGATGATCTCGGGCTCAAGCTTGCCGAATTCAGCGTGGCTGCGCAAAAACGCCGCGATTACCGGCAGCTTTTTGGCGATGCACCAGACACTATCGACAACTGGCATCAGTTTGAACAACTGTATCCCGACACCTTTGCCGGGATGTACCAATTCTGGTGCCGTCGCGACGAAAAGAAAACAGCGGCACAAAAATAAAGCAACAGGAGAACAATCCGATGACATCACAAAGCGCCGCCGCACAGGCAGATGAACTCAAAATCCGCGTCGAAACCGACTCTATGGGCGAAGTCGAGGTTCAGGCCGATAAATACTGGGGCGCACAGACGCAGCGTTCTTTGGAAAACTTCAAAATCGGCACAGAGCGCATGCCCTTGCCACTGGTGCGCGCGCTGGGGGTGCAGAAAAAAGCTGCCGCCCTCGCGAATATGGAATTAGACGCGCTCGACAAGAAACTCGGCAGCGCCATCGTGCAAGCCTCCGAAGAAGTCATGGACGGCACGCTGAACGATCATTTCCCCCTCGTCGTCTGGCAGACCGGTTCGGGTACGCAGACGAACATGAACATTAACGAAGTCGTCTCCAACCGCGCCATCGAAATTCTGGGCGGCGAGATCGGCTCCAAAAAACCTGTGCATCCGAACGACCATGTCAATATGGGGCAGTCGTCGAACGATACCTTCCCGACCGTCATGCATATCGCAGCGGTAGAGCAGATTCACCACGAACTGATCCCCGCGCTGGAACATCTGCATGCCGCGCTGGACAGCAAGGCAAAGGACTTTGCCGACATCATCAAGATCGGCCGCACCCATTTGCAGGATGCCACGCCCGTCACGCTGGGGCAGGAATTTTCCGGCTATGCCATGCAGGTGAAATACGGTATCGAGCGCGTGAAGGCCGGCCTGCCCCGCCTGTCACAACTGGCGCAGGGCGGCACCGCCGTTGGCACCGGCCTGAACTGCAAAAAAGGCTTTGCCGAATTGTTCGCGCAAAAAGTATCGCAGATCACTGATATCCCTTTCACCACGGCAGAAAACAAATTTGAAGCCATGGCCGCGCATGACGCGATTGTTGAATCTTCGGGCGCGCTCAATACCGTTGCTTGTTCGCTCATGAAAATCGCCAACGATGTGCGCTTGCTCGGCTCCGGCCCGCGCTGCGGTATCGGCGAGATCAGCCTGCCAGAAAACGAGCCCGGCTCTTCGATCATGCCCGGCAAAGTCAACCCGACGCAATCAGAGGCGCTGACCATGGTCTGCACGCAAATCATGGGCAACCACACGACGGTTTCCATCGCCGGTTCCAACGGTCATTTCGAGCTGAACGTGTTCAAGCCCGTCATGATCTACAACCTGCTGCAATCTATCCGCCTGCTGGCCGATGCGGCGCGCAGCTTCACCGACAATTGCGTGATCGGTATCGAGCCGAACCGCGAGCGTATCAGCAAACTGCTGAACGAGAGCCTGATGCTGGTCACATCGCTCAACCCGGTGATCGGCTATGACAACGCGGCCAAAATCGCCAAGCACGCGCATAAAACCGGCGGTACGCTGAAAGATGCCGCGGTCGAGCTGGGGCTTCTCTCCGCCGAAGATTTCGATAAGGCAGTGAAGCCGGAAACGATGATCGGCCCACGCGATTAAGAAAAATATACCCTGTGTAAAAGCGCCGTCCTTTCATGGGCGGCGCTTTTTTATGGGTCTTTATTCTGCGTAAAACGAGCCTATGACTTTCGAAAAAGTTGAGGTACAATTGCACCGTAACGGAGTCTCGGGCGTGCATCATCCGGCCTCCGAAATGCCTGAGAAAGGAACGGCCGATGCCGCATCGTCTATCACAAAAACACTCCATCACCGTCGCCGGCCACCGTACCAGCATTACGCTGGAGCAGGCCTTCTGGGACAGCCTGAAAGAAATCGCCGAGGAAAAGGGCGTTTCCATCAACGGGCTGATCGCCGGAATCGATTCCGACCACCCCGACAACCTGTCAAGCGCGCTTCGGGTCTTCATCCTCGAACATTACAAGCAAAGAAAAATCTGACGCGTTTTTATTCGTCCAGACGGTCGAGGATGCCACGAATGGCATCGCTTTCGTCTTGCGCGTCTTGTGGTTCTGGCTCCGGCCTTGCGGCTTCGGGCATTGCCTGAATTTCCGGCTGCGGCAACATTTCTTCTTCGACTGGTAAAATTTCGCCGATCATTTCCTCACCCGCCTCATCAGACGGCAGGGCCGCACCTTCGCTGGGGACATCAAGGTATCCGGGCGGCAGCATCTCCGCATTGTCTTCAAGCACAGGCAGATCAATCGCCACCGGTGCAGGTTCCGGCTCTGGCGCGACTTCCGGCTGGCGGCTTGCCGCATAATCTGTCAACGGCTTGGCCGGGATACGGTAATCAGGCGCCTTGGCCGCAGCGCCTGCGCGCGTCAACACCAAAGGCTCCAACCCTTCGACGCCGGTTAAGGTCACAAAGGTCTTCAGGTCATAGGTCGATGCGCCCGCATCCAGCGTGGCCTCGACCTTCAAACGGCTCTCGGCATTTTGCAAAGACAGGCTTTTGACGGCGATCATATCGCCCTCACGCGTGAAATCGGCATTGACGTCGCGGTAGCTGGCCGCACCGCCGCGCAGGGTTTTATGCGCCGTTGCCGACAGGTCCTGCGGCGCGCCTTTTAGCCCGAGGAGATAAGCCGTCAGCGCAGCGGGGGCAAACCCCTCTACCGTCAGCTGCGGCAGAGAGACAGAAAACGCGCCCGATACATCTTTGAAGGCGGCCTTGTCCTGCGCCTTGGCCGAAAGGGTAAAGGCAATATCCCCCTCGTCCGCAATCAAACCGGCAAGCCCTAGCGGAATCTGCGCAGGACGTAGCGCTGTCACCTCTCCCGCCGTTTCTGCCGTCCATGTCTTGTCGTCGCGGCGCAGCAGTTTGGCCGTGGCGCTCAGCGCGCCGCCCCACAGGCCGGCCTTGAACGTCTTGACGTTCACAGCATCCGCTGTGATATCCATTTCACTTTCAATTTTTTGCAAAGACAATCCACGCGCCTGCGCTTTTTCCGCCCGCAGGCGCAGCGACAGTGGCGCGCTCTGGCGCATGTCGGCGGCAAGCCAGCGGTCAAAATTGGCATTATCGCTGCGCAGGTCAGCGAAAAGACCTGACTCTTTCTTCTCGATCCGCCCCGTGGTCACGCTGTCCTTCACCGACAGCCGCAGGGATTCGAGTTTGAAGGCATCGGGCGTCCCCGAAAGCTCTGCCGTCAACTGCACAGGCCCCGCAGGGCTGACGAGCCGGTCAATCCCAAGACCAAACAACGCCAGCGCGCCGTGACTATCAGGCAGCTTCATATCAAGCCGCAGCGGCATCTCTGCCGTAGTCCTTTGCAGATCAACTGTGCCGCCGTAAAAGGCGCCGGATATTTTATAGGCGCCGTCGCGGCTCCAGCTGCCACGCAGATCGGCAGGTGCAGCGGCGTGCAGCGGCAACGGCCAGACAATGCCGACCGCTTTTCCCACAGCGGCCAGATCGGATGCGGCAAGTTCATAGTCGACGTTCGCGCGCTCCGCCGTATCCGGCGGCCAGCTGGAAAAACCTGCCTGCACCGCAAAACGCCCCTCCGTATCGATCACGCCCGAAAAGTTTTTAATATCTATTGCGCCTTTATCATCCGTGGTGGTTTTGAGAACGATTTTATGCAGATCGATACCCGCGAAGCGTTGTTTTTCGGCAGTGATATCCAGATCTGTCTCGGGTGCGAAAATCTGCTGCATCAGGGTGCGGCGCTGCTCTTCACCCAAATCCGGCAGCACGATGCCGGAGAGGTTCAATTTCGCTTCCATTCCCTTTTGCGGCAGATTGATAACGCCGGTGGCTTTGCCGCCCTCGCCCAGCGTTGCGGTGAAGTTATAGAAGCTGACGCGATCAGGGCGGATATCAAGATTGCCTTCCAGCGTTGCCCGCTGCGCAGGTAAATGCGGCAGGATTTTCGCCGCAGCTTCCGGCAATATCGCCGCATAGGTTTTAGCTGCCGCGCCCAAATCAGCCGATTGCAGCGTGATGCGCAGACTATCTGTCTGCTGCGCAGAGTGGCTGGTGCCTTTTGCACTCAACGTCGTTTTACCGGGCAGATCGGCTTTGAAAGAATGAACCGTCCAGCTGTCCTGCGCGCTTTCGGCTTTCAGATCAAAGGCGCGGATACGCGCGCCGCGCCATAGAACCTCTTCACCGCGCAGATTGATCTTTGCGCGCATGCCCTGCGGCAGCGGCACTCTTTCTTGTTTATCGCCGCCCAGCGGCAGATGCGACAGCACAAGGTTGGCTTCCAGCAGCGGCATTTCCATCGGCGGGCGGCGCAGGGTGACGTCTCCGCTCAGGCGGCCATTTTTGATTTTAACCGTTTCTGCCGCGATTTTACGCAGCGAAAGCTCGCCTGCACGCAGCGACAATTCTGCCGTCAAACGCATTTCTTCGTTCAAAAAAGCCGGTGCTGTCAAAAGAGGCTGTTCAAACAGCGCGGCGGGGCTTCCCTGCGTCATCGACAAATCGCCGTCAAAAAACACGCCGCCTTTATCACTGCCGATATGCCCCTTGAAGCTGAGCTGAGGCAGCTTGTCGAGCGGTTGAAACAGCGCGTTCAGCGCCATCCCGCCCGTGCCGTCTGCGGCAGGCAGACCCGTGGTGATTTCCACATTGACCGGCACTTCTTTGAAAAGCATATCGCCGACAATTTTATAAGGTCCGCGCAGACTGGACGCCCCTACGGAAAAATTCAGTTTATCAAAGCCGATATCAACGCCCGATGCTGCATGCAGATAGCGGATGCGCCCGTCTTGCAGTGTGACATCTTCCAGCTTGACCGCGCCGCCGCTTTGGCCGAAGACGAAAGGCTTGTCGCCCTGCGTCAGACCCTGCCAGCTGGCGCGCGCGTCATCAAGCACCTCCAGCGTTAATTCCGGCCCGACCAGATGGATTTTTTCAACCTCGATACGCCCTTGCAGCAGCGGTTGCAGGCGCACCCTTGCCTCCAGCTGGCGCAGCTTTAGAAAATGCGGCTGTTTTGCCCCGTCAATCGAAGCCACCGTCACATCGGCAACTGACAGCTGCGGATTGGGCAAAAGCCTGAAGGAAATATCGCCGCCAATCGCCACATTGCGCTGCATATAGGCCGAAGCATGCGCAGCGAGTGTCCCTTTATGCTTGTTCCAGTCGATAAAGTTCGGCGCCACCAGCACAAGCGCGCCCAGCAGTAGGAACAGAAAAAAAAGCGTGGCGATGATCCGCTTCATCATGACGGTTATTGCCCTACGGTGCGTGTGCGGCGCTCGACGACGCCCAGAACAGCGCTGGCCGCTTTCTCGCCAGGCGATTGCGGGTCACCAAGACCGATTTTAATCAACGCCTCGCGGAAATCCATCAGCTGTTGGCCGCGCGCATCGCGGTCGTCCATCAGGCGGAGCAGCGCACGCGACATCGGCTGCGGCTCGCAATCTTCCAGCAATAGCTCGGGCACCACAGGGCGGCGCAGCAGGATATTGATAAGGTTCACGTAAGGCGTTTTGACCAGATGTTTCGCCACCCAGGCCGAAGCCGGGTTGAGTTTATAGGCGATGATATGCGGCGTATCGGCCATCGCCAGTTCCAGCGTCACCGTACCGGATGCCGCCAGCGCCGCCGTGCCTGCGGCAAAGCTGTCGTATTTGTCCTGATCGTCCGTGACGATGATCGGATTGATGCCTTTGCCGGTGAAAAACTTTTCGATATAGGGCTTCAGATGCGCCAGCGTCGGAATGACAATCACCGCCTGATGGCGATGGCGCAGCACGATGTCTGCCGTTTCGCAGAATTTTTCAAGCAGGCGGCTGAGTTCGCTCATCCGGCTGCCGGGCAGCATACAAAAAACCGGCTGGTTTTGCTTGAGCCCGTATTTTTCACGAAACCGCGCACCATCGCCGCGGCTGTCAATTTTTTCAACGACCGGATGCCCCACGAACGTGGCCTCCAGCCCGTGCCGCGTAAAATACGGCGGCTCGAACGGCAGCAGCGTGAGGATATGATCGAGGAAACGCGCAACTTTCTCTGCCCGTTTCGGCCGCCATGCCCAGACGCTGGGCGCAACGTAATGAACGCAGGGGATATCCTTGCTGCGCGCCTTGACTTGACGGATGACGCGAAAACAAAAATCGGGGCTGTCGATGCTGACAACCACATGCGGCTTTGTTTTCAGGATCGCTTTGCGTGTCTGGCGAATGCGCGACATGATTTTAAACAGCCGCGGTAAAACTTCGGCCAGCCCCATCACTGATAGCTCTTCCATCGGAAAAAGACTTTCAAGGCCTTCCGCCTGCATGTTTTTACCGCCAACGCCGGAGAACTGTGCATCCGGCCGCTGCGCCTTGAGCGCACGCATCAGGTTCGCCCCCAGCAAATCGCCGGAAGCCTCACCTGCAATCAGAAAAATACGCAGAGGCTCATGCGGCGCCTGCTCGGCGGTGCCGATTTTTTCCGCCATCATGCCCAGAAGATCGGTCATGCGCTAAATCCTTCGATAAAAATGCCGAGACGATCGGCCGCCGAAACGACTTCGTCGCGGTCGAGCAGGATAGACGCCCCCGCCTCCACCGCGATGCCGGACAGGCCTGCCTCGTAGGCACGGCGCACGGTGCGCAGGCCGATGGTCGGCAGATCAACGCGGCGGTCTTGCTGCGGCTTGCAGGATTTGACAAGCACGCCGCCAATGCCCATACGGCGGTGTTTCCGGCAACGTGCGAGAAGGTTATCCGTGCCCTCGACCGCTTCGATACCGATCACAATGCCCTGCTGCACCACAGCCGCCTGCCCGACATCAAGCGCGCCGAGCGTTTTGGTCACGCGAATGCCGAAATCACGGTCGATGCTGTTTTGCTCGCCCGGCTGCACAGACCCCAAAACACCGGCGGGTGTAATGAGCGCAGGTTCGATATCATGCGCGCCGATAATGCCGAAGCCTTCTTTCTCCAGCTCCTCCACCACGGCACGCAGCAGCGCATCATCACCGAAAGCCGCCGTGCCCAGCCGCGCAAAAACCTTGAGCGTACGCAGATCGGGGCGCATTTCACGCAGCGACGGACGGCGGATCGCTCCTGCCATCACCAGCGTATCGACGTTATTTTGTTTGAGGATATCGATGGCGGCGTTGGTCGCGCCCAGTTTGCTCCAGCCGTGCGGCACGCCATTCATCAGACCGTCCTCGGTCTGGCCACGAAAGCCGAGCACAAAGAAATCGCGGCCATCACGGCGGCAAGCCTCAATAAGTGTGCGCGGGAGCGCGCCGCTCCCCGCTATGATCCCGAGGCGTTGCATGCGTCAACCGTTATTGGCGGCGGATTTGGGCTGGAGAACGGAACGGCCTTCTTTGGCGCGGATAAAATCGATCATCCGCATCACTGCCTGTTCGGCGCCGAAATCATTGGCAACGTGATCGATGCGTTCGGCCAGCGTGCCTTTGCTGTCGAACAGCTGGCGGAAGGCCTTCATCAGCACCTGCACCTGATCTTTGCTGAAACCGCGGCGTTCGAGGCCGACATAGTTCAGCCCCGCCAGATGCGCGCGTTCGCCTTTGACAAGGCCGTAGGGAATAACATCATATTCGACGCCCGACATGCCGCCGATCATGGCGAAGGGGCCGATGCGCACGAATTGATGTACGGCAGCAAGTCCGCCGATGATGGCAAAATCGCCGACTTCAACGTGACCGGCCAGCGTTGCGTTATTGGCGAGGATCACGTTGTTGCCGACCACGCAGTCATGCGCCACGTGTGAGGCCGTCATGAACAGGCAGTTATCCCCGACGACTGTTTTCATCTTGTCGCCTTCGGTGCCGGGGTTCATGGTGACGTGTTCGCGGATTTTGCAGCGCGCGCCGATAATCAGTTCGGATTTTTCGCCCTTGTACTTCAGATCCTGCGGTGCGGTGCCCAGCGATGCGAAGGGCCAGACAATCGTTTCATCGCCAATGGTGGTATAGCCGTCAACGACGACATGTGCTTTCAGCTCGACACCCTTGCCGAGTTTGGCGTTTGGACCGATCACACAGTAAGGGCCGATTTTGACGTCCTCGCCGATCACGGCACCGTCTTCGATAACTGCAGTTTTATGAATGGTGGCCTCGGCCATGTCGGTTCTCCGTCTCGCGCGGGTTAACTGGATAAGTTATTGATAGCAAAAAGGATTTTGAGAGCCAAATCACGCTATGTGACAGTCTGTAACAAAAAAGACCGCCCAAACGCTGATTTTGGCGTAAAAACCTGCAAAAAAGCCTGAAAAAGCCTATTTTCCGTCCATAATCATGGCCGTGACGATGGCTTCGGCGCAAAGCTCGCCATCCACCCGTGCTTCGCCCTTGAACTTCCAGACGTTGCGGCGGTTCTGCTGGCGTGTGACGTGGATATGCAGCTGGTCGCCGGGGGTGACGGGCTTTCTGAATTTGGCCTCGTCAATCGCCATGAAATAAACCAGCTTGCCTTCCAGTTCCTTGCCCGCCGAATGCACAACCAGTGCGGCGGCGGTCTGCGCCATCGCTTCGATAATCAAAACGCCGGGCATAACCGGCGCGCCGGGGAAATGGCCGTTGAAAAAATCTTCGTTGATCGTGACGTTTTTCAACGCCACGGCGCGCTCGTTCGGCTCTATCTCCAAAACACGGTCAATCAACAGCATGGGGAAACGGTGCGGCAGCATTTCCATGATGCGGCGCGTATCCAGCAGCGGTGCCGAAGTTTTTGCCGGAGAAGTCGTCGTCGTCATGTTTCTTCGTTTCCTTTCTTGAGGATGATGCGCGACCAGATCGCCGTCTGGCGCATGAATTGACGGATTGGCACGGCGGGAGAACCCATGACTTCACCGCCGGGCGGCACATCGCGCATGATGCCGGATTGCGCGCCGATTTTGGCACCCGCGCCGATTTTGAGATGTCCCGCAAAACCGGACTGCCCGCCTGTCATGACGTAATCACCCAGCTGTGTGGAGCCGGAAATACCCGTCTGCGACACAATCACACAAAATTTGCCGATTTGCACGTTGTGGCCGATCTGCACAAGATTATCGATGCGCGTGCCCTGCCCGATGAGGGTATCGGGGCCCGCGCCGCGGTCGATGGTGGTATTCGCGCCAATTTCAACATCGTCGCCGATCATCACACGGCCCAGCTGCGGCACAGCGACATAGCCCGTGGGAAGGTCGATCGCGAAGCCAAAGCCCGGCCGGCCAATGACCGCGCCCGGATAGACATGCACCTTGTTGCCCACAATCGCATGCGTGAGATAAACCCGCGCGCCGATATCGCAATCTTCGCCGATTTCAACGCCGTCTTCGATCACGGCCAGCGCGCCGATACGGCTGCGGGCGCCGATCTTGACGCCCTTGCCGATGACAGCGCCATGGCCGATGTGACAATCCGCGCCGATAACGGCGGTATCATCCACAACCGCGGTCGGCGCAAGAAACGCCTGCGGCAGCGGCTGAGGATAAAAAGCCTGTGCGGCCAGCGCATAGGCTTTATAGGGGTTTTTGTGGGTCAGGCAGACCGTGCCCGCCGGTGCTTCAGCGGCAAGCTCCGGACGCACAAAACAGGCGCCAGCCTTGGTGGCCTTGAAAAAAGATGTGTATTTTTTGTTGTCCAGAAAAGACACATGGGCAGCCCCCGCATCCTGCAATGGCGCAACGTCGACAACCGTTTTTTCGATAGCCGAAGGATCGGAGAGCAGCGCCCCCGTCATCTGCGCCAGCGCACCCAGCGTAAAAGGTCCGGCGACTTTGAAAAAACGATGATCTGCCATACCTGCGATATTCCCGTGCTTATTTTTTCTTGGGGAGGGTGAAGTTAACCGGAATTTTTTTCACGCGCTTGTTCAGCTCCGTCAGTACTTCGTCGGAAATATCAAAACCGCGCTCGGCAAGAATAACCGAGTCATCGGAAAAAACGGCATCCAGACCGCGCGTACGTGCAACCTCTGCCGTGATTTTGAGTACCTCTTCGCGCAGTTTTTTCATCGACTGGTTGACACCATAATCGAGAGATTGCTTGCGCTCCTGCACCAGTTTGAAAGCATCGGAGGCTTTTTTCTCGAAGGCCTTGCGCTGGGTTTCAAATTCAGCTTCGGTCATTTTCTCGCGTTTGGCGATGATATCGTCCTTTTGCTTTTTCAGCGCGGCTTCTTCTTTGGCAATCTGGCCTTCGTATTCCTTGCGCTTGGCATTTGCGGTTTTCAAGATGTCGTCGCCAGCCGCGCTTCGGCTCATGATACCATCAAGATCCATGATACCGAATTTGATTCCTGTTTCGGCGCCCGTTGATGCGGGAGCGTTGGCCAGCGCAGGTTGCGTGCCTAACAAAAAGACGGCCATCAGGGCTGCAAAAAACGTTGTGGTCTGTTTCATGGTGATAATCCTCTTTAAACCCATTTTCTGTTGTAACCTCTGCTCGGGCTAGAAGCGCGTCCCGAAGCTGAAGCGGAAGAATTCCTTCCTGTCGAACTCCTCTTTCATGACCGGCACGGCGAAGTCCATGCGCACAGGCCCGAAAGGCGAACGCCACGAAACTCCCATACCTGCCGATACACGTATGCTGTCTTCCTGATCGATCCCCGGGCCGGTGTCATCCACCTTGCTGAGAACGCCGAAATCGCTGAAAGCACGCAAACGAACCCCGAGGTCTTCCGGCAAACCGGAGGGGAACTCCAGCTCAACGGAGCCGCGGGCAAAAAAGTTCCCGCCCAGCGCATCGCGCGTCGCGGCATCGCGTGGACCGATACCTGATTCCTCGAAACCGCGCAGGGTATTGCCACCGATGAAAAAACGCTCGTTGATGCGCAGATCTTCGCCGCCAAAGCCAAAGATATAGCCGCCTTCGCCCAGCACACTCAGAATCCACTTGTCGACGACAGGATAATACACCGTCGCACCTGCGCGCGAACGCAGATAGCGCGCATCCCCGCCAATGCCCGCGACTTCGTTTTCAAGTCGCGCAAGAATACCTTCGGTCGGCTCCAGCCTGTTGTCCGTGCTGTCATAGGTCAGCTTGTGGCTGACCGACGACGTTGTGCGGCGGCCTTCTTGCTGTTGAATAAACAGAGAGGCATTTGCGTCGACGTTCTCGATCTCTGTCACATCGTAGCGGTACATCAGGTCATGGCGCAGACGTTCGGACAACGGATAGCCCAGCCGCAAGCCACCGCCCGTGCGGCGGCTGTCGTAGGAGCTTTGATCCTGAAAGTCACGCACGATGTGGAAAGCATCGACACCAAAACTGAGATCACGCTTCAGGAAATAAGGTTCGGTAAAGCTGAAATCGAACTGCGAGCGGCGCGAAGACAGCGTGGTCGCCATCGTCAGATCCTGCCCTTTGCCGAGGAAGTTACGCTCGCGTACGCGGAATTCGCCAAGCACGCCATCCGCCGTCGAGTAACCGCCGCCCAACGACAACTCGCCGGTGGATTTTTCGGCCACGGCAATATCGATGTTCGTCTTGTCGGGCGTGCTGCCGCGCGTGGTCTTCACCTGAGCGGTTTCAAAATACGACAAGTTGCGCAGTTTCTGTTCTGACCGGCGCAGGCGCGCGGCGTTGAAGGGATCACCTTCTGACAGCTGCATTTCGCGGCGAATGACTTCGTCCATGGTACGAACGTTGCCGCTGATATTGATATTTTCGACAAAAACCTTGCGGCCTTCGTTGATGATAAAGGTGATATCGATTTCACGCGCGTCACGGCGTCGCTCCACCGTCGGCACGACATCGACAAAGGCGTATTGGCGGTTTCCCAGTTCGTCCGTCAGCTTGTTGATCGAGCTTTCAATCGCGCTGGCTTTGTACCATTCGCCGGATTTGAATGTCACGAACTGGCGCATGGTCTCGCCGTCAAGGTCAGGCAGGTTGCTGCGCACATTGATCTTGCCGATTTTGTATCGCTCGCCTTCCGACAGCGTGAAGGTGACGTAAAAATGCTTGCGATCCGGTGACAGCTCGGCAATCGCGCTTTCGACCAGAAAATCGGCATAGCCGTATTCAAGGTAATGCTTGCGCAGCATCTCACGGTCAAAGGCAATGCGGTCGGGGTCGTATTTATCGGCCGATGACCAGATACGCCACCAGCGGTCTTCGCGGCTGCGCACGACGCGCTGCAAATCGCCATCGTCAAAACGCTTGTTGCCCAGAAACACGATGCGGGAAATCTGCGTTTGCGGCCCCTCGCTGATTTCAAAGACAAGGTTCACGCGGTTCTGGTCGAGTTTGATGATCTTCGGCTCAATGCTGGCAGAGAAGCGCCCGCTCAGACGGTACAATTCCTGCAGCCGTGCCACATCGGCCTGCACCTTGGTGCGGGTCAAAACGGTACGGGGACGCAGCAGCACTTCGGACAGCAGCGCGTCTTTTTTGACCTTATCGTTACCTTCAAAGGCGATTTCATTGATGATCGGATTTTCAACCACAACCACCACCAGATCGCGGCCTTCCTGATACAGCGTCACGTCGGCAAAAAGCCCCGTCGAGAACAGCGCTTTGAGCGCGCGGTTCAGCGCCCCGCTTTCAAAACGGTCACCCGCTTGAAGAGAGATATAGGACAGCACGGTTGCAGGTTCGATCCGCTGTGTGCCTTCCACCTTGATCTGGCGAATGGTATCACCCTGCCCCTGCGCAAAGGCAGCGCCGGAGACAGCCAGCAGGAAAAAAACCAAAAGCGCCAAAACAAGCGCCGCGTGACGCGGAGCCGGCATTTTCGGTGTCGGAGAGCAAAATGTGTTCATGTTCAGTCGTGCGCTTCGTGACGTATCTACTACGTTAAAGTGTTGTTATTTTTCTATTAGGAAATCAGGCTCTTAACGTAGTCTACCAGCTTCAGTTGCACAAGATCATTCCACGTCGCAAAAACCATAATAAAGAGCAAAAACAGCAACCCCACGCGCAGCATATATTCCTGCACGCGATCGCTGAGGGGTTTTCCGCGAAGTTTTTCCATAGCGTACATCGTCAAGTGCCCCCCATCGAGCATGGGAATCGGCAGCAGGTTGATAAAGCCAAGGTTGACCGACAACAGCGCGGCGAAGGTGATAAAGGCCACAATCCCTCTCTGCGCGAAATCGCCCGCATAGGCGCCGATACGCAAGATGCCGCCCAGCTCGTCCGTGCTGCGCACCCCGAGGATCATTTGCCCCAAAGCCTTGAGCGTATCGCCGGTGATATTGATGGTTTCCAGCGTGGCGTACCAAAAGGCGCCCGGCAGGTGATGTTCGCGCATTTCCATCGCGCCGCGCGGACTGGAAATACCAATGCGCCCTGTGGCGTGACGGAAACCGAAACGGTCCACATCATATTCAAGGCGCGGATTGACGTTGAGCGTGATCGGCGCGCTGTTCCATTCCCGCTCGCCGGTTGAACGCTTGATGACAAGCGTCATCGGCTGGTCGAGGTTGATCGCCGCCTCTTTACGCAGGTCGTTGAAGCTGACGATCTTGCGCCCGTTGACCGCGACGATCAGGTCGTCGGGCTGCATGCCGGCTTTTTCTGCCGGTGAATCTTCCATCACCCCTGCCGCAACGGGCGGGATGTACGGCTGACCCTGAAAGTAATAAAGACCAGCCAAAATGAAAATGGCGAAGATGTAATTGATGGCAGGGCCTGCAATCACAATCGCGGCACGGCGGCTGACGGGCTGGGCGAAAAAGGCGACCTTGCGCTCCTCCGGCGTCATCTGGCGCGGCGGCTCTTGGCCTTCCTGCACGGTTTCAGTGTGTTCGGCGCTGGCGGGGTCGGTATCGCCGAACATCTGCACATAACCGCCGAGCGGGATCAGGCTGAATTTCCAGCGGCAGCCCTTCTTGTCCGTCCAGCCGAAAAGTTCGCGGCCAAAACCGATGGAAAAGCTGACGACTTTCACGCCGCACATACGCGCGACAATATAATGACCCCACTCATGCACGAAAACGAGCAGGCTGAGCACCAGAATGAACGGCCCGCCGTAGTCTTTGAAAAACTTGATCGGCACCGACACCATGTCGAGTAAAATGTCCATCATCGCCGCTCTCTCCCGCGTGGAATATTATTATCTTTTATTGTAACGCCCGCAGGGCGTTTTCGGCAATAGCGCGTGCAGCCGCATCAAGCGCAATCACATCGTCCATCCCTGATATGCGCCCTATATCAGCCCTTTGCAAGGCCTCCCCTGCCAGATTTTCGATTTTATCGAAAGACAGCCGACCGCCAAGGAACGCTTCGACGGCGACTTCGTTAGCAGCGTTCAGCACGACCGGATGCCCCGCCCCTGCCCGCACGGCCGCGCGCGCGAGGTTGATTGCCGGAAAACGCGCCATATCAACCGGTTCAAACTGCATCGAAAGCGCCCCCGAAAGGTCAAGCCGCTGCCCCGTGGTGGCAATACGCGCCGGCCAGCCCAGCGTATGGGCAATCGGCGTGCGCATATCTGCCGCACCCATTTGCGCCAAAATACTTCCGTCAATATATTCAATCATTGAATGAACAATGGATTGAGGGTGAATCAGCACATCAATTTTTTCATCAGGCACTTCAAAAAGATATGAAGCCTCTATGATTTCTAATGATTTATTCATCATCGTCGCACTATCGACCGATATTTTGGCGCCCATCGCCCAATTGGGGTGGCGCACGGCCTCTGCGGGCGTGATGCCTGCCAGTTCCGCCCGTGTTTTGCGCAAAAACGGCCCGCCGGAAGCGGTCAGGATAATCCGCGCCAACCCGCCGCGCTGCTCGGGATTCAGCACCTGAAAGACCGCATTATGTTCGCTATCGACCGGCAGCAAGGTCGCGCCGGACTGCCTGACCGCGGCCAGCATCAGGGGACCTGCCGCCACAATCGATTCCTTGTTGGCCAGCGCCACGGTGCGCCCCTGACCAATCGCCGCCAATGTCGGCTTCAGCCCGGCTGTACCGACAATCGCGGCCATCGTCCAGTCGGCAGGGTGCGCCGCGGCGTCGATGACAGCCTGTGCACCCGCCGCAGCCTCGGTGCCGCTGCCGGCAAGGGCAGCCTTTAACTCTCCATAGAGGCTTTCATCACCGATCACAGCGATTGCCGCGCCCAGTTTGCGCGCCTGTTCGGCCAGAAGAGTTACGTTTTTATGACCCGTCAGGGCTTCGGTACGGAAACGGTCGCGGTGACCGGCCAGTAAATCGACAGTGCTTTTGCCAATCGAGCCTGTCGCGCCGAGTACGCTGACGCTGCGCACCGCAGGTGCGGCGGCGGATTGCGGCTGCAAGGCCGTCATCCCAAAAGCGCCTTGAGCGCGCCGAAAATAACCGCGACCAGCAACAGCGCATCAATACGGTCAAGAATGCCGCCATGACCGGGGATCAGTGCGCCGGTATCTTTGACGCCAAAATGACGTTTGAAAAGCGAGATAAACAAATCCCCCGCCTGCCCGAACATCGCCAGCACAAAGCCGAGCGCGAAATATCCGACCGGCCCCATGCCGCCCAGTGTCTGCCCTTCAAGACCGAGCAGACCCAGCGTCCAAGGTGCCGCCATGCCCGCAGCAACAAGCCCCGCGCCGACGCTGCTGCCGAAAAAGCCTGACCATGTTTTCTTGGGGCTGATTTTGGGCGCGAGTTTTGGCCCGCCGAGGCTGCGACCCGTGAAATAGGCGCAAATATCGCTCGCCCAGACGATAAACAGCAAGGTGCAAAAATGGAAAAGACCTGCATTCGTATCCTGATCGCGCAGCCAGACCATCATGGCGATCGCAAAGCCGACATAGATCATCCCGAAAATCAGCAAGCCCGGTTTCGGCCCGCTTTGTGAAAAATTATAAGCCACCACCAAAGCCGACAGGGCGAGCAGGAACCACATCGCCATGATCGGGCTCGTCACCATGTAGCTGACCAAAACCGCAATGGCCGCACAGCCTGCCGTCAGATTGACCAGCTGCGCAGGCACGTTTTCCTTGCCCGTCAGCACCATGCGCGCCCATTCAAAGGCGCCGATGGCAGCGGCAGCAGCCATCATCCACGCAAAGGGCGCCCCACCCCACCAGATCATAAACAAAACCGGCGGCGCAAAGAGCAGCGCGCCTTTGGCACGTTCTTTGAGCGAGCTATTGACCGGCGGTTTGGTATCGGGTGCGGGACTGGCAGCTTCGGTGGTCATCGAGTTTTATCCTTGCGCGTTGTCAGGACGGCAGATCAGGCCGTTTGCTCTGTCTTGCAGGGGGGCAGCCCGCCATAGCGGCGTTCACGCGCCGCAAAAAAAGCCAGTGCGGCTTCCATATCGACGCGGCTGAAATCCGGCCAGAGGGTATTGGTAAAAAACATCTCCGCATAGGCCAGCTGCCAGAGCAGGAAATTGCTGATGCGGTTTTCGCCGCTGGTGCGGATCATCAGATCCGGGTCGGGTATGCCCGCCGTCATCAAATAAGACGCAAAAATATCTTCGCAGACATCTTCCGGCGCAATCTTGCCGGTAGCGGCGGCGCGGGCGACTTCACGCGCGGCAAAAACAATATCCTGCCGCCCGCCATAGCTGAGCGCGATCACAACCGTCAGACCGTCGTTATCGCGGGTAATGCCTTCCGCCTGCACGATCATTTCAACGATGTCATGCGGCAGGCGGCTGCGGTCGCCGATCACCCGCAGGCGTGCGTTTGATTTATGCAGCTCGTCGGTTTCTTTTTTCAGGTAATAGCGCAACAGCGCCATCAGACCCTCAACTTCGGCCGCCGGACGACTCCAGTTTTCGGATGAAAAGCCGAAAAGAGTCACATAGCGAATACCCAGATCGCGCGCAGCATCCACGGCACGCTGTGCCGCTTCGGCGCCTTTTTTATGGCCTTCGATACGGCTGAGCCCGCGCGCCGCTGCCCAGCGTCCGTTCCCGTCCATGATAATGGCAACGTGGCGCGGCAAGGCTGCGGATGCGTCCGGTTGAGACATGGCGAAGGCCGTTCCGGTTTAAACCTGTTTGATTTCTTGTTCTTTGTGCGCAAGAGAGTCATCGACTTTCTTGATCCAGGAATCCGTCATCTTCTGGATTTTGTCTTCCTGTTTCTTTTGGTCGTCTTCGGACATTTTGCCGTCTTTTTGCAGTTTCTTGACGGTGTCCATGCCTTCGCGGCGGATATTGCGTACGGCGATGCGTGCGGCTTCTGCGTATTTCGCGGCAACTTTTACCAGCTCCACACGGCGCTCTTCCGTCAGACCCGGCAGCGGCACGCGGATCATCGTACCTGCGGGCTGCGGATTGAGACCGAGGCTGGCGTTGGAGATCGCTTTTTCAACCGCCTTGGTGTTATTGGCATCCCAGACCTGAACGGTCAGCAAGCGCGGCTCGGCTACAGAAACGGAGGCAACCTGGTTGATCGGCATTTTTGCGCCGTAGACTTCGACGACGACGTTATCGAGCAGGTTGACCGAAGCGCGGCCCGTACGCAGGCCGGAAAATTCCTTGCCCAGCATATCGAAAGCGCCGTTCATGCGGCGTTCAAGATCATTCATGTCGACGTTATCCATTTTGAACCTCTTTTTGCTGTTTTTCCGTCACAATGGTGTAAGAGCCACGCCCCTGCATCAGCTCGGCGAAGGCACCGGGCGTCTTGATCGAGAAGACGATGACGGGAATATTGTTTTCACGCGCCAGCGAAATCGCCGAAGCATCCATGACGCCCAGATCTTTCGACAGCACTTCCAGATAGGTCAGCGTGTCGAATTTTTTGGCGGTCGGCACCTTGAGAGGGTCGGCGGTGTAAACACCGTCGACCTTGGTGCCCTTCAAAAGCGCATCGCAGCCCATTTCGGAAGCGCGCAGCGCCGCGGCGGTATCGGTGGTAAAGAACGGGTTGCCTGTGCCGGCGGCGAAAATGACCACGCGGCCTTTTTCCATGTGACGCACGGCCTTGCGGCGGATATAGGGCTCGCACACGCTCGACATCGGAATGGCCGATTGCACACGCGTGGTGACACCGAGTTTTTCAAGCGCGTTTTGCATGGCAAGGGAATTGATAACGGTGGCGAGCATGCCCATGTAATCTGCGGTAGAGCGGTCCATACCGACTGCTGCGCCCGACACGCCGCGGAAGATATTGCCGCCGCCGACAACAAGGCAAACCTCGATACCGAGGTCGGTGACTTGTTTGATGTCGTGGGCGATGCGTCCGACCATATCGCCTTCAATGCCGTATTCGCCTTCCCCCATCAAAGCTTCGCCGGAGATTTTGAGCAGAACACGTTTGAAACGCGGTGCGGACATATTGAAACCCCTGTGTATCTGAAACCCGAAGTTTGTCGTCTTTTTTTATTCTTGGCAGTACCGGTATCGGTTTCCGCCCGCCGGTATCCCCCGCAGGCGCGGAGGACACGGCAGAACGAATAAAGTCTTAGCCGTTGGCCATTTTGGCAACTTCGGCAGCGAAGTCGTCAGCAGCTTTTTCGACACCTTCGCCCAGTTCATAGCGGACATATTGTGTCAGCTTGACAGGGGCGCCGACGTCTTTGGCGGCGTTTTCGATGACAGCGGAGATTTTCGTCTCGCCATCGATGATGTAGGTCTGGTTCAGCAGAACAGCCTGTTCGTAGTATTTGCGCATAGAACCTTCGACCATCTTCTCGACGATGTCGGCGGGCTTGCCGCTTTGCTTTGCCTTGTCGGCATGCACAGCGCGTTCGCGGGCAACCAGATCAGGGTTGAGACCTTCGACGCTGAGTGCTTCAGGGCGTGCGGCGGCGATATGCATGGCCAGCTGACGACCCAATGCGCCGAGTTTGTCGGCATCACCGGTCGATTCAAGCGCAACCAATACGCCGATCTTGCCGCGGTTGGGCTGCAGCGCGTTGTGGACATAGGTTGCCACGACACCGTTCGATACGCTGAGCATCTGTGCGCGGCGCAGGGTCATGTTCTCGCCGATGCTGGCGATCAGCTCGGTCAGGCTTTCTTCGGCGGTTTTCGCGCCGACTTTTGCGGCTTTCAGTGCATCGACATCGCCCAGCTTGTTCGCCAGCGCCGTATCGGTCAGCTGCGCGAGGAAGGTCTGGAACTGGTCGTTACGGGCAACGAAATCGGTTTCCGCGTTCAGCTCGATAATCACGCCGGTATTGCCCGACGCGCCAACGCTGACGAGGCCTTCGGCGGCCGCGCGGCTGGATTTTTTGGCGGCAGAAGCCAGACCTTTTTTACGCAGGAAGTCCATGGCGGCATCGATGTCGCCGTTGTTTTCGGTCAGCGCCTTTTTGCAATCAAGCATGCCTGCGCCGGATTTTTCGCGCAGTTCCTTGACCATCGCTGCGGTTACTTCTGTCATTTCTTGTGTCCCTCTCTGTTGTGCGCCATCCCCCGGCCGAAAAAGCCGGGGGAGGCTATTAAATGGATGGTTCCAAAACCCGAAAGACGCCGGGGATGGCGTCTGCCGGAGACCGCCTGAATTAACCGGCAGCCGCCGCTTTCGCTTCGACCGTCTCGAGGTTTTCGGGGGTCGGGTTTTCGGCTGCGCCAACGTCTTTACCGGACTTCGTTACTTCGGCTTGCAGGCCGTCAAGAACGGTTTCGGCGAAAAGGTCGCAATACAGGTTGATCGCGCGGGTTGCGTCATCGTTGCCGGGGATCATGAAATCCACGCCATCGGGGTCGCAGTTGGTATCTACCACGCCGAAAACCGGCACGCCGAGGCGCTTGGCTTCGAGGATTGCGTTGGCTTCTTTCATCACGTCGATCACAACGATCGCATCGGGCAGGCCGCCCATGTCTTTGATGCCGCCAAGGGTTTTTTCCAGCTTCTCTTTCTCGCGGGCGAGGTTCAGCTGTTCTTTCTTGGTCAGCGCCTGCTTGACTTCGGCGTTGTTCAGCATCTCGTCCACTTCGCGCAAACGCTTGATGGAGTTGGAGATGGTGTTCCAGTTCGTCAGCATGCCGCCGAGCCAGCGGTAGTTGACGTAGTACTGGCCGCAACGCTGCGCGGTTTCGGCAATTTTCTCGGTCGCCTGACGCTTGGTGCCCACAAAAAGAACGCGGCCGCCGCCTGCAACGATGTCGCGCAGGTTTTTCAGCGCGCTGTAAAGCATCGGCACGGTCAGCTCGAGGTTGATGATATGTACGTTGTTGCGCTCGCCGAAGATGTAGGGTTTCATCTTGGGGTTCCAGCGGCGGGTGTGGTGGCCAAAGTGAACACCGGCTTCAAGGAGCTGGCGCATGGTGAAAGTTGGCATCGGCATAAGTTTAGTCCTTCTCGGTTGATACCTCTGCACGCGGATAAGAAGCCCCTTTGGGGGCACCGAAGCGACCTTTTGACAAGACCGCGCACGCATGCATGTGAATTACACATGAACCATTCATGTGTTTGGTAACGGGGGTTTTACCCCTACCCCCTCGCTTTTGCAAGGAAAACATACGTTTTTTGCCCGTTTTCCACCCTTTTTCCGGCCAGCCTGCCCCGGCAGCGGCGTTTTTTTGCCAATTTCATAAGATTATTGACATAAAGCGACCCCGCCATTAGGATCATTGCCCTGAGGAGCCCGCATGTTCACCCGTCCACTCCAGTTCCGCACCCGCGCCTACCGCGCGCCCGAAGAAGCCCCCGCCGCGTCAGAAACAGACACGCTGGTCTTTTGGTCGTTTCACAGTGGCGATGAACGGGCATCGGAAGGCTTCGTCTACGAAAACGAACTGGGCGGCTCCTACACTTTTAGCAAGACACTCACGGTCAAAATCGGCTGGCGCGATGCCCTCGATCTTTTGGCAGAGCTTGAAGCGGAAGCAGACAAGAAGTTTCTGCCGGTTGACGAACACGCCTATGAAACCTTCGTCCGGCTGCACCGCAACGATACATATGACCGTGCGCTGCCTTATGCGGAACATCCTCTGCTGTTGCAGGAGAAAGCCGTTCAGGCGCTGAACGATGCAGCAGAGGGCTTGGCTATAATGCCCCGCCGGCGCAAACCGCCCGCTGCAGGAGGGCCGTGATGCTGGAGCGTCTGAAAAACATCAAACAAAAGTTCATCAAAAGTGCCGACACACTCAGTGATGCGCAGCTGAACCGGCGCATAAAAATATACAAGACCCTGAGCCTTTATTACGGCGCCAAAGTCATCATCGGCGGTGCGCTGATTGTGGCAGGGATCGCCACGCTGGGGCTGGGCGCGGCGGGCGTTGCCCTGCCCCTCCTGCCCGTTTGGGCGGGCGCGGGCGGGCTGGGCATCGGCGCGCTGATGACCGCCAATGCCGTGATCGGCAACCGCGCTTTTGAAAAGACTTACAAAACCTATGCCCGTGAAAAAACCGCGCGTCAGCCGGAAGGTACGCCACAACCCGCAAGCCTGACATTCTCGCAAGGGCTTAAAGCCGGATTTGATAAAACCCGCCTGAAGGCAGCCGCTCTTTTGCCGCGCAAACCGGCCAACGACCAGACGCAGCCCGCGCAGAAAAAGAACACGCCATGACAGCGGATACATCAAACAGCACAGATAAAAGGCTTAATCACGACCAGATGTACCGGACACATGCGCTGCTGACCGAAAACCCCGAAGACGACCTGCGTCTGCATCATGTTTTTTGGGTATACGGCAAAAGCTTTGACGCCGACAAAGCCGCACAAGGGCTCGGCGATATTTCAAAACATGAGATCGACAGCTGCCTTGTGCTGAGCGGCGAAGCCTTCGACCTGACGCCGCAGGAGGCCGTACTAAAACTGGCCGAGCTGGAAAAAGCCGAAACCGTGCGCGGCGGTACAATTGCACAGGACGCCGAAGACGGCGCAGATGACAGCTGGCCACGCAGCAAACTCGGCCGCGATTTCATCAACGCCGTGCACCACAGCCGTTTTGAGGCCATCGCCGCCGCCGCCCGCGACGACATGGCACGTCAGGCCACCATTTTGTCCGGCGACCTCACCCTGCCGCCCGCCGTGCAGATCAAATCACGCGTTTTGAAGAAATAAGCCTATCGTCGTCTACAGACGCATGAGGGACTGCTGCTGCTTTGCGGCTGGCCGTGCCGCGTCGTCTTTCTGCACATAGCTGGCCAGCTTTTCATCCAGCTTGGCAATCAACTCCCGAAAGCCGAGACGTTTGCCGTAGTGCCCGTTGCGGTCGAGGGAAGCAGACAAACGCTCACACTCGCCTTCTGTCATCGCAAAAAGACTATTGCCAAAAAGATTGATGCGGCCTTCGAAGATATCCAGACATTTTTGCGGAGATATTTTCATGCCTTCGCGCGCCGCGGCCTGCGAAAAGCTCTGCGCCAGATGCGGCAAACGTCCGGAATTCTTTTCGGGATCGAAAAAGCGCGATCCCGTCGTCTCGAATGTATGATTTGTACCGTTGATCGTACCGCCGGATATTTTTTTCTGTACCAGATCATTACCGCCCTGCGCCGCGGCCACGGCGACGACTTTGCCGCCCTGTTTTTCGATATGGCTCATCAGGTTGGCCATCGTCGTGCCCTGTTCGATGCAGTCATCGACGATGACGAACAATTCAGGCTTGCCGGTTTCAGGATCTTTGAAGCGGAAAGGTGTTTCGGGCGCCTGAGCCGGATGATGCACTTTATATTCCTGCCGCGCTGTCAGCGCATGCACGCTGGTCTGGTCTTCGGAGCGTCCGAGCCGGACCGTTTCGACAATCTCGCGCGCCAATCGCCACTCGGCGGCAGGGATGGCCGGTCTAAAATTTTGTAAAAACTGGTCAGCGCAATGTTCCGCTTCGTTCAGATGGTCGGGAAAAAGTTCGGGGTCTTTTTGCGGATAGGCGACATGGATACGCAGCGGCTTTTCGGCGTTTTCCAGCCCTTCGGCTTTCAGAAGGTCGAGCAGTTTTTTCATCGGCTCCGCTTTGCGAAACGACACGATCGTCCCGGGAAAGTCGGGCCGGATCGGCAGACGGTGCGGGTCTTGCGACATCGGCGTTTCAGAGACCGGCGGCGGACCGAGCGGATGTTCAGGCGATGCATGGCGCGGCTTTATGAAGCGTCCGACAACATATCGTCCGGCTTCGACCATCTCGGGCCATTCCACTGTAAAACCGAAAACCGACAGCTTCGACATTCTCACCCCGCGCAAAGATAGATTATTTTAACGCAGGATTTAAATTATGTCAATTTGAAGATTGGTATTTTTTATATAAATCAGAGACTTAAAGCTCTCTAACCTCGCCCACGCCACGAATGGCACGGAGGGCGCGCGGCGTTTCTTCGTGCACAGTATAACCACCCGGCAGTTCAATGACCGCTTCGCGTCCCTTGCCTGCATCGGCGACGAGCTGCACCTTGACGCGCCCGATGCCTGCCGTATCCAGCACTGCTTTAATCTGCGCCGCGGCTTCGGGTGTTTGAATTTCTACGATGACCTGCCGCGTCACACTTTGCACCGCCGACGTCAGCGGATCGATCGATTGCGCAAGAAACCGCAGCTCGTCTTCATTTTTACGGTCCACATCGACACTGAGCAGGATTGGCGTCCCCGCCTCCAGATGTTCGCGGCTGGCATTAAGCAGCTCGGAAAACACCATCAATTCAAAAACACCGTAAGGGTCGGATACCTGCACGAAAGCGAAACGGTTGCCCTTTTGCGATGTACGTTCCTGCTTGCGCACCACAATGCCCGCCATGCGCAGGCGGTTGGTGGCGCTGGCGTTCAGCGCCTGCTGCACCTGACTGGACGGCACCACGCGCAGGCGCTCCAGCTGCGTTGTCATGTTGTCGAGGGGATGGGCGGAGAGATAAAACCCGACGGCTTCGAATTCATGCCGCAGGCCTTCCAGCGGCTCCCATTTGTCGGCTTGCGGCAAGGCAGGCTCCGGCAGACTTTCCGATCCGCCGCCGCCAAAAAGGCTTTCCTGCCCGCTTGCTTTTTCTTCGGCATGGGCGGCGGCGTAGCGCATCAGCGTTTCGACGCCTGCCAGCGCCACGGCGCGGTTTTCAATCATGTTGTCAAAGGCACCTGCGGCGGCAAGGGATTCCATCTGCCGCTTGTTGATGACCTTGGTGTCGAGCCTGCGCGCAAAATCGTAAATATCGGCGAAAGGCCCGTTTTCTTCACGCTCGGCCAATACCCGTTTCATCGCCTCTTCGCCCACGCCCTTGAGCGCAGCCAGCGCATAGCGGATCGCCTTTGAGCCGTCCGGCATAAATTCGACCGAGAACCGCGGGATAGATCTATTGATATCAGGTGGCAACAGCACAAGGTTCATACGCTGCAATTCCTGCCGCAGCATCGCCAGCTTGTCGGTATTGCCCATATCCTGCGTCATGGTCGCGGCCATAAATTCGACGGGATAATGCGCCTTCAGATAGGCCGTCTGAAAAGCGATCAACCCATAGGCCGCCGAGTGGGCGCGGTTAAAACCATAGCCTGCGAATTTTTCGATCTGGTCGAAAATCGACGCGGCCAGCGGCTCGGCGATATTGTTATGCTTTTTGCAGCCGTCGACAAAAACCGCGCGCTGCGCATCCATTTCGGATTTGATCTTTTTACCCATGGCACGGCGCAAAAGATCGGCACCGCCGAGCGTATAGCCCGCCAGCACCTGCGCCGCCTGCATCACCTGTTCCTGATAAATCATGACGCCATAGGTATCTTCGGTCACCGGCTTGAGCAGCGGGTGCATATAGTCAATCTCTTCCTTGCCTTTCAGGTTGGCGAGGTATTTTGGAATGTTCTCCATCGGCCCCGGACGGAACAAGGCCACGATAGCCGATATTTCTTCGAAGTTCTTGACGTTCATCTGCCGGCAGAGGTCACGCATGCCCGCGCTCTCGAGCTGGAAGACGGCGGCGCAATCGCCCTTGGCGAGCAGCTTGTAAGTATCAACGTCGTCGAGCGGGAATTTGAGCGGGTCAAGTTCCAGCCCTGTCGTCTGTTTGATAAGCCGGATGGCTTCCTGAATAACGTCGAGCGTTTTAAGGCCGAGGAAGTCGAATTTGACAAAGCCGATCTTCTCGACGTCCTTCATATTGAACTGCGTTGCCGGCACTTGTGCGCCCGGATCGCGGTAGATCGGCACCAGCTGGTCGAGCGGCCTGTCGCCCATCACAACCCCCGCCGCGTGGGTGGAGGCATGGCGGTAGAGGCCTTCCAAGCGCAAAGCAACGTCAATCAGCTTGCCGACCTGATCATCGCTCTCCCGTGCTTCGCGCAGCAAGGGTTCGCTTTCAAGCGCTTCGCCGAGACTGATCGGGTTTGCGGGGTTTTGCGGCACCAGCTTGGCGATTTTATCAACCTGCCCGTAAGGCATTTGAAGTACACGCCCGACGTCACGCACCACGGCGCGCGCCTGCAGCTTACCAAAGGTAATGATCTGCGCCACGCTGCCCACGCCGTATTTCTGGCGCACGTAATTGATAACCTCGTCGCGCCGTTCCTGACAAAAATCCACGTCAAAGTCCGGCATGGAGACACGCTCGGGGTTCAGGAAACGCTCGAACAGCAGCTTCATGGCGATGGGGTCCAAGTCGGTGATTTTCGTCGCCCAGGCAACGACAGAGCCCGCGCCCGACCCGCGCCCCGGCCCG